>JAAYYA010000159.1 GCA_012515595.1 Actinomycetales bacterium
CCCAAGACCCGACCCACCGACGCCGACGTCGGAGAGTTCCTCGACGCCGCCCAACCCGCACGGCGCGTGGCCGAGGGCCACCGGGTGGCCGCCATCATGCGTGAGGTGACGGGGGAGGAGCCGGTGATGTGGGGGCCGTCGATGGTGGGATACGGCTCCTACCGCTACGTCTCGCCCAGCGATCCGCGTCGGCAGGGGGACTGGCCCAAGGTCGCGTTCTCGCCCCGCCGCGCCGCGCTGACCTTCTACGGGCTGAAGGACCTGCCCGAGGGAGCCGACTTGCTGCCGCAGCTCGGGGACTACACCGAGGGCGCCGGCTGCGTCTACGTCAAGCGCCTGGAGCAGATCGACGAGGACGTGCTGCGCCGCCTGATCGCGGTGGCCCACGCCCGCGGCGACGACCCCCTCCCCACCTAATTTCGTAGGGGTTTTGCACGCGTCCCACACCTTTTCGTAGCGGTTTTGCAGGTGCCGGCCGCATCTTCGTAGTGGTTTTGCAGGTGCCGGCCGCACGCATGTTTCGTCGTGGTTCTGGCTGTCTCGCACGCTCCTTCGTCCCCGTATGGCACCCGCCCCCTCACGTCCCCGGGAGCCGTGCGACGAGATGGGCGCCATGTGAGTGACTAGCACTCACATGGCGCCCATTCGGTCGCATCGGGTCGGTCAGGTGTGGTGTGGCTGGCCGGCCCGCGGGTGTGGCTGGCCGGCCAGCGGGCATGGCTGGCCGGCCCGCCGACCGGCCCCGGGCGGGGTGACCCGCTAGTTGCCGATCACCAGGTCGCTGAGCCGCTCGAGCTCGGCGGCGGCCTCGTCGTCGGTGACCTGCTTGGACCAGTCGGTGACCCGGATGGTCGAGACCGCCTCGGGCGTGCCCTCGTGACCGAAGACGTAGACGAACTCCGTGATCGCGTCGGAGCCGTCGACGAACGTGGTCGTGAAGCGGTAGGCGCCGGACAGCTCCAGCGGCTCGACCTCGAAGACCACGTTGTCCGCCTCGGCCGGCGCCTGGCAGTCCCCGAGGGCGCCGTTCAGCTGGGCGGCGTAGTCGTCAGCGGCCGCGGACGACTCCAGCACCCGGACCCGCTGGGTGGCAAAGACGTTGGTGCTGTCGTCAGTGAGCCACATCATCCCGAAGGTGCCCTCCTCCGGCGTGCCCCAGTAGACGTCGTCCGGGTCGCACCCGAACATGCCCGTCGTCTCGAACCAGCCGGTCACGGCCTCGCTCTTGTCGCCGTCGGTGAACACCTCGGACGCCCACAGCGCCGGCGGCACGAACAGCGAGACGTCGGGGCCACCGGACTCGGACACGACCAGGTCCGCGGGGTCGACCGGTGCCGCCTCGGTCCCCTCGGTCGGGTCGCCCGTCTGGCCGCCGTCGGTCTCCTGACCATCCGTCGGGTCCTGGGTCCGCTCGGGCTCCGTCGCGGTGCCGTCGCCCGCCGGCGCGGTGCCGGGGGTGTTGTCCAGGGCCTGGTAGCCGAACCACGACAGGCCGAGCACGGCCGCGGCCCCCGCCGCGATGCCGACCACGGCCCGGTGCCGCTGCCGGCCGGCCCGCTTCATGACGAACCGCACGTCCGGGATGCCCGCGGCGTCCACGTCGTGGCGCAGCGCCCCCAGCGAGGTGCGCAGCCTGGCGTCCTGCTCCTCGCTCCACTCGTTGGTCCAGTCCTGGAACTCCTGCCCCTCACGCATGGTCGTTCTCCTTGATCTCGAGCGCGTCGGCGAGCTGGCGCCGACCGCGATGCAGGTGGGACTTGACGGTGCCGACCGCTGCCCCGGTCTCCTCGGCGATCTGCTCGATCGACAGGTCGGCGATGTAGAAGAGCGCCACCGACTCACGGATCGGCTCGCTCAGGGTCTGGAGCGCCTCGAGGACGGCCACCCGGTCCACCCCGGGACCGGCGACCGACGTCGGTGCGCCGTGCCGGGCATAGGCCCGGTCCTGGGCGCTCTTCTTGCGCCACGCAGAGATCGCCAGGCGTCGGGCGACCGTGCGCACCCAGGCCAGCGGTTCGTCATACGTGCTGATCTGCGACCAGCGCTGCCAGGCCCGGGCAAACGCCTCCTGGGCGCTGTCCTGGGCGATGGTCATGTCGCCGGTCGTGGCGTACACCAGGTGAACGACCCTGGGCGCCGTCTTGCGGTAGAACTCCTCGAAGTCCTGCTCCGCCTGGTGTCGGCTCATCGGTCCCTCCTGACTTCCATTGTCTCCCCTGACTTCACTGTCGGTGGTGAGGCAGCTGCCGCCGGGGGACCGGTTCGTCTGCTTCATCCATCCACACGCGCTGACCTGCCCAAAGGTTGCAGGGCGGCCCGCGTGGCGTGGGTCACCGGCCGCGAGCCGGATTCTTGGTATGCCGTGGCGCCGGCGAACCGTAGAATGTCACCCGTGCGCGGGGCGGAGTGACGCCCCGCCGAGGCCGACACGCACGACGGCCGGTGACCGGCTCGCGGACGCGAGCACCCACCGGCCCGGGCCTCACCCGCGCACCGCGCGTCCGGCGGACCGACGAGAGGCCGAGGTCCCCTCGGCAAAGGTGTGGTGGCACCGCGACCTGGCCCCCGCCCACACCTCCCGGGCTGCCCTCCCGGTGGCAGCCGTCCTCCGGGAACTGACCCGAGAGGAGATCTCATGCTTCGCACCCACGAGGCCGGCACGCTGCGACCCGAGCACGTCGGCACCACCGTCACCCTCACCGGTTGGGTGGCCCGTCGCCGCGACCACGGAGGCGTGGCCTTCATCGACCTGCGCGACGCCAGCGGCATCGTCCAGGTCGTCGCCCGCGACGAGGTCCTCACCGGCACCGCCCACGACCTGCGCAGCGAGTACTGCGTCAAGGTGGTCGGCGACGTCACCGCCCGCGAGGACAAGGACGTCAACCCCGACCTGCCCACCGGCGGTGTCGACGTGGTCGCCACCGAGATCGAGGTGCTGTCCGCGTCCGAGGCGCTGCCCTTCCAGATCGACGAGCGCGTCACGGTCGGGGAGGAGGCCCGGCTGCGGCACCGCTACCTGGACCTGCGCCGCCCCGGTGCCAACGCCGCCGGCCAGAACCTGCGCCTGCGCAGCAAGGTCAACGCCGCCGCCCGGACGCTGCTGAACGAGCGCGACTTCGTCGAGATCGAGACCCCGACGCTGACCCGCTCCACCCCCGAGGGGGCCCGCGACTTCCTGGTCCCGGCGCGCCTGCAGCCGGGCAGCTGGTACGCCCTCCCGCAGAGCCCGCAGCTGTTCAAGCAGCTGCTCATGGTCGCGGGCATGGAGCGCTACTACCAGATCGCCCGCTGCTACCGCGACGAGGACTTCCGGGCCGACCGGCAGCCGGAGTTCACCCAGCTCGACATCGAGATGAGCTTCGTCGAGCAGGACGACGTCATCGAGCTCGGCGAGGCGATCGCCCAAGCCGTGTGGCAGACCATCGGCGTTGACCTGCCGATACCCTTCCCGCGGATGACCTACGCCGAGGCGATGACCCGCTACGGCACCGACAAGCCCGACCTGCGCTTCGGCACCGAGCTGGTCGAGTGCACCGACTTCTTCGCCGACACCCCCTTCCGGGTGTTCCAGGCGGAGTATGTCGGGGCGGTCGTCATGCCGGGCGGTGCCAGTCAGCCGCGGCGCCAGTTCGACGCGTGGCAGGAGTGGGCCAAGCAGCGCGGCGCCAAGGGGCTGGCCTACGTCACCGTGGCCGAGGACGGCACGCTGGGCGGGCCGGTCGCCAAGAACCTGTCCGACGCCGAGCGGGAGGGGCTGGCGGCGCACGTCGGCGCCGCCCCGGGGGACGCCGTCTTCTTCGCGGCCGGGGCCACCAAGGCCTCGCGCGCGCTGCTCGGCGCGGCCCGGCTGGAGATCGGCCGCCGCTGCGAGCTGATCGACGAGTCGGCCTGGTCGCTGCTGTGGGTGGTCGACGCCCCGCTGTTCGAGCCGGCCAGCGAGGCTGTCGCCTCCGGTGACGTCGCCGTGGGCGCGGGTGCGTGGACGGCGGTGCACCACGCCTTCACCTCGCCCCAGGAGCAGTTCCTGGACAGCCTGGAGTCCGACCCGGGCTCGGCCCTGGCCTACGCCTACGACCTGGTCTGCAACGGCAACGAGATCGGTGGCGGCTCGATCCGTATCCACCGCCGGGACATCCAGGAGCGCGTCTTCGCGATCATGGGCCTGTCCCAGGAGGAGGCGCAGGAGAAGTTCGGCTTCCTGCTCGAGGCCTTCAAGTTCGGCGCCCCGCCGCACGGCGGGATCGCCTTCGGCTGGGACCGGATCGTCGCGCTGCTCGCGGGCACCGAGTCGATCCGCGACGTCATCGCCTTCCCGAAGTCCGGCGGCGGCTTCGACCCGCTGACCGAGGCCCCGGCACCGATTACGGCCCAGCAGCGCAAGGAGGCCGGCGTCGACGCCAAGCCGGAGCCCACGGCCCCCGCGCCGCTGGGTGCCGACGAGGTCAGCCCGCGCCAGAGCTGACCGCTTCGTCTCGACGCCCCTGGCCGGAGGCACACCACCTCCGGCCAGGGGCGATCAGTGTCACCCTCCCGGTGACCGGGCTGCGGGATAGGCTGCAGGCGTGACGGACGTGGTCGTCGTGGGCTCGGGACCTAACGGCCTGGCCGCCGCTGTGATCCTGGCGCGCGCCGGGCTCGACGTGACCGTCCTGGAGGGACAGCCCACGCCCGGCGGGGGAGTGCGCACCCTCCCGCTAAGCACGGAGAAGGTGCCCGAGTCGGCCGGTCTGCTGCGGGACGTCTGCGCCGCGGTGCCGGCGGCGGCGCCGACCTCGCCCTTCTTCGCCGAGTTCAACCTCGAGGCCCGAGGGGTCGAGCTGATCACCCCGGAGGTCTCCTACGCCCAGCCGCTGGACGGGGGCCGCGCGGGCGTCGCCTATCGCGACTTAGGGCGCACGGTCGAGCGTCTCGGGACCGACGGTCAGCGGTGGCGCCGTCTGCTGGGGCCCCTCACGGCATACGCCCCGGAGGTCGCGGCGATCTCGCTGTCCGACAAGCGCTCCCTGCCCGACGGGCACCCGGTCCGGCTCGCCCGCGCGGGGGCGGCGTTCGGGGTGAGCACCGGACTGCTGGCCCGGTGGTGGGGCGATGGCTACTGGCGCACGGAGGAGGCCCGCGCGCTGATCGGCGGGGTGGCGGCGCACACCATCTCTCCCATGCCGTCGCTGGCCGCGGCGGGCACCGCCAGCTATCTCGGATCGCTGGCGCACACCACCCAGGGGTGGCCGCTGGTGCGCGGGGGGATCGGGGCGATCACCCGCGCCCTGGTCGCGGACCTGGAGGCGCACGGCGGGCGCGTCATCACCGACCATCCGGTGCGCTCGCCGAAGGACCTGCTGCCGGCCAGGGTGCATCTGCTCGACACGCACGCCCGGGTGGCCGCCGACCTGTTGGCCGAGCCTTACCGCTCCCGGTTGGCCGGACTCCCGCTCGGTGGCGGTGTCTGCAAGGTCGACTTCGTGCTGCGCGGTCCCGTGCCGTGGGCCGATCCGGAGGTCCGTCGGGCCGGCACGGTGCACGTCGGCGGGAGCCTGGCCCAGATGCGCCGGGCGGAGGCCGAGGTCGCTGCGGGACGGCACGCGGAGGCGCCGATGGTGCTGGTCAGCGACCCCGCCCAGCACGACCCGACGCGCCTCGTCCCCGATGCCGGCCTGGACCTTCGAGGGCCGACGACGGTCGGGGGACCCCAGGGCGACCTTCGTCCCGTGTGGACCTATGCCCATGTGCCGACCGGTTCGACCCTGGACGTGCGCGCCGCGGTGGAGCAGCAGATCGAGAGGTTCGCCCCGGGCTTCCGGGACCTGGTCGTGGACGCCCTCGTCACACCGGCGTCGCGGATGGCTGATCACAACGCGGCCTACCCGGGCGGGGACATCGCGGGCGGGATGGTCAGCATGTGGCGGATGGTCGCCCGACCCCGGCTGGCCCGGGACCCGTATGCCGTGGCGCCGGGAGTGTATCTCTGCTCACAGTCGGCCCCTCCCGGGCCGGGCGTGCACGGCATGGCGGGACTGCACGCGGCCCGCCGTGTCTTGCGTGCTGAGTTCGGGGTTCGGCAGATGCCGTCGGTGAGACCGTACTAGCCCGTGGAATCTGCGACCCTAACCCGGTTGACGTGCCACTAGAGCGACGGTTCTTCGGCTGACGGCGTTTTGACATTGTGGGTTAAAGCGTCTGTACTGAGTCTTGCCCGGGCGCTCGCCCGGACTGTCACAGCCCGTGTACGTCACAGCCCCTGTACGTCACACCATCGATGGAGAGTTCATGACCACGCCTGTCGCCCGCACCGCTCCGGCTCGTCCCGTGGGGCGCCGCGAGATGTGCCGCGGCATGTCCTTCGTCATGATGTGTCGCCGCTGAGACCCACCGCCTGAGACCCACCACCGAGGGCACGGCCACGTCCTCCAGGACGTCGGACCGGTCACCTGGGTCAGGACGTCCTAGCAAGTCAGGACGTCCTATCAACCCGGCCCGAGCGTCGGGTGCCGTCCGCGCAGGACCTGCGTCACGGCATACCACCCCATCTTTCACGGCACCGCCGCCGCGAGCACGCGGCGCTGTCGCCGCTCCTTCCTGGGCGAAGCCCAGCCCACCATCCCGAGAGGAACACACACATGTCCGAGAACACCACCCCGAAGGCCGCGCCGGCCCTCCCCGAGAAGCCGCGGCGCAGCAAGACCCCGCTCATCGCCGGCGGCCTCGTCCTCGTCGCCGCCCTGGCGGCCGGGGGCTGGGCGCTCACCCGCGGCGGAGACGACGCCGACGTCATCCGGATCGGCACGACCGAGGCCTCCCAGCCGCAGTGGCAGATCCTGAAGGAGAAGGCCGCGGCCGAGGGGATCGAGGTCGAGATCGTGAACTTCAGCGAGTACACCCTGCCCAACCCGGCCCTGGCCGAGGAGGAGATCGACCTCAACTCCTTCCAGCACATCCTCTACCTGGCCGACCACAACGTGCACACCGGCGACGACCTGCGCCCCATCGGCTCGACGATGATCGTGCCGCTGCCGCTGTACTCCGAGAAGTACGAGTCCGTGGACCAGTTCGTGGACGGCGACCAGGTCGCCATCCCCAACGACGCCACCAACCAGGCCAGGGCACTCTTCGTGCTCGAGGGCGCCGGGCTGATCACCTTCACGGGCGACCCGTCGTCCCCGACCCCGGACGACATCGACGAGGACGCGTCGACCGTGGTCGTCCGCCCCGTCGAGGCCAGCCAGACCGCAGGGCTGATCCACGACGCGGACGTCGCCGGGGTGATCACCAACAACAACTTCGCGACCGATGCGGGCTTTGACCTGGACGGCTACCTCTACGCCGACGACCCCGAGTCGCCCGGAGCCCAGCCCTACATCAACATCTTTGCGGCCCGTCCCGGTGACGTGGACAACGAGACCTACCTGAAGATCGTCGAGCTCTACCACGACCAGGACGTGCTCGACGCGGTGATCGAGTCCTCGGGTGGCACGGCCGTGATCGTGGAGGGCTACGACCCGGCGCGGCTGCAGGAGGTCCTCGAGGACACCGAGGCCAACCTGGAGGCCAGCAGCTGAGTAGGCCCCCGCGAATCGCGACCCCACGCATCACGAGAGGAGGGATGGCACGTTGTCTTCGCCGAGCAGTGCGACCGCGTCGAGCACGTCCGGTGGCGTGAGGTCACCGATCATCGAGTTCCGTGACGTCTCCAAGGTCTTCACGAGCCGTAGCGGCACCACCGTCGCCGTCGACCACGTCGACCTGAGCATCGAGGAGGGCGAGATCTTCGCCGTCATCGGCTACTCCGGCGCCGGCAAGAGCACCCTGGTCCGGCTCATCAACGGGCTCGAGCGGGTGACCTCCGGTGAGCTGATCGTCGACGGGCAGGACGTCGCGCGGCTCTCCGAGTCGCAGATGGAGCGCAAGCGCCGGGGGATCGGCATGATCTTCCAGCAGTTCAACCTGTTCCGGTCGCGGACGGTTGCGGGCAACGTCGCCTTCCCCCTCAAGGTGGCCGGCTGGCCCAAGGAGAGGCGGGATGCTCGGGTCGCAGAGTTGCTCGACTTCGTCGGGCTCCTGGACCGGGCGCACTCCTACCCGGACCAGCTCTCCGGCGGTCAGAAGCAGCGCGTCGGGATCGCCCGTGCGCTGGCGGCTGGTCCGAAGGTGCTGCTGGCTGACGAGTCGACCAGTGCACTCGACCCGGAGACCACGCAGGACGTGCTGCGCCTGCTCAAGAAGGTCAACACCGAGCTGGGCGTGACCGTCGTGGTCATCACCCACGAGCTGGAGATCGTGCGAGCGATCGCCGACCGGGTCGCCATCCTGGAGAACGGGCGGGTCGCCGAGTGCGGGACAGTCTTCGAGACGTTCACCAACCCGCGGTCGGAGGTCGGGCGCAAGTTCGTCTCCACGGTCATCCACGACCAGCCCCGCGGTGACGACCTGACCCGGATCCGGCAGGCCCACCCGGGCCGGATCGTCACCGCGACGATCCACGACGGCTCCCGGCTCGGTGCCGTCCTGGCCGGTGCCGGAGCCGCAGGCGTCAGCTTCGAGATCGTCTACGGCGGCATCGGCACCCTCCAGGCCCGCTCCTTCGGGTCGCTCACCCTGGAGCTCACCGGCCCGGATGCCGCCGTCGACGAGGTCGTCCGCCGGTTGCGGGACGTGACCGAGGTCGAGGAGGTGGCCTGATGAACGAGGGGTTCGAGTGGAGCACGCACGGTGCTCACCTGATCGAGGCCACGGGACAGACGCTCTACATGGTCTCCGCGACCCTGGTGATCGGCGGTCTGCTGGGGTTGGTCCTCGGGCTGGGCCTCTACACCACCCGCAAGGGTGGCCTGCTCCAGAACCGTTGGATCTTCGCCATCCTGAACCTGGTGGTCAACATCTTCCGGCCGATCCCGTTCCTGATCCTGCTGTTCGCGGTGGCTCCGCTGACTGTCGGCATCGTCGGCACCCGGCTCGGGAGCACGGCGATGATCGTGCCGATGTCGGTGGCGGCAACCTTCGGGGTCTCCCGCATCGTGGAGCAGAACCTCGTGGCCATCGACCCCGGCGTCATCGAGGCGGCCAGGGCCACCGGGGCCACCCGCTGGCGGATCATCACCACACTGCTGGTGCCCGAGGCGTTGGGTCCCCTGATCCTGGGTTACACCTTCGTCTGCATCGCCGTTGTTGACATGTCGGCTCTCGCCGGCACGCTGGACGGTGGCGGGCTGGGTGCCTTCGCGCTGGACTACGGCTACAAGCGCTGGAACTTCGGGGTGGTCTGGGTGACGGTGATCGTCATCATCATCCTGGTTCAGCTCGCTCAGGCGTTGGGCAACCGCTTGTCTCGCAAGGTCATGCACCACAACTGAGCCGGCTCGGGACGGTGAGGCACGAAGGACCCGACCGATGGGTCGGGTTCCTTCGGGTGTGCTCCCTGGTGCTGGGTCTCTCGTGCTGGGCTCTCGTGCTGGGTCCCTCATGCTTAGGTCCAGGTGCCGGGTGGACTTGCCGCTCAGAAGGGTGGCGGGGCGTCGGGGTCGTGGGTCCAGGGGGTGGTGGGCTTGGTGGTGTAGGTCGTGGGGGTGTCGCGGTCTGCCCGGTTCTTGTGGGCCTGGCCGGTGTGCTCGGCTCGGTCGGTGCTGTCGGCCTGCTCGCCGGTGTCGCCCTGGTCGGTCTGGTCGGGCTGGGTGTCGTGGTGGCGTTGTTTCTCGGCGTTGAGGGTGTCGGGGTGGGGGTGGTAGGTGCGTCGTCCGGTGGTGTTGAGGTGGGTGGTGTCCAGGATGTCCCAGGCGGTGAAGATGTCTGGGTTGAAGGGGTCGTCGTCGGGGGCTAGGTAGGGTGCGCCGGGGGGCCGGTAGGTCAGGGCTTGGTAGATCGCGTCGTCGATGGCGTCGGCGCGGGCTGTTCCGGCGGCGGTGGCGTCGTGGATGGCGGTGGTGGCGGCGGTCAGGAGCTTGGTGTACTGGGTGTAGTCGTGGGCCTTGGTGCGGTAGATGCGGCCGAGCAGGGTGGTCCAGGTGACGTCGCGGTTGGCGTGGATGACCGCGTCCCAGTGTTTCTTGGTCTTCAGGTCGTGGTGGGGTTCGTGCAGGGGTTGGCCGTTGCTGATGCAGGTGTGTCCGCCCTGGGTGCCGTATTCCTGGACGTGGTCGATCTGGGCGCGGGAGGCCGGGCGCAGGCAGCCGGGGATCCGGCAGAAGACGTCTGCGGCGATGATGTGGGCGCGCATCGCCTTGTCGAACTTGTAGGCCGTGGTGGAGCGCTCGAGCAGGGCCCCGGTGGCCGGGTCGGTGACCAACCGGTACAGGGTGGAGCCGGGGGTCAGGGCCAGGGTCCGGGCTTCCTGCCCGGACAGGAAGATGCTGTGCTTGCCGATGACCTCGGCCACCCCGTCCTCACCGGCCGGCTCCTGGTCCGGGGTCTGGTCGGGGGTCGGGTTCTGGTCGGGGGCGGACTCATCCTCGGGGGTCGGGTCCTGTCGCGGCCCGGCATCGCCCGGATCCTCACCAGGTGGGGCATCAGGTGGTGGGGCCTGCCGTGGTGGGGCTTGTGGTGGTGGGGCCTGGCCATCGCCGGAGCTGGCGCTGGCGGGGCAGGTGCACACGCAGGTGCAGCCGGGGCTGCCGGGCAGGGGTGTGCCGGGCGGGGGTGTGCCTGGTGGTCGCGCGAACGCGGCGGGGACGGGCCTTCCGTTGGTGTCGACGGCCTGCCCGGCGGGAACGGTGGCCCCGGTGCCGGTGCCGGTGCTGGTGCTGGTGGTGGTGGTGAGGGGGCCGGTGGTGCCTAGCAGGGTGGACAGGGGGATGATGACGTTGAGCTGGGCGGTGGGCAGGGCGCCCAGGATCTTGGACAGTTCGGCGCACTGTTCGACGGTGATTCGGTCGGGGTCCTGGGGCAGGTCGGTGGTGTCCAGGGTCCCGTGCAGCAGGAGCGCGGCGGCGAAGGCGGTGCGCAGCTCGCGCAGGGTGCGCGGGTCGCCGGCGGCGCGGGCTGCGCGGGCGGCGCGTTCGATGCGGTCGGCGGCCAGGGCTCCCTGGGTGGGGGTGCAGGAGAGGGTCAGGGTGGCGGTGCCTTCCTTGTCCACGCGCAGCCGGACGTCGGCGTTGGCCGCGGCCTTCTCCCGGGCCTTGGCGACCTGCTCGGGGTCGCGGTTCTTGACCTTGTTCACTTCCCGGTCCAGGACCCGGTTGAACTCGGTGTGCTGCCACGGGCTACCGGTGAGCTCACCGGCGGAGTCCAGCCGTTCGGTGACCGCGGCGTCCGGGTCGTTGCCGAACAGGCCGTTGGCGATCGCGGCGGCGTCCTCGGTGTCCAGGTCGGCGCAGGCCCGGTGGTAGCGGCGCACCAACGCCCAGCCCGCTTCGCCGGCGGCCATCGCCCGGGACACCGGTCCGGTCACGCTCGCGGGGGCGGTCGCCAGGGACACCAGGTCACCGACCTGCCCGGTGCCCCACCCGGTCGCCGCGGCCAGCTCGGCCCGGGTGCGGGACTTGATACTGCCCCTCCACTTCTCCCGGGCGGTGGCCGACAGCTCCTGCGGATCGGCCACGTCCTTGTCGGCCAGCAGCACCCGCCCGACCGCCATCGTCAACCCGGTGGTCCCGGCCACCGCGACCGCTTCCAACTTCGCGGTCGCCGCCAGCAGGGTCTCCACGCTGGCCAGCAGCACCGACCCGCGGGCCACCGCGGCACCCACCTCACCCGGCCCCTCCACCCCCGACGCCACTGTGTCGGACGCCGCCGTGTCGGAGGCCGCCGTGTCGGAGGCCGCTGTGCCTGTGGCCGCCGTGCCGGTTGCCCCCGTCGACCCGTTGCGCTGGGTCGCTTCCTGGGCGGCGCGGGCGGCCAGGACAGCCGGGTTGGTCACCGTGGCACACGCCTGCGCGACCTGGCTCAACACCTCGACCATCCCCTCCTCCAGCCCAGCCTCACCCAGGGCTGCCCGCACCCGGTCGCTCACCTCACCGGCGTCCGCGGCAGAGGAGCCGAGGTCAGGGTTCCGCGTGGGGCGGGTCGGCCCGTCCAGGACCACCCGGACCGGGGCCTGGGGGGAGTAACGGCGCAACCGCACCCACCGGGGCACGTCCTGCCCGGGGGCCGGGACGATCCGCCCGGAGGCCGACACGTATGGGTCGGTGATGCCCAGGGAGGACAAGTGGTGACCCAACCGGGTCTCCAGGCTCCGCTCCAGCATCCGTGTGCTCATCGTCCCCTCCCCCTTCCCCTGGGTGTCTGCTCCGCCGGTCCTCGGTGACCAACTACCCCCACTCTAGAACATATGTCCGACACTGTCGCGCGACATGCCCACGAACTGTGGACAAACGTCGAGGCGTTGCTCGAATACCCGACGTGGTCCCACCCTGACACCCACCACCGACACCGCCGCCTGAGCCCGTGCACAACGGGATGGGGGCAGATCACGGCGCCTGCCGGCATACGGACAGCAGTCTGTTTGACTGGCGACCGTGAGCGCCACGACGAATCTGACCCACGCGGAGTGCGCCGAGCGCGCCCGCACGATCACCGTCCACGACCAGCGTGTCGAGCTGGACCTGCGATCGGCGCCGGATCCGGGGGCTGAGACCTTCCCGGTGTCCACCACCATCACGTTCGGGGCGATCACGGAGGAGACCTGGGTCGACCTGATCGCCGACCACGTCCTGTCCGTCACCCTCAACGGGGAGCCGCTCGAGCCGCAGTATGACGGCGCCCGAGTGCGTCTGACCGGCCTGTCCGCGGACAACGAGGTCCGCATCGAGGCCGAGTGCACCTACAGCCGCAGCGGCGAGGGGTTGCACCGCTTCACCGACCCTCAGGACGGACAGACCTACCTCTACACCCACTTCGAGCCGACGGACGCCCGGCGCCTCTACCCGGTCTTCGAGCAGCCCGACCTCAAGGCCCGGGTGACCTTCGTGGTGACCGCGCCGCAGGAGTGGCAGGTCCTCTCCGGACAGCCCGAGGTCTCCCGCACGGAGGCCGACGGCTTCGCGACCCTCACGTTCGCGCCGACCCCGCCGCTGTCGAGCTACATCACCGCGGTGGCGGCCGGGCCCTACCACCGCGTCGACGGCACCTGGTCGGTGCAGCGTCCCGACGGCTCGTCCCAGGACGTTGAGCTCGGGGTGCTCTGCCGCGCCTCGATGGTGCCCTACCTGGACGCCGAGGAGATGCTCCGCCTGACCCGCCAGGGACTGGACTTCTTCGACGAGCACTTCGCCTACCCCTACCCGTGGGGCAAGTACGACCAGATCTTCGTGCCGGAGTACAACATCGGCGCCATGGAGAACCCCGGCCTGGTCACCTTCACCGAGCAGTACCTCCACCGCGGCCGCGCCACCCGCGCGCAGAAGCAGGCGCTGGCCACGACGCTGATGCACGAGATGGCGCACATGTGGTTCGGCGACCTCGTGACCATGCGCTGGTGGGACGGGCTGTGGCTCAAGGAGTCCTTCGCCGACCTCATGGGCTATCACGTGACCTCCGCCGCGACCGCCTACACCGACAACTGGGTCCGCTTCGCGATGGACCGCAAGCAGTTCGCCTACCGCCAGGACCAGCTGCCGACGACGCACCCCATCGTGGCGGTCATCGACGACATGGAGGCGGCGCGCCAGAACTTCGACGGGATCACCTATGCCAAGGGCGCGGCCGCGCTCAAACAACTGATGGCGTATGTCGGAGCGAGCGCATTCTTCGAGGGGTCCCGTGACTACTTCGGTCGCCACGCCTTCGGCAACACCGATATGGGCGACCTGCTGGAGTGTCTGGAGGCGGCCTCCGGCCGCGACCTGGCCGCCTGGTCCCGGTCCTGGCTGGAGACGGCCGGGATCTCCGAGCTCACCCCGGTGGTCGACCGGGCGGAGGACGGGACCGTCAGCCGGCTGGTGATCCGGCAGGACGCCCGCGACCCGCTGGCGGACGGGGTGCCGGTGGAGCGACCGCACCGGCTCGTCGTGGGGTGCTACGCGCTGGAGGACGAGCGCTTGACCCGGGTGGCGGCATACGAGCTCGATGTCACCGGCGTGGAGACCGAGGTGCCAGACGCGATCGGCCGGCCGGCCGACCTGGTGCTGGTCAACGACGAGGACCTGACCTACGCCACGGTGCGGCTCGACGAGGTGTCGACCCGGAGCGCCCTGGCCCACGTCAGCTCGATCGAGCTGCCGCTGAGCCGTGCGCTGGTCTGGTCGTCCTTGTGGAACGCCGTGCGCGACGGGGTGCTGCCGGTCGGTGCCTATGTGCGGGGCGCCATCGACCAGCTGCCCCACGAGCGCGACGCAGCCCTCCTCGGGTCGGGCCTGACCACGCTCCATGCGGCGGTCGAGTCCTTCGCCCCAGCGTCGCTGCGGGAGTCCTGGCGGGTCGAGCAGGTCGCCCTGTGCCGCGCGGCGCTGGTGGCGGCCGAGCCCGGCTCGGACCACCAGGTCCTCTGGGCGCGGGCGCTGGTCCGGGCCACCGCGACGTGTCCAGAGGGGGTTCCGGTCGTGCGGGGACTGCTGGACGGCAGTGTCGTGCCCGAGGGGCTCGACGTCGACCAGGACCTGCGGTGGACCGCGCTGGCCGCCCTCGCGGCGCAGGACGCGGTGGCGGAGGGCGAGCTCGCGGTCGAGCTGTCGGGTGACGACACGATGAGCGGCCGCACGGCGCACCTGCGGGCCTCGGCGTCCCGCCCCACGGTCCTGGCCAAGGAGGTGGCCTGGGAGGCGATGACCACCGACCACCACCTGACCAACGACCACCTGCGTGCCCTGGTGGCAGGCTTCACCGAGCCGTCGGGATCAGAGGCCGTCGAGCCGTATGCCGAGCGCTACTACTCCTCCATCTCCCGGTGGTGGGACGAGCGGTCGATGGTGATGGCCAGCATCCTGGTCACCGGGCTCTTCCCGCGCGGGGATCTGGAGGCCGGGCAGGAACCCGTCGAGCACCCCGCGGTGCGGGCGGCGCAGGACTGGCTGGCGGGCCATCCCGAGGCCCCGCGTGCGTTGCGACGGATCGTCGTCGAGCAGGTGGACCACCTGCTGCGCGCGTTGCGGGTGCAGGCCGCGGCGGGCTGAGGCTGCCCGGGCTGAGGCTGCCGGGCGGAGGCTGCCCGGTCCGCTCGGGGTGGGACCTGCCGAGACTCAGTCTGCGCGGCCGGGCGGCTGAGATTCGGCCAGCCGTCGGGAGTGCCAGGCGTAGGCGGTGCGGAAGCCCAGACCCGTGTAGATCGCGCGGGCCGGCGGATTCGCGGAGTACATCCCCAGCGTGCAGACCCCGTGCTCGGCCAACGCGGCCCGGGTGAGCCCGGCCGTGACCGCCCGGGCCAGGCCGCGACCCCGGTGCTCACTGTGGGTGACGATCCCGGCGAGGTGCGGGACGCCGGTCTCGAGTGCCTGCATCGCCCCGGCGGCCAGCAGTTCGCCGTCGGCCGAGCGGATCCCGAGCCAGAGCCGGGTCCTGCCCGTGCCGGGGTCACCCTCCCCGGTGGGGCTGTGTGCCGTCGACAGCGCGGCCAGCTCCGCGGCGTCGGTGGTGTCGTCGAGGATGAGTAGGTCATCCTCGAGCGGAACCCGCGGCGGGTCGTGCGTGGTCCACATCCAGTCCCACTCCCCGCCGGGGCCGAGCGCGAAGGCCTCAGCCAGCTGCTCGGCATACTGCTGCGGGATGGAGATGCCTGAGGTGCCCAGCTCGGCGACCGGACCACGCAACTGCTCGAGGAGCTGGCTGATCGCGTCGGTGCCGCCACCGGAGTGCGGGAGGATCCACAGTCCGCGGCCGCGCCGGCCGAACCGCTCGATGGCCACCGCACCGTGGTTGGCGAGGACGAGTCCGAAGAGCGGGTCGGGGACGCCCCACCGCACGAACGGGTCCCCGTCGGTCAGGTCGAGGAGGTCGGCGTGCGAGCCGATGGTGCGTAGCGTGGTGTCCTGGGGCACGGCGGAATGCTAACCGTGCCGCCCGGACCGGCTTGCCGAGTCCAGGTCACAATGTCTGGGCCAGTCCGAGCGCCCCCAGGGTCTTCAGGGTGCCGATCGGGAAGGTGAGCCACGAGGACGGCACACCGGCCCGGGCCATGCCCGGCAGGATCGGGCTGAGGTGCACCAGTGCCGCGACGCCCGAGAAGCCGTTGGCCGCGATGGCGATCACGCTGAGAACGAGGTGAGCGGTGTCCATCCATTTCACGCTAGGCAGGCGTCGGCTGGGTCGCGACCGAATTTGGCGGGGAGCGCGGTCGTGCGGGGGCGGAGGCGGGCAGGACGCTGCGGCACTGACGGCGGCGCGGGTTAGCCTGCCGGGGTGAGCGGTTCCGTGGGTGATGACCTGTTTGCCCAGCAGGCCGAGGACGTCGGCGCGGGCGACCTGCAGCCACCGCTGGCCGTCCGGATGCGCCCCCGCACCATCGAGGAGGTGCGCGGCCAGTCCGACGTGCTGCGCCCGGGCAGCCCGCTGCGGCGCCTCATCGAGGGCCACGCCGGGGCGGCCGGACCGCTCTCGGCGATCCTCTGGGGGCCGCCCGGGACGGGTAAGACCACCCTGGCGCACCTGGTTGCGCAGGCCGCTGGACGCACCTTCGTCGAGCTCTCGGCGGTGACTGCTGGGGTCAAGGACGTGCGGGCGGTCATGGAGCAGGCCACCCGGGAGCGCAGCCTCTACGGCCGGCAGACCGTGCTCTTCCTCGACGAGATCCACCGGTTCAGCAAGGCCCAGCAGGACGCGCTACTGCCTGGCGTGGAGAACCGCCTGGTCATCCTGGTTGCCGCGACGACGGAGAACCCCTCGTTCAGCGTCATCGCGCCGCTGCTGTCGCGCTCGATGCTGATCCGGCTGACCTCCCTGGACGAGGAGCAGGTGGGGGAGGTAGTCGACCAGGCGCTGACCGACGAGCGCGGGCTGGACGGCGCCTTCGAGCTGGCTCCCGAGGCCCGGGATCACGTCATCCGGATCGCGGGGGGCGACGCCCGTCGGGCCCTCACCACGCTGGAGGCCGCCGCCGGCGTCGCCCTGGACGCGGTCCCCGCCGGTCGCGAGGGTGAGGTCGTCACGATCACCCTGGAGACGGCCGAGCAGGCCGTGGACCAGGCGGCGGTCCGCTACGACCGCGCCGGGGACCAGCACTACGACGTGGCCAGCGCGTTCATCAAGTCGATGCGGGGCAGCGACGTGGACGCGGCGCTGCACTACCTGGCGCGGCAGCTCGAGGCGGGGGAGGACCCCCGGTTCATCGCCCGCCGGATCGTCATCTCGGCCAGCGAGGACGTCGGGATGGGGGATCCCACCGCGCTGCAGACCGCGGTCGCCGCGCTGGACGCGGTCGCGCAGATCGGCATGCCCGAGGCCCGCATCATCCTGGCTCAGGCCGTCGTCCACAACGCGCTCGCGCCCAAGTCCAACGCGGCCTACTCCGGCATCAACGCCGCGATCGCCGACGTCCGTGCGGGCCGCGGTGGCGCGGTGCCGGCCCACCTGCGGGGGAGCGGCTACGCCGGGGCAGCACGTCTCGGGCACGGCGACGGCTACCGCTACAGCCACGACGAGCCCAACGGCGTCGGGCCCCAGCAGTACCTCCCGGACGACCTGGTCGACGCGGAGTACTACCACCCGACCGACCGCGGGTGGGAGGAGCGGCTGGGGCCCCGCTGGCGGGACCTGCGGGCGATCATCCGCGGGATCCGCCCCGGCCGGAAGGGAACCGGCTCCGGTGGTTAGCAGTCGTTCGCGTGCCGGAAGATAGAGTGCAACGTCCCCTGTACGACGAGGAGCCCATGGAAACCGCCGAGATCCGCCGCCGTTGGCTGTCCTTCTTCGAAGGCACCGGTCACACCGTCGTGCCCAGCGCACCCCTGGTGTATGACGACCCGAACCTGTTGTTCGTCAACGCCGGCATGGTCCCGTTCAAGCCCTACTTCCTGGGGCAGCAGACGCCGCCGTGGCCGCGGGCCACGTCGGTGCAGAAGTGCGTGCGCACCCTCGACATCGAGGAGGTCGGCAAGACCACCCGGCACGGCACCTTCTTCCAGATGAACGGCAACTTCTCTTTCGGCGACTACTTCAAGGAGGGGGCGATCACCCACGCCTGGAACCTGATCACCGGGTCCCAGCAGGAGGGTGGCCTCGGCTTCGACCCGGACACCATCTGGGCCACCGTGCTGGAGAGCGACGACGAGGCGGCCGACATCTGGTCGCGGGTCATCGGCCTGCCGGCCGAGCGCATCCAGCGCCGCGGCCTCGCCGACAACTACTGGCACATGGGCGTGCCCGGGCCGGGAGGCCCGTGCAGCGAGATCTACATCGACCGCGGCCCGGAGCACGGCCCCGACGGCGGCCCGGTCGTCGACGAGGACCGCTTCCTGGAGATCTGGAACCTGGTCTTCATGCAGGAGGTGCTCTCGGACGTCCGCTCCAAGGTCGACTTCGACGTCGCCGGTGAGCTGCCCAGCAAGAACATCGACACCGGGATGGGTCTGGAGCGCGTCGCCTACCTGCTCCAGGGCGTCGACAACCTCTACGAGATCGACGAGGTCTACCCCGTCATCGAGCGCGCGGAGGAGATGTCGGGCCGCAGCTACGGTGGCGAGGTGGGCGACGACGTCCGCTTCCGCGTGGTGGCCGACCACGTCCGCTCCGGTCTGATGCTGATGTCCGACGGGGTGACGCCGGGCAACGAGGGCCGCGGCTACGTGCTGCGCCGCCTGCTGCGCCGCGCGGTCCGCTCCATGCGGCTGCTGGGCGTCCAGGACCCGTCGCTGCCCCAGCTGCTCCCGGTCAGCAAGGACGTCATGAAGGCCTCCTACCCCGAGCTGGAGGCCGACTTCGGCCGGATCAGCCAGATCGCCTACGCCGAGGAGGAGGCCTTCCGCCGCACCCTCGCCTCGGGTACCACCATCCTCGACCTGGCGGTCGGCCGGGCGAAGGAGGAGGGGCAGACCAAGCTGCCCGGGGACCAGGCGTTCGCGCTGCACGACACCTACGGCTTCCCGATCGACCTGACCCTGGAGATGGCGGCCGAGCAGGGTCTCGAGGTGGACCGTGAGGGCTTCACCCGGCTGATGACCGAGCAGCGCGAGCGTGCCAAGGCCGACGCGAAGGCCAAGAAGTCCGGGCACGCCTCGACGGAGGTGTGGCGCGAGCTGCGCGACCGCGGGGCGACCGAGTTCCTCGCCTACGAGACGCTCAGCACCGAGGCTTCGGTGCTCGGCCTCGTGGTGGACGGCCAGCGGGTCCCGGCGCTCACCGAGGGCCAGCGCGGTCAGCTCGTCCTGGACCGCACCCCGTTCTACGCCGAGTCCGGTGGGCAGATCGCCGACGAGGGCGTCATCGAGACCGCCTCCGGCGCCGTCCTGCGGGTGCGCGACGTGCAGCGCCCCGTCAAGGGCCTGATCGTGCACACCGTCGAGGTCGAGTCCGGGGAGTTCACCGAGGGCGCCGGGGTCAGCGCCCAGGTCGACCCGGAGTGGCGCGTCCAGGCCTGCCAGGCCCACTCCGGCACCCACGTGGTGCACGCCGCGCTCCGTCAGGTGCTCGGCCCGACCGCGCTGCAGAGCGGCTCCTACAACAAGCCCGGCTACCTGCGGCTGGACTTCGCCTGGAACTCCTCGCTGTCGGCGGCGACCAAGTCGGAGATCGAGGAGGTCGCCAACCTGGCGCTGCGCCAGGACCTCCCCGTCGCCGCGGCCTACATGACCCTGCCCGAGGCCCGCGCGGCCGGGGCGTTGGCCCTGTTCGGCGAGACGTATGACGAGCAGGTGCGGGTCGTCGAGATCGGCGGCCCGTGGTCCCGCGAGCTGTGCGGTGGCACCCACGTGCGCCACTCCAGCCAGATCGGGGCGCTCACCCTCACCGGTGAGTCGTCGGTGGGCTCCGGCTCACGGCGCCTCGAGGCGCTGGTCGGCATGGAGGCCCTGCGGTTCCTCGGCCGCGAGCGGGCCCTCGTCAGCGAGCTGTCCACCCTGGTCGGCGTGCGTCCGGAGCACCTGACCGACCGCGTCGGGCAGCTGGTCGCCCGGCTCAAGGAGGCCGAGAAGGAGATCGCCAGCATGCGTCAGGCGGCCGTGATGTCGGACGCGGCGGCGCTGGTGGCGGCCGCCAAGGACGTCAACGGTGTGACCTGGCTCGGTCACGACGCGGGCCAGGGTGTGTCCGGCGACGACCTGCGCGGCCTGGTGACCGACCTGCGGGCGCGCCTGGGCGAGGAGCGCCCGAGCGTCGTCGCGGCCGCCTCGGCGGTCAACGACCGGCCGGTCGTGGTGATCGCGACCAACGCCGCCGCGCGCGACCGAGGTTTCAAGGCGGGTCAGCTCGTCAAGGTCGCCGCCCAGGCGTTGGGCGGCGGCGGTGGCGGCAAGGACGACCTGGCCCAGGGTGGGGGACAAGACGCTTCGCAGATCGCGGAGGCCCTCACACGGATCGAGCAGGCCGTTGGTCAGGGATGACCCACCGGACGGCGCACCGCGCCTGAGGCCGGGGGCGCGGCTCGGCGTCGACGTGGGTGAGGCCCGCGTCGGCCTCGCGACCTGCGATCCGGCCGGCATCCTGGCCACCCCCGTCGCGACGCTCCGCCGCGATCACGAGCACCGCAGCGAGATGGACGAGATCGTTGCCGAGGCGCGCGACCGCGCCGTGATCGAGGTCGTCGTCGGCCTGCCCCGGCACCTGTCCGGGGCCGAAGGTGTGGCCGCCCGGTCGATCCGCGACTACGCTGCTGCGTTGCACCGCCGTCTCGGCGGGACCCCGGTGCGACTGGTCGACGAGCGGCTCTCCACCGTGGATGCGCACCGGTCCCTGCACACCAGCGGGGTCCCCGGACGTGAGCACCGAGCGCGTGTCGACCAGGCGGCCGCGGTCGTCATACTGCAGGCTGCACTGGACACTGAACGAAACACCGGCCGCCCAGCCGGTGAGGCCCTCGGGGGCCGCAAGCCACGGACGAAGCGGTCCGCGACGACGAGTGAAGGAACCCGACCATGAGCCGACCCCCGGCGGACGATTGGGCGGGCGAGCATCCCTCCGGGGAGCACGCCGACTACCGTGACGGGCCGCACCCCGACGACCTGCACCCCGACGACCTGCACTACGACGACGTGCACCCTGACGATCACGGCCCGCACCATGACGTGCACCCGGACGACGCGCACCACGCCTTCGGGGAGGGGCAGCACGGGTTCGAGGAGGACTACCACGACTCCCTGGCCGACGACGTGCTCGCCGAGGCGGCCCCGGCCGACGAGCAGATGTTCCGGCCGAGGCGGCGCCGGAAGCGCAACCCGGTGGTGCGCATCGGCGCGATCGTGGTCGCGGCCGCGGTCGTGGGGGTCGGCGGCTGGATGGGCTTCAACGCCGTCCGCGGCATGATCCCGGACCTGGACTTCAGCTCCTCCGCCCCCGAGGACTTCGAGGGCGCGGGCACCGGCGAGGTGACCATCGAGATCCCCCAGGGCGCCGGTGGCGCCCAGATCGGGCAGATCCTCTACGACGCGGGGGTCGTCGCCTCCGTCGAGGCCTTCTCGAACACCGCCGCCGCCGACCAGCGCTCGACCAGCATCCAGCCCGGCACCTACCTGATGGCGGAGCAGATGAGCTCCGCGGCAGCGCTTGACCGGCTCGTGGACCCCGACGCGCGCCAGCGGATGGGCGTCACGATCCGTGAGGGGCTGTGGCGGGACGAGGTCTTCGCCCTGCTGGCCGACGCCACCGGCCACGAGATCGAGGACTACGAGGCCGTCGACCCGGCGTCCCTGGACCTGCCCGAGGCCGCCAACGGCGAGCTCGAGGGATACCTGTTCCCCGACACCTACGAGTTCAGCCCGACCGCGACGCCGGAGGAGCAGCTCCAGGCGATGATCGACCTGGGCGCACGACGCTACGAGGAGCTCGGTCTCGGTGACGCCGAGATGCAGGACGTCATCATCAAGGCCAGCATCGTGCAGGCCGAGGGGATGTTCGCCGAGGACCTGCCCAAGATCGCCCGGGTCATGGAGAACCGCCTGGAGGGTGACTCCGAGACCAACGGCCACCTGCAGATGGACTCCACGATCCACTTCATCTACCAGGAGCGCGGCAAGGCCGGCACGACCGAGGAGCAGCGGGCCAACGAGAGCCCCTACAACACCTATCTGCATGCCGGTCTGCCGCCAGGACCCATCAACAGCCCGGGGGCCCTGGCCATCGAGGCCGCGATGAACCCCGCCGACGGCGACTGGCTCTACTTCGTGACGGTCAACCCCTCCACCGGGGAGACGGTCTTCACCAACTCCCTGGAGGAGCACAACAAGGCCTCCGAGCAGTTCCAGCAGTGGTGCCGGGACAACCCGGACAGCTGCTGACCGGTGACCCGGCACGCCGGCGTGGTGGGGTCGCCCATCGCGCACTCGCTGTCCCCGGTCCTGCACCGGGCCGCCTACGAGGCCCTCGGCCTGACCGGTTGGTCCTTCCACCGGGACCTGGTCGAGGCCGGTGACCTCGCGGCATACGTCATGGGGCTGCCGGAGGACTGGGCGGGCCTGGCGGTCACCATGCCGCTGAAGGAGGAGGCGCTCGCCCTGGGCGACGTGGTCGGGGAGGAGGCCGCCCTCGTCGGTGGCGCCAACACGCTGACCCGCCACGAGGGGGGTTGGCGGGCCGACAACACCGACGTCCACGGGTTGGAGACGGCCCTGCGCGCCGCGGGCGCGGAGGAGGCGCTGGGCGCCGGCGCGGATCCGCGGCCGGCCACGGTGGTCGGCTCCGGTGCCACGGCGCGGTCGGCCCTGCTGGCGCTGCGCGGGCTCGGCGTGCGTGAGGTCGGGCTTCTGGTGCGGGACCGTGCCCGCCCGGAGACGCTCGAGCTGGCCCAGCGGCTCGGGATGGTGGCGACCACCAGCCAGTATGCGGACGGGCCGGCTTCCTGGGGCGGGCCCGGGGTGGTGGTCAGCACCGTGCCCGGCGGCGCGACACCGCCTGTGGACGGCTGGTCCCTGCCGGAGGGAGCCGTGGTGTTTGATGTCGTGTATGCCGGGTGGCCGACTCCGTGGGCCGCTGACTGGCGGGTCAGTGGCGTGCACGTGACGAGGGGCGATGGGATGTTGTTGCACCAGGCGGTACGGCAGGTGCGGCTGATGACCGGGCGCGAGGCCCCGGTCGAGGCGATGTCCGCCGCGCTGGCCGCTGCGGTGGGACCCGCGGAGTGACCACCGAGACCGTGCCCTGGCTCCTGGCCGGGGTGGGTGCGCTGGTTGGGATCCCCGTCGCGCGGTGGTTGCGGTGGGTCACCTACCGCAAGCCGGACGAGGTGGACCTGCCCCTGCCGGGGTCTCGGTGGTGGGTGGTCCCGAACCTGGCGATCTCCTGGTGGGTGCTGACCTGGCGGGTGCTGGCCTCCGACGCCGCCCAGCCCGGTGGCGGGGATCCCGGGGCCGACTCGCCGCACGCCTGGCTGGTGCACACCATCGTGCTGGCCACCCTGCTGATCGTGTCCCTCGCCTGCGTGTGCCTGGCCGCGATGGACTTCGACGTGCACCGGCTGCCGGACCGGCTGATGTGGCCCTCCATGGGGGTGCTGCTGCTCGGCTTCCTCGTGGCCGGCGTCGTGGCGGCGGCCTGGGGCGACATGGTGCGGGTGGTGCTGGCGGGCCTCGCGTGCAGCGCCGGCTATCTCGCCCTCGCCCTGCTGTCGCTGGCCCGCGGCTCGCTCGCGGTGGGTCTGGGGGACGTCAAGCTCGCCGGGCTCCTCGGGATGGGGCTGGGCTGGTTCGGCTGGCAGAGCGTCCTGGTCGGGATGTATGCCGGCTTCCTGGTCGGCGGCGTGTTCGCCATCTACCTGCTGGTCACCCGCAAGACCGACCGGCACGGGCACCTGGCCTACGGCCCGCCGATGATGGTCGGGGCCATGCTCGCGCTGCTCGTCGCACCGGGTGCCTTGGGCAGTCTGTTCTGACGCGTGACAAGATGCCAGCCATGCTGCGCTGGTTAACGGCGGGTGAGTCGCACGGTCCCGCGCTCACCGCGCTCATCGAGGGACTCCCCGCCGGGGTGCGGGTCGAACGGGAGGCCGTGGAGGGCGCCCTCGCGCGCCGGCGGCTCGGCTACGGACGCGGGGCGCGGATGAAGTTCGAGGCCGACCAGCTGTCCTTCCTGGGTGGCATGCGGCACGGCCTGACCCTGGGCAGCCCGATCGCCCTGCAGATCGCCAACTCCGAGTGGGCCAAGTGGACCGCGGTCATGAACCCCGAGCCGGTGGACGCGGGTGACCTCGAGCGCTCCGACGACGTCGGCGCGCCGCAGGAGATCGCCCGCAACAAGGCCCTGACCCGACCGCGGCCCGGGCACGCCGACCTGGTCGGGATGCAGAAGTACGGCTTCAACGAGGCCAGGCCGGTGCTGGAGCGGGCGAGCGCTCGCGAGACGGCCGCGCGGGTGGCCCTCGGTGCCGTGGCAGCGGCCTTCCTCGAGCAGGCCGCCGGCATCCGCCTGGTGAGCCACACGGTGGCGATCGGCTCGGCGTCCGGCGCCGACGGCAACCGGGACGCCCCGGAGGAGGCCAGCCTGCCGCGACCCGGCGACGTCGAGCGGATCGACGCCGACCCGGTGCGCACCCTCGACGAGGCGCTGTCGGCCGCGATGGTGGCCGAGATCGACGCCGCCAAGAAGGACGGCGACACCCTCGGCGGGGTCGTCGAGGTGCTGGCCTGGGGCCTGCCTCCGGGCCTCGGCTCCTACACCCACTGGGACCGGCGCCTGGACGCGCGCCTGGCTGGTGCGCTGATGGGGATCCAGGCCATCAAGGGTGTGGAAGTCGGCGAGGGCTTCCGCACGGCGGCCCGCCGGGGCAGCCAGGCGCACGACGAGATGGTCCGTGACGACGCCGGCCGGATCCAGCGGCAGACGCTGCGCTCGGGTGGCACCGAGGGCGGCATGAGCACGGGGGAGGTGCTGCGGGTGCGCGCGGCGATGAAGCCCATCAGCACGGTCCCCCGTGCCTTGCAGACCGTCGACGTGGCCACCGGGGAGCCCGCGACCGCGATCCACCAGCGCTCCGACGTCTGCGCGGTGCCCGCTGCCGGGGTGGTCGCCGAGGCGATGGTGGCCCTGGTGCTGGCGGAGGCCGTGCTGGAGAAGTTCGGCGGCGACTCGGTGGCCGAGGTGCGGCGCAACCTGGACTCGTACCTGGCCGCGATCCCGCGCCTCATGGGCGGGCCCGCGGG
>JAAYYA010000160.1 GCA_012515595.1 Actinomycetales bacterium
CAGACCCAACCGAGCGCATGAGGTTGCGCTCGCAGACCGAACCGAGCGCATGAGGTTGCGCTCCCGAGACCGGGGCCGGTCACCGCGTGGGGGCGGTGGCCGGCCCCTTCATGTCGGCGCCATGCACTCTGCACGCCACGGCACGCTTTCCGACTGTCAGTTCCTCGCCGCGCGGGTCGGGCTGCCCTCGCCGCGTTCCGACTGTCAGCCCCTCGCCGCACGGGCCGGGCTGCCCTTTGACCCAGGAAGGGGCCGGTCAACCCAGGAACGCTTCCTGGGTCAACCACTACGTTCCTAGGGTGAACGGCGCCGGCTCGGGTGGACCCAGCGCTCAGCGCGCTCGGAGCCGACCGGGCACGCGGCGAAGCTCCGCCCGTCGATCAACCCCGGAAACCGTCATCTACCCCCTGAACACTTCTGGGGGGTGATGACGGTTTCCGGGGGAGAGCTTGCTTCCGGGGCGGGGGTGAGTGGGCCACAGGCGCGCCCGGTGGCTCCCAGGACCGCAACTCGGCGCGCCTGGTCCCCCCTGGGAGCGCAAGCCGGCGCGCTCGGTCGGGAAGTGGCGGCGGCGCCGGTCGGGAGGTGGCGGCCGGGGCGGGCCGATGCGGTTCGAGGGTCAGCGCTTGCGGCCGGTGCCGAAGATGCTCCGGGAGATCTCGCGGCCAATGACGGTGCCCGCGGAGCGCAGCATCGACTTGAACGCCGAGGAGCCGACGACCTGCTCGACGATCGAGGGGTCCTCCTTCTCGCGTCGACGGGCCTCCTTCTCCGCCTTGGCCGCCTCCTTCTCCGCGGCAGCGGCCTGCTTCTCCGCCTCCTCCGCAGCCTTGGCGGCGGCCTCGGCGGCCGCGGCCTCCTCGGCAGCCTTGGCCCCGGCCTCCATCTTGGCCGCGAGCAACTCGTAGGCGGACTCGCGGTCCAGCACCTCGGCATACTTCGGGCCAATCGGCGATCCGGCGACCACGCCGTCCACGGTCGCCTCGGGGGACGGGCCGATCTGCCCCTGCGGCGCCCGCAGCAGGGTCCACGCCACCGGGGTGGGCGCGCCGCGGTCGGACAGCACGGTGACGACCGCCTCGCCGGTGCCGAGCTGGGTCAGCACCTCCTCGAGGTTGTAGTCGCTCAGCGGGAAGGTCTTGGCGGTGGCCTTCAGCGCCTTGGCGTCCGAGGGGGTGAAGGCCCGCAGCGCGTGCTGCACCCGGTTGCCGAGCTGGGCCAGCACCGACTCCGGCACATCCTTGGGCACCTGGGTGACGAAGAAGACGCCGACCCCCTTGGAGCGGATCAGCCGCACGGCCTGCTCGATCGACTCCAGGAAGGCCTTGGAGGCGTCCTTGAACAGCAGGTGCGCCTCGTCGAAGAAGAAGACCAGCTTGGGCTTCTCCGGGTTGCCGACCTCCGGCAGGTCCTGGAACAGGTCGGCCAGCAGCCACATCAGGAAGGTCGAGAACAGCGCCGGCTGCTCCTGCACGCCCGGCAGCTCGAGGCAGCTGATGATGCCCCGGCCGTCCGCGGCGGTGCGCATCAGGTCGGCGGTGTCGAACTCGGGCTCGCCGAAGAACTCGTCGGCACCGGCCGCCTCGAAGGCGATCAGCTCGCGCAGGATCACCCCGGCCGTGGCCGTGGACAGCCCGCCGAGCGACTTCAGCTCCGCCTTGCCCTCGTCGGAGAGCAGGTGCTGCACGACCGAGCGCAGGTCCTTCAGATCGAGCAGAGCGAGCCCGTTGGTGTCGGCGTAGTGGAAGATCAGCCCCAGGCTCGACTCCTGCGTGTCGTTCAGCCCGAGCACCTTGGACAGCAGGATGGGGCCGAAGCCGCTCATCGTGGCCCGGATCGGGACGCCCTTGCCGCGACCACCGAGGGAGAGGAACTCCACGGGGTATGCCGTGCCCTCCCATTCCTGGGCCAGTCCGGTCATGCGTTCGGTCACCTTCGGGTTCTCCCCTGCCGGGGTGGCCAGGCCGGTCAGGTCGCCCTTGATGTCGGCCAGGAAGACCGGCACCCCCTCGGCGGACAGCTGCTCGGCCATCACCTGCAGCGTCACCGTCTTGCCGGTGCCGGTCGCGCCGGCCACCAGGCCGTGCCGGTTCATCGACCCCAGGGGCAGCCGGACGGTCGCCTCGGGCACGGGTTGGCCCTCGTGGAGGGCTGCGCCCAGGGTGATGGACGGCCCCTCGAAGGTGTAGCCGGCGCGGATCTGGTCGAGCTGGGTCTCGGTCACGTTCTCGGTCACGGGCAGCACTCTAGTAAGTCCCTGCTGCGAGGAGCCCCCTACGGAGCCTCCTAGACTGGCCCCATGATCTTCAAGGGCGTGGGCGACGGGCAGCCATACCCTCCCCACCACCTCGAGGACTGGTCGCACCTGCCGCCGCGCATGATCCGGCTCGACGAGCTGATCACGACCAAGGCGACGCTGGACCTCCAGCACCTGCTCGCGGCGGACTCCACCTTCTACGGCGACATCTTCTGCCACGTGGTGGACTACGGCGGCCAGCTCTACCTCGAGGACGGCCTGCACCGGGCGCTGCGGGCGGCGCTGGCCGGTCGCCCGTTCGTGCACGGGCGTGTCCTCGTCATTCCCGGCCCCACCACTCGGTAGCGTTCGCTCACCGGATCACAAGGAGCTCCCGTGGGTTACGTGCGTACTGCCGGTATGTCGACCGCCGCGCGCCGTCGTCGGCGCCGTGCCGCCCTGGTGCTGACCGCACTAGTGGCCCTGCTCATCGCCGTGGCGGTCTATGCCCTGGCCTACTACCAGGGCTGGCTGCCGGGCACCGAGGGCGAGGACACCGACCAGGTCACCGCGACCGCGCCCGCCCCGACCCTGGCGCCGTCCGAGGTGACCGTCAACGTCTACAACGCCTCGGGCGCCAAGGGCATCGCGGGCCGCACGTCGGAGGCGCTGCGCTC
>JAAYYA010000161.1 GCA_012515595.1 Actinomycetales bacterium
GCGCCTCGGCATACGGCGTCTGCGGCCAGGGCCGGTGCGCTAGTCGTCCAGCGTGCTGTGCAGCTGGCGCGCGGCCTCGGCCACCGAGCCGGACATCGAGGGGTAGACCGTGAAGGTGGAGGCGAACTGGTCGACGTTGAGCCGGTTGGCGACGGCCAGCGTGATCGGGAAGATCAGCTCGCTGGCGCGGGGCGCCACGACGACGCCGCCCAGGATCGTGTCGCTGCCCTTGCGGGCGAAGATCTTGACGAACCCGTGCCTGGTGTTGGACATCTTGGCGCGCGGGTTGCCGGTGAGCGGCAGCATCACCGACCGGGCGTCGACCGCCCCGGAGTCCACGTCCGCCTGCGAGACGCCGACGGTGGCGATCTCCGGGTCGGTGAAGATGTTGGAGCTGACCCGCCCCAGGTTCAGCGGCGCGACCGCATCGCCCAGCGCGTGGGCGACCGCGATGCGTCCCTGCATGGCCGCGACCGAGGCCAGCGGCAGGACACCCGTGCAGTCGCCCGCGGCGTAGATGCCGGGCACCGAGGTGCGCGAGACCCGGTCCACGGTGATGTGCCCGGAGTCCGCGAGCGCGACCCCGGCCTCCTCCAGCCCCAGATCCTCGGTGTTCGGGATCGAGCCGACGGCCAGCAGCGCGTGGGAGCCCCGCACCTCGCGACCGTCCACCAGGGTCACCACCACCGAGTCGCCGTCGCGCACCACGCCGCTCGCCCGGGACCGGTTGAGCACCTCCATGCCGCGGCTGCGGAAGACCTCCTCCAGCACCGTCGCGGCGTCCTGGTCCTCACCGGGCAGCACCCGGTCCCGCGAGGAGACCAGCGTGACGCGGCAGCCGAGACCGAGGTAGGCGTGGGCGAGCTCGGCGCCGGTGACCCCCGAGCCGATGACGACGAGGTGCTCGGGCAGCTCGGTCAGGTCGTAGATGTGCTGCCAGGTCAGGATCCGCTCCCCGTCCGGGACCGCGCTGTCCAGCACCCGCGGTCGGGCGCCGGTGGCGATGAGGATCATGTCGGCCTCGAGGGTCTGGGTCTCCCCGGCGCGCTCGGCGCCGGAGGGTGCCGGCTCCTCGCCGGACTCGACGCTCCCCACGTCGGTGGCGACCTCGACCAGGCCGGGTCCCGCCAGTCGCGCCGCGCCCTTGACGACCTTCACGCCGGCCGTGACGAGCTTGCCCTTGATGTCCTCGCTCTGCGCACGGGCCAGCCCCATGATCCGCTCGTTGACCTCGTCGAGGTGCGCGGTCACCCCCTGGTCCCGGGGGGCGTCGTCGAAGTGCACCCCGATGTGCTCCGCGGCCCCGAACCGGTTCATGAAGTCGGCGGTCGCGATGAGGGCCTTGCTGGGCACGCAGTCGGTCAGCACCGCCGCCCCGCCGAGGCCCTCGCGCTCGACCACCGTGACGTCCGCCCCCAGGTGCGCCGCGGGCAGGGCCGCCTCATAGCCGCCCGGGCCGCCGCCGATGATCACCACTGATGTCTGCGTTCCGCTCACGGTCCCATCCAACCATCGGTACGCTGCCCCGGTGACCACCGAATCCCCTGCAGAGGTCGCCCGTGCCGCGGCCACCGTCATCGCCGAGCACACCGGCGCCGCCACCCACGACATCGCCCTGGTCCTCGGATCGGGCTGGGGCCCGACCGCCGACCTCATCGGCGAGACGCTCGCCACCGTCGAGAACACGGCCGTCCCGGGCTTCACGAGCGCCGCCGTCGCCGGGCACACCGGCACCATGCGCTCCGTCGCGGTGTCCGGCAGCGGCAAGCGCGCCCTGGTCTTCGGCACCCGCACCCACTTCTACGAGGGCCGCGGCGTCCGGGCCGTCGTCCACGCCGTGCGGACCGCGGCCGCCGCGGGGTGCCAGACCATCGTGCTCACCAACGGCTGCGGCGGGCTCAACCCCGACTGGGCGCCCGGCACCCCGGTGCTCATCCGCGACCACATCAACCTGACGGGCGAGTCACCGGTCGAGGGCGCCAACTTCGTCGACCTCACCGACCTCTACACCCCCCGCCTCCGCGACCTGGCCCGCGAGGTCGACCCCACGCTCGACGAGGGGGTCTACGTGCAGTTCCGCGGCCCGCACTACGAGACCCCCGCCGAGGTGCGGATGGCCAAGGTCATGGGCGGCGACCTCGTGGGCATGTCCACGACGCTCGAGGCGATCGCGGCCCGCGAGGCCGGGATGGACGTCCTCGGCGTGTCGCTGGTCACCAACGCGGCGGCGGGCATCAGCGAGACCGCACTCTCCCACGAGGAGGTCATCGAGGCGGGCCAGGCGGCCGCCCAGCGCTGCGGTGAGCTCCTGTCCCAGATCGTGGCGAGGATCTGAGTATGCCGTCACCCACCGACCTCCTGTCCCTCGCCGAGGCCTGGCTCGCCGACGACCCCGACCCCAACACCCGGGCCGAGCTGGCAGCCGTCCTCGAGTCCGCCCGCGCCTCCGACGAGGCCGCGCTCGCCGACCTGGCGGACCGGTTCTCCGGGTTCCTGGAGTTCGGCACGGCCGGCCTGCGCGGCGCCCTCGGTGCCGGTCCCAACCGGATGAACCGGGTGGTGGTCATCCGTGCGGCAGCCGGCCTCACGGCATACGTGAAGGAGCGGGTCGATCCCGAGCCGACCGTGGTGATCGGGTTCGACGCGCGCTACAACTCCGACGTCTTCGCCCGCGACACCGCGGCGGTGGTGACCGCCGCGGGTGGCCGTGCCCTGGTGCTGCCGCGGCCGCTGCCGACACCCGTGCTGGCCTTCGCGATCGGGCACCTGGGGGCTGACGCCGGGGTGATGGTGACGGCCAGCCACAACCCGCCGCAGGACAACGGCTACAAGGTCTACCTCGGCGACGGGTCGCAGATCGTGCCCCCGGCGGACAGCGAGATCGCCGCCCACATCGCCGCCGTGACCGGCGCCGCGAGCGTGCCGCTGGCCACGACCGGGTGGGAGACGCTGGACGACCGGCTGCTGGACGCCTACGTGCGGACCGCCGCGTCCGTCGTGGCGCCCGACAGCCCCCGCGACCTCTCGGTGGTGCACACCGCGCTGCACGGCGTGGGCTCGGACACGGTGCTCCGTGCCTTCGCCGCGGCGGGGTTCCCGGAGCCGCAGGCGGTGCTGACCCAGTCGGCACCGGACCCGGAGTTCCCGACGGTGTCCTTCCCCAACCCCGAGGAGCCGGGCGCGATCGACGCCGCCCTGGCGCAGGCCGAGAAGGTGCGTCCCGACATCGTCATCGCCAACGACCCGGACGCCGACCGGTGCGCCGTTGCCGTGGAGGACGAGCAGGGCTGGCGGATGCTGCGTGGCGACGAGGTGGGCGCCCTGCTCGGGCAGCACATCATCAACCGCGGCGTGGACCCGGACGGGGCGCACACCGTGCTGGCCCGCTCGATCGTGTCCTCGCGGTTGCTGGGCGCCATGGCCGAGGCGGCGGGGCTGCCCGCGCAGGAGACGTTGACCGGCTTCAAGTGGATCGGCCGGGTTCCCGGGCTCCGGTTCGGCTACGAGGAGGCGCTCGGCTACTGCGTCGACCCGGCGAACGTGCCGGACAAGGACGGGGTCACCGCGGCGCTGCTGGTCGCCGAGCTCGCGGCCACCCTGAAGTCGCAGGGCCGCACCCTGCTGGACCTGCTCGACGACCTGGCCCGGGCGCACGGTGTGCACCAGACCGACGCCTTCTCGGTGCGCGTGGAGGACCTCTCGCTCATCGGGATCGTCATGCAGCGGCTGCGCGACCGGCCCCCGGCCGAGCTGGGCGGCGTGTCGGTGACCTCGGTCGAGGACCTGGCCGAGGGCGCGGGCGGGCTGCCGCCGACCGAGGGGCTGCGCTACCTGCTGGCCGACGACACCAGGGTGATCGTGCGCCCGAGCGGCACCGAGCCCAAGCTCAAGGTCTACCTCGAGGCGATCGTCCCGGTGGACGGCGGGGCGAGGGTCCCGGTGGACCCCGACCACGGCGATGGCGACAGCGACGCCCTGGCGACCGCCCGCGCTGAGGCCGCACGGCGCCTGGCGACGGTCCGGGCGACGATGGAGGAGCTCACCCGCACCTGACCAGCTGCCCGGCACGTCGTCCCGCGACACGCCCGACATGCACCGGCTCAGCCGCGCCCGGGCACGATTGAGCCGGTCGCGGTGGGCGTGTCGGCGGGACACGTTGCGTTGCTGACCGGAGTCATCGCCGTGAGCGACGTCACGTGCGCCCGGTCGCCTCCAGGAGCGCAACACCGCGCGCCCGGTCGGCCCTGGGAACGCAACACCGCGCGCCCGGTCGCCTCCGGGAGCGCAACACCGCGCGCTCGGTCGGGGCAGGGGCTCAGCCGAGCGCGAGTACCGCGACCAGGAAGACCACCGCGGCGGCCAGCGGGAGGATCGCGCTGAGCGCCCAGGTGCGGTGCGCACCCTGGCCGGGCTCGTCGACGCCGCCGGCCAGCTTCCAGCGCTGGATCTCCCGCTCGACGTGGCCAGAGATGACCTCGGCGTTGTTGCCCTCGGCGGCCTTCCCACGGGTCGTCGCCTCGCCGTAGCTGTCGATGTCCCGCCGCGGACGCAGCTCGCGCCGGATCGGGATGGCCCACGAGCTGTGCTTCGCGCCGGCGTTGTCGACCAGCTCCAGCGCCCACTTGCGCTCCACCGACGCCAGCCGGGAGAACGGCACGACGACGTCGGTGAGCAGGTTGCGCAGCTCCACCCGGTCGGGGCCGAGGACGACACGCGGTCGCAGCAGCAGCACCCAGGCAATCGCGGCGATGATGCCCATGAAGGCGATCGGGGACAGCGGGTTGTTGCCGAGGTTCCCCTCGATGGTCCCCATCACGACCGAGAGGACGAGGGCCGCCACCACGATCGCCGTGCCGGTGATGCGGGCGGGCAGCGTGCGGTAGGTCGTCGTCTCAGGGGTAGCCATGGTCCGGCAAGTCTAAGGTTCCGCCGCCCCGGAGCGGCCGCACGCGACCGCTCGCGGCAACGTAAACTCGGCGCCCATGAGCACCGAGGCCCCCCGCACCGCCCGGGTGCTGGTGCTCTCCGGTCCCAGCGGCGCGGGCAAGTCCCGGCTGGCGAAGCGGCTGCACGCCGCGCACGGCTGGCCCGTGGTGCAGTTGGACGACTTCTACCGCGAGCTCGACGACCCCGGCCTGCCGATGAGCCCGCAGGCCGGTCTGCCCGACTGGGACGACGTGCGCTCCTGGCGACTGGACGACGCGCTCGCGGCCCTGGAGACGCTGTGCCGCGACGGCAGCGTCGAGGTCCCGCTCTACGACATCTCGACCTCCCGGGTGACCGGTGCGCACCGGGTCGACCGCGGCACCCACCCGATCGTCATCGCCGAGGGCATCTTCGCCGCGGACACCATCCCGGGGCTCACCGAGCGCGGCCTCCTCGCCGCGGCCTGGTGCATCCGCAACCACCCGACCAAGACCTTCGTCCGCCGCCTGGTGCGCGACCTGTCCGAGCGCCGCAAGCCCCCGCTGACGCTGGTGCGGCGCGGACTGGCGCTCCGACGCCTCGAGCCAGGTATCGTCAGGGCGCAGCAGGCGCTCGGCGCCGAGCCGATGACGGCCCGCGAGGCAGAGGCGCGGGTCGGTGAACTGACCGTGCACGACGAGCAGGAGGGGTGGCGACGTGGGGCAACCTCCTGACGAGAACCGCTGGTCTACCCCAGGCGGCGACGAGTCCGAGGACGGGCAGGACTACTGGCAGCCCGGTCGCTACGTGAGCCCGGAGGACGGGGGGACCGAACAACCGTCGTATGACGAGGGGCAGGCCGGTCAGTCCTCTCCCGAGGCCACGGGGCCGGTTCCACAGCCGGACCAGACCTCTGCGTTCCCGCCGCCGCAGCAGACGTCGGCCTTCCCGCCGCCGTACGGCACCCAGCCGCCCGCCTACGGGCAGCAGCCCCCTGCCTACGGACAGCAACCTCCCGCCTACGGGCAGCAGGGCTACGGCACCCAGCCCCCCGCATACGGCCAACAGCAGTACGGCCAGCAGCCGCCCGCCTACGGCAGCCAGCCCCCCGCATACGGCCAGCAGCAGTACGGGCAACAGCAGTACGGCCAGCAACCGGGCTACCACCCGGCCTACGGGCAGCCCACGCAGTGGCACAACCTGCCGCCGGAGGACCTCGTCCGGATGCACCAACCCGGGGTCATCCCGCTGCGCCAGCTGTCGCTGGGCGACATGTTCGAGGGCGCGCTGAAGACGATGCGGCGCAACCCGGAGGCCACGATCGGCATGGCGGTGCTGGTGCTGGCCGTCATGCTGGTGCCTTCGCTCGGCTTCAGCATGCTGATCCCCTCGCTCTTCCCCCGGCTCGGGCTCATCGACCAGATCGCGATCGCCAGCCTGGTGCCGACGCTGCTCAACTCCCTGGCCACCCTCGCGCTGAGCGGGTTCGTGATCTACGTGGTCAGCGAGGCCGCGCTCGGGGACCGGGTGGGGATCGCGCAGACCTGGCAGGCCGTCAAGGGCCGGATCCCGGCGCTCATCGGCATCTCGGTGCTGTCCTTCCTGGCGATCTTCGGGATCGCCGCCGCGGTGATCCTGGGCGGGGTCGCGCTGACCTTCGCCCTCGGCCCCCTCGGAGGCATCCTCATGGTCATCGCGATGCTGGGGTTCATCCCGTTCATGCTGTGGTTCTACGCCCGGCTCTCGCTGGGCCCGGCCGCGGTCGTCCTCGAGAAGGCCGGCCCGGTCGCCGGCCTCAAGCGCAGCTGGGCCCTCACCCAGGGCAAGCAGGCGTGGCGGGTGCTGGGCATCACGCTGCTCGCCGGGATCGTGGCCATGCTGTTCTCCGCGATGGTCGGCGGGCTCATCGGCGTGCTGCTCGGGATGGTGATCGGCCTCATCTCCGGCGACATCAGCACGCAGTACTACCTGCAGGTCGTCATCGACCACCTGAGCACCTTCCTGATCGGGGCGATCGTGACGCCGTTCACCGCGGGCGTCACCGCACTGCTCTACCTCGACCAGCGGATCCGGCGCGAGGGCCTGGACGTCGGTCTGGTCCGGGCCGCGCAGGAGCGTGCCGCCGCGCGCCGGGACTGACCGTGCTGGACCCTGACCGGGACGAGGCCCGGGAGCTGCTGCAGCGCGAGCTCGCGGGCGCGGAGTACAACCGCCCCGAGTCGTTCATTGTCAAGGGCCTCAACTGGCTCCTGGAACGCTTCGGGCGCCTCATCGAGATCATGCCCGGCTCCACCGGCCTCTCGACCCTGCTGCTCGGGGTGGTGCTCGCGCTCGCCGCGGTCGCCATCTACTTCGCGGTCCGCGGCACCCGACGCTCCCGCCGCCTCACCGACAAGGCTGGCGGGCCGGTCCTGGACGAGGCCGGCCTCACCGCCGAGGACTACCGCGCCCGTGCCGCGGCCGCCGCGCGCGACGGCCGGTGGGACGCGGTGCTGCTCGACTCCTACCGGGCGATCGCGGCCGCCACCGACGAACGGGCCCTGCTGGACGAGCTTCCCGGCACGACGGCGCACGAGATCGCCCTCGGGCTGCGCGCCCCCTTCCCGGACCACGCCGACGCCCTGCTGTCCGCCGCCGACCGGTTCGACGCGGTCTGCTACGGCGACCAGCACGCCTCCCGCGAGGAGGCCGAGCGGGTCCGCGAGCTGGACCGGGTGCTGGCCCGGACCCGACCGGCACGGGTGCGGGTCGGATGAGCGGCCGCACCGCACGCAAGCTGGCCGTCTGGGGTCTGCTCGTGCTGCTCATCGCCCTCGGCGCGGCCGTCCTGGGCGGCATGCGCACCACCAACCAGCTGCCCTTCGACCCGGACAACCCCGAGGACGACGGCATGCGGGCCCTGGCGCGGGTACTCGAGCAGCAGGGCGTGGACGTCACCGTCGCCCGCGGTCTCCCCCAGCTGCTGCGCGCCGACGTCACCCCCGACACCACGGTCCTCGTCGCCGGGACCGGTCTCCTCGGTCAGGGCGCCGGCGAGGACGTCATGTCGTATGTCGAGCGCGCCGGTCTGCTGGTCGTCCTCGGTCCGGAGGGCAACAGCGGGGACGTCCTCGACCTGCCGGTCGACGGCAGGTCCTTCTCCCAGACCGGGGCCGCCGCCCCCGGATGCGAGGCGACCCTGGTGAACTGGCGCGACGGCGACGAGATCAGCCACGCCAACCGGCTGGTGGAGGTGACCGGCGAGCGCGGCGCGGCGCAGCCGTGCTTCCCCCCGACGCCGGGCTACAACGCGGGCGGGGCGCAGGCCGGCTTCCTGGTGGAGCTGCCCGCCGCCGGGAACCGTCCCGACACCATCGTGGCGGGCATCGCCAGCTCGCTGACCAACGAGCACATCCTGGACGACGCCAACGCGGCCGCGGGCCTGCGCCTCCTGGGGGCGCACCCCCACCTGGTCTGGTACGTCCCGGTCGTGGCCGACGCCGGCGAGGACGCCGCTCCGCAGTCCCTCATCGACGTCCTGCCGGACGCCTTCATGCCGTCGGTGTGGCTGCTCCTGCTGGCCCTGCTGGCCACGATGGTGTGGCGCGGCCGGCGACTGGGGCCGGTCGTGACCGAGCCGCTTCCCGCCGTGATCCGCTCGGTCGAGACCACCCAGAGCCGCAGCCGGATGTACCGCCGCGCCCAGGACCGCGAGCGCGCCCTGGCCTCCCTGCAGCTGGCGGCGCGCCGCCGGCTCGCGACCCGGCTGGGCCTCAGCGTCCACACCCAGCCCCAGCAGCTGGTGCGGCTGCTGAGCGAGGCGACCGGACGGCATACCGACGAGCTTCACCGGCTGCTGGTCGACGCGACCGCGCCCGACGACGAGACACTGGTCCGGATCGCCCGCGAGGTGCGGTCCCTCGAGGAAGGGATGATCGGATGACGACACACGACGGGCAGGGTCCCGACGGGCAGGACGGGCGGCAGAGCAGCCCGGAGCAGGCCCGGGAGGCGCTGCACCGGGTGCGCGTCGAGGTGGGCAAGGCCCTCGTCGGCCAGGACCAGGCGGTCACCGGGCTGATCGTGGCGCTGCTGGCCCGGGGGCACATCCTGCTCGAGGGGGTGCCCGGGGTGGCCAAGACGCTCATGGTCCGCACGCTGGCGGCGGCCCTCGACGTGGACACCAAGCGGGTGCAGTTCACCCCCGATCTGATGCCCGGCGACGTGACCGGGTCGCTCGTCTTCGACTCGCGGACCAGCGACTTCGAGTTCCGCGAGGGGCCGGTCTTCACCAACCTGCTGCTGGCCGACGAGATCAACCGGACCCCGCCGAAGACCCAGTCCTCGCTGCTGGAGGCGATGGAGGAGCGGCAGGTCACCATCGACGGAACGCCGCGGCCGCTGCCCGACCCGTTCCTGGTCGCCGCGACGCAGAACCCGGTGGAGTACGAGGGCACCTACCCCCTCCCCGAGGCCCAGCTCGACCGGTTCCTGCTCAAGGTGGTGCTGCCGATCCCGCCGCGCGAGGACGAGATGCAGGTGCTGCAGCGGCACGCGGCCGGGTTCAACCCGCGCGACCTGGCTGGGGCCGGCGTGCGGCCGGTCGCCGGCCCCGCGGACCTGCGGGCCGGGGCGGCGGCGCTGCGTCAGGTGCAGGTGGCGCCGGAGGTCGTGGCCTACATCGTGGACATCGCCCGGGCCACCCGGCAGTCCCCGTCGTTGCAGCTGGGCGTGAGCCCGCGCGGTGCGACCGCGCTGATGAGCACGAGCCGGGCCTGGGCCTGGCTCAACGGCCGGTCGTTCGTCACCCCCGACGACGTCAAGGCGCTGGCGCACGGCACCCTGGGGCACCGGCTCGCGCTGCGCCCGGAGGCCGAGCTCGAGGGCGTCTCGGTGACCTCCGTGCTGGACAGCGCGCTGAACTCCGTGCCGGTCCCCCGCTGAGGTGAGCCGGTGACCTCCTCCCGCGCCGTGGCTCCCCCTGTCCGGGAACCCCGGCACCCCGCACCCCCGACCCGGGCGGCCGCATGGCGTTGAGCTGGCGGGCCGTCGCCCTGGTGCTCCTGGGGCTGGTGCCGATCCTGCAGTGGCCGTCGATGTCGACGGTCCGCTGGTGGCTGCTCGGCTGCGTGGTCGTCATCACCCTGGACCTGCTGCTGGCCCCCTCCCCCGCGAAGCTGTCGTGGAGCCGGTCGGAGAACCAGCAGGTGCGGCTCGGTGAGCCGGGCACCTCCACGCTGACGGTGACCAACCCGACCCGGCGCCGGATGCGCGGCCGGGTGCGGGACGCCTGGGTGCCGTCCGCGGGGGCCTCGGGCGAACGGCATACTCTCGACGTCCCCGGCGGGGAGCGGCGCCGGCTGACCACGCACCTGCTGCCCACCCGGCGCGGGGACCGGCGCACCGACCGGGTGACCGTGCGGGTCCGGGGGCCGCTCGGCATCGCCGCACGTCAGCGCTCGGTGCAGGTGCCCGGCTCGATCCGGGCCCTGCCGCCGTTCCACTCCCGGAGACACCTGCCCAGCCGTCTGGCGCAGCTGCGGCAGCTCGACGGTCGGTCGGCCGTGCGCACCCGGGGCCAGGGCACCGAGTTCGACTCGCTGCGCGACTACGTCGAGGGCGACGACGTGCGCTCGATCGACTGGCGCGCGACGGCCCGGCGGCAGCACGTGGTCGTGCGCACCTGGCAGCCGGAACGGGACCGACGGGTGATCCTGGTGCTGGACACCTCACGCACCAGCGCGGCGCGGATCGACGACCAGCCCCGGTTGGACGCCGCGATGGACGCCTCGCTGCTGCTGGCGGCACTGGCGTCGCGGGCCGGCGACCGGATCGACCTGATCGCCGGAGACCGGCGGGTGCGGGGACGGGTCACCCCGAACACCGACCGCAAGGCGCTGCTGCACCAGCTGGTGACGGCGATGGCGCCGATCGAGCCGGTGCTGGTCGAGGCGGACTGGACGATGCTGGCCGGCAAGGTGACCGGGCTGACCCGGCGGCGGGCGCTCGTGGTGCTGCTCACGGCGCTCGAGCCCGCCGCGGTCGAGGAGGGGCTGATCCCGGTGCTCCCCGCGCTGACCGCCCACCACCGGGTGGTCATCGCGTCGGTCGCCGACCCCGAGCTGGGCCGCATGCGCGCGGACCTCGGTGACCTGGAGGCGGTCTACGACGCGGCCGCCGCCGAGCGCACGGTGTCGCTGCGCCAGCGCACCGCCGACGCGCTCGAGCGGATGGGCGTACACGTCATCGACGCCGACCCCGAGGAGCTCCCGCCGAAGCTGGCGGACCACTACCTGGCGCTCAAGGCCCAGGGCCTCCTGTAGCCCACCCCTCCCCGACCGAGCGCACCGTGCGTCGGGATTTCACCCCACCGAGCGC
>JAAYYA010000162.1 GCA_012515595.1 Actinomycetales bacterium
GTCGTCGTGTGGTGTTCATCAGGCGGGTGCGGACGACGTCGGGAGCGACGGCGGTGCAGATCGCGGAGTACGTCGAGGGACGCCAGCGGATCGTCGAGCATGTCGGGTCCGCGCACACCCAGGTCGAGCTCGGCATCCTCATGGCGAAGGCCCGTGAGCTGCTGGAACCGTCTGGGCAGGTGGCGCTCGACCTGGATGTGGAGGCGGCCGCGCCGGTCACGGCGTTGCTCGCCGAGCCTGTCCCCGGGCGGGCGCAGCCAGGGCTGTTCCCTGTGGCCGGCGAGGCCCGCGCGGCGGGCGGTCAGGCAGCGGTGCCGACTGGTGCCGCGCGGGTGGTGGCCACGGACATGCGGGTGCTGTTCGAGGCGTTGGCGGGGGTGTACTCGGGGCTGGGGTTCGACGCTGTGGGTGACGAGGTGTTCCGTGATCTGGTCCTGGCCCGGATCGTGGAGCCGACCTCGTTGCTGGACGCCGCGCGGGTGCTGACCGATCTGGGCCGCACACCGGTCAGCTACGCGACGATGCGGCGGACGCTGGCTCGTGCCGTTGCTACCGACACGCAGCCGGCGGGTCCCGCTGACCGCGTCCAGGCGTCCGGTCCGGGAGTGGGGTCCTACCGGGACCAGATCGCGGCGTCATGCTTCACTCATGCGCTGACCAGCGGTGATGTCTCGCTGGTGCTCTACGACGTGACGACCTTGTACTTCGAGGCCGAGAAGGAGGACGACCTGCGCAAGGTCGGGTTCTCCAAGGAACGCCGCGTCGACCCGCAGATCGTGGTCGGGCTGCTGGTCGACCGAGAAGGGTTCCCCCTGGAGGTGGGCTGCTTCGAGGGCGACCACGCCGAGACCCGCACCATCGTGCCGATCGTGAAGGCGTTCGCCGAACGCCACCGGATCGCCGACATGGTCGTGGTCGCCGACGCCGGGATGCTCTCGGGCAAGAACCTGACCGCACTCGACGACGCGCAGTTGCGGTTCATCGTCGGGTCCAAGACCACCAAGGCGCCGCTGGACCTGGCCAGCCACTTCCGCTGGCACGGCGACGCGTTCACCGACGGGCAGATCATCGACACCATCACCGCCCACAGCGCCGCCCACCCCGACAACGACCCCGCCCTGCGCGCCGAGCCGGTCTGGGACCGCGCCGAGCATCCCGGGTCGTGGCGGGCGGTGTGGGCCTACAGCGCCAAGCGCGCCGTCCGAGACGGGAAGGTCCTCACCGCCCAGGAGAACCGGGCCCGGGCCGTGATCGCCGGGGAGAAGACGGCCCGCACCCCCAGGTTCGTCAAGAACAGCAACGGCACCGCCGTACTGGACGAGGCGTCCCTGGCCCGAGCCCGCAGGCTGGTGGGGCTGAAGGGATACGTCACCAACATCCCCGCCGACGTGATGCCCCCGGCCGAGGTCATCAGCTCCTACCACGACCTGTGGCACGTCGAGCAGTCGTTCCGCATGTCCAAGACCGACCTACGCGCCCGACCCATGTTCGCCCGCACCAAGGACGCCATCGAGGCCCACCTGACCATCGTGTTCACCGCCCTGGCCGTGGCCCGCGAAGCCCAGAACCGCACCGGCCTGGCCATCCGCAACCTCGTCCGCCA
>JAAYYA010000163.1 GCA_012515595.1 Actinomycetales bacterium
CCCGGCGCGCCAGCAGCCGGGCCAGGAGCGGTGCGGCGAGGCCGACGAAGCCGATCGGACCCGCGACGGCCACCGCGACCGCGGCCAGCAGCACCGACACCAGGACCGCCGTGACCCGGGTGCTGCGGACCGACACCCCGAGGACCGACGCGGCGTCGTCGCCGAGCGCCAGCAGGTCCATCCTGCGCGACAGCAGCGCCGAGGCGAGCATGCCGAACAGCACGACCGGCACGGCCAGGGCGACGGTGCGGTTGCCCGACTGGGTGATCGAACCGGCCCCCCAGGCGAAGAGCCCCATCGACTCCTGCTCGTTGAGGATGAGCAGCAGGGTCACGACCGAGTTCAGCGCCATGGAGATGGCGGCGCCGGCCAGGATCAGGCGGCTCGGCCCGGCCGCACCACCCCGGGCCAGGGCGAGGACGAGGGCCGCGGCACCCAGACCGCCCACGAAGGTCAGGCCGACCTGGCCGTAGAAGGGGGCGGCCACGCCGAGCACGGCCACCAGCACCACGGTGAGGTAGGCCCCGGCGTTCACGGCGAGGGTGTCCGGCGAGGCGAGCGGGTTGCGGGCGATGGACTGCAGCAGGGTGCCGGAGAAGCCGAGGGCCACCCCGACCAGGAGCCCCGCGAGGAGGCGCGGCACCCGGGAGGCGATGAGCACGGCGGCGGTCTCGTCCATGCCCTCGGCCCCCGTGGCCCACTGCCACAGCTCGGACGCCCCGACCGGGGAGGTCCCCTGGGTGAGGTGGACCGCGGCGACCAGCAGGGCCAGCAGTGCCACGGCCAGGTAGGCCCCGGCGATGCCCACGAGAGCGGGCCGGGTCCCCGGGGCGCCCCCCGCCATGCGGCGCCCCGGGAACCGGTCTCCCCGCCCGCCGGCCCGGCCTGCCGGGGTCGGCTCACCGCCCCGTCCTGCCTCCAGGACGGGGTCGGTGCTCGAGCGGGTGTGCGTGCCGGTCACCTCACTGCGTGAGCGACTCGACGATGGCGTCGACGTAGGCGGCGCCGGACTCCGGCCCGCCGAACATCCAGATGCCGTCCGGGAGGCGGTGCAGGTTGCCCGAGGTGACGAACGGCAGCTGCTCCCAGATCGCGTTGCCCTCCACGCCGGCGGCGAACGGGTCGGCCTCGCCGGAGGCGTCGTTGGCGACATACAGGAACTGCACGTCGCCGAGCGCGGTGAGGCCCTCGATGTCGGTCTGCGCGAGCCCGTAGTCGGGGTCGCCACCCTCGGTCCAGGCGTTGACCATGCCCAGCTCCTCACCGATCGCGCCGAAGTAGGAGCCGGGGGTGTACATCCGGACCGAGACGACCCCGTTGACGATCCAGCCGTCGGCCATCGTGAACTCCGCGCCCTCCAGCCCGGCCTCGGCGAGCGCGGCCTGGCCCTCGGCGACCTTCTCGTCGAAGGTGTTGAGTGCCTCCTCGGCCTCGGCCTCGCGGCCCGTCGCGGTGCCCAGCAGTTCGACGGTCTCGCGCATGTAGCCCAGCGGGTCCTCGGCGTCCGAGCCGCGGACCGTCAGCACCGGCGCGATGTCCTCGAGCTGGACGATGACGTTCTCCGGGATGTCGGTGGTGGTGACGATGAGGTCGGGGTCCAGCGCAGTGATGTCGCTCATGGCCGGCTCGCCCCGCGTCCCGACGTCGGTCGTGGCCGTCGGGTCCAGGGGAACCACGGTGGCCCAGGTGTTGTAGCCCTCGACGTCGGCCTGGCCGACGGGAACGACACCCAGGGTCAGCAGGTTCTCGGTCAGGCCCCACTCGAGCGCCACCACGTCCTCGGCCGGTGCGTCGAGGGTGTGCTCACCCCGCTCGTCGGTGAAGGTCACCGGCCCCGCCGCCGGCGCGTCCTCGGAGTCGGGGGCCTCGCTCGCGTCACTCGAGTCGGGGGCCGGTTCCTCGGTGGTCGGGTCGGCCGTCGCGGGGTCCTCCGTGGTGCCGCACGCGGTGAGGGTGAGTGCCGCGGCGACCGCAAGGCTCGCGACGTGGGCGGGGCGGGGCAGGTGCATGCTGTGGTGCCTTCCTGGGTATGCCGTGCGCCGGGCTCGGCGGACGTGCTGCGGTGCGGTTCTGGGCTGGGTGGTGGGTCGGGTCGTCAACCGGCGGCCATGGCACCGACGGGGACCGAGGCGGGAGGCTGTGCGGTGGCGGACGGGCTCGCGTGGCGGCTGCGGGGCTCGCAGACGGGGCGCCCGTTCACCGGGTGCAGGTGGACATCGACGTGGAGGCCGTAGACCTCGCTGAGCAGGTCGGAGGTGAGCACCTCGCAGGGCTCGCCGACGGCCTGCACCTCCCCGTGGTGCAGGAGGACCACGGTGTCGGCGACGAGCGCCGCCTGGTTGAGGTCGTGCAGGACGACCCCGATCGCGACGTCGTGCTCGGTGGCCAGGTCGCGCACCAGGTCGAGGAGCTCCACCTGGTAGCGGAGGTCGAGGTGGTTGGTCGGCTCGTCCAGCAGCA
>JAAYYA010000164.1 GCA_012515595.1 Actinomycetales bacterium
CCACCGGAGTAGGTCGGGGTGAGCGAGACCTCGAAGCCGCCGTAGCCGTAGAGCAGGGTCGGGGTGGTCCCGTCGAGCGGCAGGTCCTCCCGGTGCACCAGGAAGTAGGGCACGCGCGTGCCGTCGTCGGAGGTGACGAAGCGCTGCTCGGCGACCAGCCCGTCGGCGTCGAAGAAGGCGGGCATCGCCTTGAGCGCCTCGGGCTCGGCGTCACCGGAGACGTCGGCCAGCGACAAGGTCGTCGGGGTGAGGAAGTCAGTGGTGTAGAGCCATACGAGGTCCGAGTCGACCCGGTCGACGGCCGCCGCGACGGTGGTGCCGACCGCGGGTGCACCGGCGAACGGCCGCCGTGTGAAGTCCGCCGAGCTGCCGTCCGGCGGCGGGGTGAGCACCTCGAGCCGGTTGGTCACGTCCTCCAGGACGTTGAGCACCAGGTGGTGACGGGTCCAGCTGTAGCCGGCGAGCGAGCTGGTCGGGGTGGGCGCGTAGAGCACCTGGAGGTCCCGCGACCCGGCGAGAAACTCCTCCAGCCGTATGCCGAGGAGCGAGCCGGCAGCGAAGGTCCGGTCCGACGTGGGCCCGCCGGCCGTGGTCAGGTCCGCGGCAGGGTCACCGCCGGTGGTCCAGTCCTCGCGCAGCTCCACGGTCAGCCACTCGCGGGCCAGCCCCGCCTCCGCGGAGTCGGGGACGTCGATGCGCACCGGGTTCCCGTCGGCGTCCAGCACGTGGAGCTCGCCGGTGTAGAAGGTGACCATCCGGCGGACGAGGTCGCGCTCGTGGCCGGGAGTGTCGTCGTGGAAGGCCCCGACCCCGATGTCGGTCGGCTGCCCCTCGAAGACGACCGGCGCGGTCGCCAGCTCGGTGCCCCGCCGCCAGAGGCGGGCGATCCTGGGGTAGCCGCTGTCCGTCATACTGCCCGGGCCGGTCTCGGTGGCGACCAGGAGCGTGTCCTCGTCCACCCACGAGACCGATCCCTTGGCCTCCGGACGGTGGAAGCCTCCCTCGACGAACTGCAGGGTGTGCAGGTCGAACTCGCGGGAGACGTCGGCGTCCGCACCGCCGCGGGACAGGTCGACCATCGCGAGCCGGTGGTCGTCGACCTCGCTCCCCCGGCTGCGGCGCAGCACGGTCGCGCCGTGCCAGACCCAGTTCTCGCCCTCGGTGCGGCTCAGCTCGTCCAGGTCGAGCACGGTCTCCCAGGCGGGCGCGTCGGTGCGGTAGGAGTCCAGGGTGGTGCGCCGCCACAGCCCGCGCTCGTGGTCGGCGTCCTTCCAGAAGTTGTAGTAGTGCTCGCCGATCTTGGCGACGTCGGGGATCTTGGCGTCGGAGTCCAGGATCGCCAGGATGCGCTCGTGCGTGGCGGCGAACTCGGGAGTGGCCGCGAGGCGCGCCGCCTCCCCGGCGTTGCGCTCCCGCACCCAGTCCAGCTGCGCCGCACCCTCGACGTCCTCCAGCCAGGCGTGCTCGTCGGTCGGGTCGGCAGTCGTCAGGTTGTCGGTCGCCAGGTTCTCAGTCGTCACATCGGTCGTCCGGTCCACCGGGCCAGCGTAGGCGCGCACCACCAGAGCACGTGCATGGATCCTTCCCGTGCCACGCCGGGCGTGAACGATCCGTACACGTGCACGGTCGGCGCGGCCAGGCGGGTCAGGCGGCGGTGACGGCACCGACCGCCACGACGACGGCCAGCGCGAAACCGAAGGCGTAGGTGCCCATGGCCCCGGACATCCGCAGCATGGACTCCTGGGCCAGCGACGCTGACGCGAGCATCATCGTGGCGTGCAGCAGGCGGGAGGCGGTGGCCGCCAGGATGAGCACGATCGTCCACCAGGCCGGCTGCAGCCAGGCGGCCAGGAGGAAGAGGACCAGCAGGGTCGGGACGTACTCGCTGGCGTTGCCGTGCGCCCGGATGGCGATCAGCAGCGGCGCGGCCGGGTCGGTCGGCGCCTGGTTGCCTCCGGCGAGCGCGGTCACCCCGCGCATCCGGGTGACGTTGAAGCCGAGGACGAAGATCGCCGCTCCCAGCAGGGCGGCGCAGACCAGGGCGGTGGTCATCGTGGGCGTGACGGACATGGGAGTTCTCCTTGTCACCAGGACGGGACGGTCAGGGCGCGCTCGACGACGTCGGCGCACCAGGTGGTGCCGAGCAGGGCGTCCGCCTTGTGGAGGGCACCGACGGAGGTCAGGTTGACCTCGATCAGCAGGTCGTCGATCACGTCGAGGCCGACGAGACGCAGGCCGTGGGTGCGGAGCATCGGCCGGAGCCGCTCCACGACGTGCCGGTCGCGCTCGGTGACCGGCGCCGGCCCGTCGGGGTTCCGGATCCGGAAGTCGCCGGGCACCAGGTGCCGCATCGCGGCTCCGAGGATCTGGCCGTCGAGCACGAACAGGCGTTTGTTGCCCTCGGCCACCCCGGCGAGCCACGGCTGCGCCATGACCAGCCGGCGCCCGCCCTCGGTGGCCGTCTCGACGATCGTCGCGAGGTTGAGGTCGCCGGTCGCGAGGAGGAAGACGCCGCGCCCGGAGAAGCCGTCGACGGGCTTGAGGA
>JAAYYA010000165.1 GCA_012515595.1 Actinomycetales bacterium
CGGATGAAGAAGAGCACCAGGGCGAAGATCGCGAGCGCCTCGGCGAGCGCGAAGCCCAGGATGGCGATCGGCTGGAGGATCTTCTGGGCCTCCGGCTGGCGCGCGACGCCGTTGATGTAGGCGGCGAAGATCAGACCCACGCCGATGGCCGGGCCGATGGCAGCGAGGCCGTAGCCGAGCAGTGTGATGTCACCAGTCACGTCAGTTCTCTTTCTGTGTGTTGTCCCGCACGGCCGTCGGCCGCCCGGTGGCAATGAGCTATTTAGTTGTTGGTCAGTGCTCGTCGACGAGGGCGCCACCGATGTAGGAGGCGGCCAGGAGGACGAAGACGTAGGCCTGCAGGAACTGGACCAGGGCCTCGAAGACCGTCATGGCGAAGGCCATGATCCAGGCCGGGATCGAGACGGCGGTCAGCAACCCACCCTGCTGGAAGAGCTCCCAGCCGCCGATGATGAAGACAACCAGCAGCAGGTGGCCGGCGAACATGTTGCCGAAGAGTCGCAGGGCCAGCGTGAGCGGGCGGGTCACGAAGAAGGTCAGCATCTCCAGGCCGAGGATGGCCGGCTTGATCCAGCCGGGCAGGCCCGCCGGGATCATGAACTTGAAGTAGCCCACGAAGCCGTGCTTCTTCACGCCGATCCAGTGGTAAACGATGTAGACCAGCAGGGTCAGCGCGATCGGGAAGCCGATGCGGCCCATGGTCGGCATCTGCACCGGCGGGATGATGCCCATCCAGTTGTTGAACAGGATCAGCACGAACATCGTGAACAGGAAGGGCACGAACGGCATGAAGTCCTTGCTGCCGATCATGTCGCGGGCCACGCCGTTGCGCACGAAGTTGTAGACGGCCTCGGTGCCGGCCTGACCCTTGCTCGGGACGATCGCGGCCTTCTTGGTGGTCGCGATGAGCCACCAGGAGAGCAGTCCGACGGTGAGGGCCAGGACGACCATGGGGCGGGTGATCGCCAGCGTCATCTCCGAACCGAACAGGTCGATGGTGCCGAACTTCACCAGCGGCTGCCAGAACAGCGAGGGGTCCGGCGGGAAGTGGCTCTCCCCCTCGGCCATGGGCAGCAGCACAGCTGCGGTCGGGCTCACAGGTTCTCCTCAGTCATGCTCGGGCGGGTGTTCTGGGCAGTCCCCTGACGCGGGGGCCACTCGGGGCGCGCGGGGGATGTCATGACGTACCGTACCGGAGCCAGATGACGTACATCGCCAAACCCATGCCCAGCAGCAGGCCGATGACGACGAAGAACGTGACATCCAGCACGTTGTCGAGCAGGAATCCGGCGCCGCCGAAGAGCAGCGGTCCGGCCAGCAGGTAGGCGATCACGTCGGTCGCCAGGTGCGTCTGCCCCGCGTAGTTCGGGGTGTGCTCGGGCTCGGTCGAGCGCTCGGGCTGCTCGGTCATGGCTGCGCTCCCAGCATCGGATCGCGACATCATCGCACCTTCCCCGGGGCAGCGTCATCCTCGCCGAAGACGAGCTGGCGCGAGCCCGTGTAGCCGACGACGGTGCCGATCTGGAAGGCGAGGCCCGCGGCCAGAAAGCCCAGGCCCAGCGGCAGCATGTCGACCCATCCCACACGGGAGAGCAGGTAGAGGACCGCGAAACCGACGACGATCTGCAGGCCGAGCAGGGCGAACGCCCCGGCCATGGTGGCGTAGGCAGGGCCGGCGACCACGCCGGTGATGCCGATCAGGCCGGCCAGGAAGATGCTCACGCCGATGCCGCCGCCGATGAGGGCGGAGATCCCGGCCCACTCGTCCCGCACGGCCCAGGCGACGACCCCCGCGACGAGGGTCACGACGAGCCCGGGGAGGAGGGCGAAGGTCACCATGCGCCGCCGCACGGAGCCGCTGGCGCGCCGGGGGCGCGGCCGGGGGCTGCGGCTGGCTGGCATCGGCTTCCTCACGTCGGACGAGCAGGGAGGTCGGGGCGGGCGCGGACGCGCCGGGAACGTCACGGTTCCGGGACCTTGTGAAAACTATCACAAGCACCCCGCGGACGCCTAGCCGAACAGCCGCCGGCGGGCGGTGACCCTCCTCACGGTGGGACTCCTCACGCCCGCGAGGGGGTCCGCCGACGAGGCCAGGTCAGGACGGCCGCCACGACGAGCAGCAGCACCAGGACGACCGCGGTCGCCAGCGGCGGGAAGAAGGCGAAGGAGACGGCGCCGACGGCGAGCAGCGCCGACCACAGGTACATCAGGGCCACGGCCCGGCGGTGGCCGTGCCCGATCCGCAGCAGCTGGTGGTGCAGGTGGTGGGCGTCCGGCTTCCACGGCAGGTCGCCGCGGCGGGTGCGCCGGACCACCGCGAGCAGCATGTCCAGGATCGGCAGCGCCATGATCGCGATGGGCAGGAAGAGCGGCAGCAGGATCGCCGTGGTCGCCGACGTCGCGGCGACGCTGGAGTTGGGGTCCAGCCGGCCGGTCATCGAGATGGTGGCGGCCGACAGGAGCAGTCCGAGGAGCAGCGCCCCGGCGTCGCCCATGAAGAGCCGGGCGGGGTGGAAGTTGTGCGGCAGGAAGCCCAGGCAGCAGCCCATCAGCGCGGCGGTGATGAAGGTCGCGGTGGTGAAGACGTTGGGCGGGTCGAAGTCGTGGCTGACCAGGTAGCTCCAGGCGAAGAACGCGCCCGCCGAGATGAACACCACGCCTGCGGCCAGCCCGTCCAGGCCGTCCACGAAGTTCACCGCGTTCGTGGAGATCACGACGATGAGGATGGTGAGGGTGACCAGCACCGGCTGGGGCAGCACGGTCACCCCGAAGACCGGGATCCACAGCAGCTGCACCCCGAAGAAGGCCATCACCCCGCCGGCCAGCACCTGCCCGGCGAGCTTGGTCAGCCAGTCCAGGTCACGGACGTCGTCGATGGCGCCAAGCAGGGTGATGATCCCCGCGCCGAGCAGCACCCCGAGCAGCTCCTGGCTGCCGAACAGCCCGGACAGGTAGGGCAGCTGGGTGCCCAGCGCGACGGCCGCGCAGAAGCCGCAGAACATCGCCACTCCCCCGAGCCGCGGGATCGGCACGGAGTGCACGTCCCGCGCCCGGACCGGGGTCACCGCACCGATCGCGAAGGCGAGGTAGCGGACCAGGGTCGTGGCGGCATACGTGAACACCGCGGCGACCAGCAGCACCAGGAGGTATTCGCGCACCGGTCACCCCACCGTCGTCTGTCGGCCGGGGACCGGCCGGGTCGCTCGCTGGCTCAGGGAGCCGGGTATGCCGGGTAGCTGGCGAGCAGGTCGCTCACCTCGGCGCGGATCGCCTTCGCCCCTTCGTGCGCGGGGTCGCCGTCGGTGGTGGTCACCGCACGGTGGATCAGGTCGGCGATCTGGCCCATCTGCTCGGTGCCCATGCCCTGGGTGGTGACCGAGGGCGAGCCGACGCGGATGCCGGAGGCGATGTTGGGCTTCTCCGGGTCGAACGGGATGGCGTTCTTGTTGAGCACGATGCCCGCGGCGTCGCAGCGGGCCTCCGCGTCGATGCCGGTCACGCCGACCCCCTGCAGGTCGTGCAGGGACAGGTGGGTGTCGGTGCCGCCGGCGATGGGCCGGATGCCGCGCTCGCCCAGGCCGTCGGCCAGCGCCTGGGCGTTGGCGATGACCTGGCGGGCGTAGGCCTGGTACTCCTCCGTGGCGCACTCGGCGAAATTGACCGCCTTGGCGGCCACGTTGTTCATGAGCGGTCCGCCCTGCATCATCGGGAAGACCGCGCGGTCGATCTTGGCGGCGTGCTCCTCCCTGCAGACGATCGCGCCGCCGCGCGGGCCGCGCAGCACCTTGTGGGTGGTGAAGCTGACGACGTCGGCGTGCGGCACCGGGGAGGGGATGGCCTGGCCTGCGACCAGGCCGATGAAGTGCGCGGCGTCCACCCAGAAGATGGCGCCGACCTCGTCGGCGATGGCGCGGAAGCGCTCGAAGTCGATGAGCCGCGGGATCGCCGAGCCGCCGGCCAGGATGATCTTGGGCCGGTGCTCCTTGGCCAGGGCCTCGACCTGGTCGTAGTCGATGTCCTCGGTCTCCCGGTCGACGCCGTAGTGCACGGCGTTGAACCACTTGCCGGAGAAGGAGACCGAGAAGCCGTGGGTCAGGTGGCCGCCGTGCGCGAGCGACATCGCCAGCACGGTGTCGCCGGGCTTGGTGAACGCGCCGTAGACCGCCAGGTTGGCGCTGGCGCCGGAGTGCGGCTGGACGTTCGCGTGGTCGGCGCCGAAGAGGGCCTTGGCCCGCTCGACGGCGAGCACCTCGGCCTTGTCGACCTCGGCGCACCCGCCGTAGTAGCGGCGGCCGGGGTAGCCCTCGGCGTACTTGTTGCTGAGCGTCGAGCCCATCGCCGCCATCACGGCCGGGGAGGTCTGGTTCTCGCTGGCGATCAGCTGGATGCCGGCCCGCTGCCGGTCCAGCTCGCTGACCAGGATCTCCGCGATCTCGGGGTCCTGCTCCAGGAGCTTGCTGTAGCTGGGTCCGTAATAGGTGTCGGCGTCGCTCATAACGGTCACTGTAGTGACTCGGGGGCGCCCACGGATCGCAGGCTCCCCGCGGGCACCGGCAGGCCGCTGGGCCGGGCCTCGATCGCGGCCAGCGGGTCGACGACCCGCTCCTGCCCGGCGGGGGTCCCGGAGTCCGCCTCGGTGGCGTCGGCGGCTGGACCGGCGTCGGCGGCTGGACCGGCCTCGCCGTCCGTCCCGGCCTCGCTGTCCGTCCCGGGCGGCGCGTCGTGCAGCACCGTGGTCCCGAGCACCTCCCGCAGCCGGTCGGCGGTCAGCGCCCCGTGCCGCAGCACCACCGGCTCCTCGCCCGTGCAGTCCACGATCGTCGAGGCGGCGCTGTCCGCGCGGGTGCCGCCGTCGAGGTAGACCGAGACCGCCCCGCCGAGCTGCGCCTGCGCCTCCTCGGCCGTGGTCGCCGGGGGCTGGCCGGTGACGTTGGCGCTGGTGACCGCCATGGGCCCGACCTCGGTCAGCACCTGCAGGGTCAGTATGTCGTCGGGCATCCGCAGCGCGACCGTCCCGTTGGTCTCCCCCAGGTCCCAGGCCAGGCTGGGCTGCGCCCGCAGCACGAGGGTCAGCGCGCCGGGCCAGAACTGGCGCATGAGGATCTTGGCGTACATCGGCACGTCGGTCGCCAGGCCGTCCACGGTGCGCACGGTCGGCACGAGCACCGGCGGCGGGACGTCCCGGCCGCGGTGCTTGGCGGCCAGCACCATGGCGACGGCCACCTGGTCGAACGCGTCGGCACCCACGCCGTAGACGGTGTCCGTGGGCAGCACGACGACCTTCCCCTCGCGCACGACGGCAGCGGCCCGTGCGACGGCCTCGTCCCGGGTCTCCGGGTCAGTGGCATCAACGATCACGGCACAAGTTTCGCACTCCCGAGCGCGGCGGACGGCGGCGCGGGCACCGCTCTCCCTGCGCCCGGCGGAAAACGTCGCGCGGAAGACGTCGCATGCGCCACATTCCGCGCGACCAAAACTGCCGTGCGCTGCGGGAGGCGGGTCCGGCACCTGCCACGATGGTCCGTATGCCGTCACTCACCGACCAGCGCCTCTCACCCACCGACGTGGACGGCCTGGGCGAGGCCGGAGAGCCGGTCGAGCTCCTCCGCTGCGACCTCTCCGAGCTCCGGGTGCGCGACGCCGACCTCGACGACGTCACCTTCACCGACTGCACGCTCGACGGCGCCGACCTCACCGGGTCCCGACTCTCCGGGGCGGCGTTCACCGGCGGCTCGGCGACAAACCTCCGCCTGGACCGCTGCGACCTCACCGACGCCCGGTTCGACCGGGTCGACCTGTCCGGCGCCGTGCTCAGCGGCGCGCTGCTCACCGACGCGGAGTTCCGCGGCTGCCGGATGACCGGCCTGGTCGCCGAGGCCACCCGCGGGATGGGCTGCCTGTTGCTCGGCTGCAACGCCTACGGCGCCGAGCTGCCCGGCCTGGTGCTGGCCCGTCGCGCGCACACCGGCTCCCGCTTCACCGAGGCCAACCTGGCCGGGGCCGACCTGCGGGAGGCGGTGCTCGACGGCTGCGTGCTGCTGCACACCGACCTGTCGGGCGCCAACCTCGACGGTGCGGACCTGCGCGGCGCGGACCTGGGCCCGTGCACCCGCGAGCGCCTCGACATACTCTCCGGCGCGATCCTGACCACCGCCCAGGCGGTCGCGGCGCTGCAGGACCTGACCGGGGCCGTCGTCACCGACTGATGACCTACCACGGTGCCGACCCTCCGGCAACCGAAAGCGTCACTGCCGCAACGACGCCCCCGGTCAGACAGGGGGTACGCGTTCGGCGGGACAGGCGCCGTAGCCCGGTCTAGCGTGAAGAACGCAAGGGCGACAGCCCCCTCACCCCCCGGTGAGTTGACCGCCAAGGAGGTAGGCAGATGCGTGGAAGTGGACTGATATGGACGATCGTCGGAATTCTCCTGATCATCGCGCTCCTGATCTGGATCTTCTGAGCACCAGCCGCTCGCAGGTGCGAGCCTGACTGGCGGAGTGGGCCCCGGCGTGCGCGCCGGGGCCCTGCCGCGTCCAAGGGCTCAGCCGTCCTCGCCCGACACCTCGTAGTCGGCGCGGAAGGTCTCGGCGTGCTCGGCGAAGATCGCCGCCCCCGTCATCCGGTGCAGGGCATCGAGCTGCGCAGCCACGCCCCGGTGGTAGTGCGGCGGCTGCCACCGCGAGACGTGGCAGTAGCGCGCGGCGCAGTAGAAGGAGATGTTCCCCTCCAGCCGATAGCGCGGGAACTGCTCCGCGACCGTGGTGGCGGCCGCGTCGAACAGCCGCTCCGCCTCCGGGCTGCCGTAGGCCTGCGCGTAGTCATAGAGCCCGAACATCGCGTAGATGTGGCCGTTGACGACGTGGGTGGGCTCGACCAGGTCGTCGACATACTCCTCGAACCACAGGTGCCCGCACTCGTCGACCAGCGTGAAGTGCGGCTCCCCAGCCGCATGATCGGTGCCGAAGCTGGCGAACACGGAGTCCGCGGCCGCGAGCCAGCGCTCCTCCCCCATCTCCTCGTGCAGCCGGACCAGCAGCGACAGGCCCTGACCCTGCGCCATGCCGGAGTACCAGGGTGCCTCCATCAGGAGGTCGCGGTCCTGGTGGAGCTCGTAGTCGAACCGGTAGGGGAACCACAGCGCCCCGTCGGCGTCGCTCTCGGCCCCCGCCAGCAGCGCCGAGGCGTTGGCAGCCGCCCGGTCCAGGTAGTCCTGCTCCCCGGTCACCCGGTAGCTCTCCAGCAGCGACAGCCCGTAGGCCGCGGTGTTCACCGGGTGGTAGACCGGCCCGTCGTGGTCCTTCCACGTCACCTGCAGCACGCCGTCGTCGTCGGTCGTCGGCTCCGGGGCGGTGAGGTCGACCACGGTGCGCTCCTCCCGCGCGTAGGGCAGCAGGTCGGTCGGCACCAGCTCGTAGCCGCTCGTGCGCGGAGATTCCCCGTCGGTCACGCACGGGACGGACGACCACATCGCCTCGTCGACCGTGCCCGGCCCCAGCCCGCAGCCGACGAGGCCCCCCAGCAGCACGACCGCGAGCGCACCGGCCCGCCACACCCCCTGACGCCTCATCCGGTCAGCGTCCCCCTCGGACGGCGCGGGTCACCCGCGGCAGGCCGGTCAGGTCGGCGTGGTCGGTGACTTCCGTCCAGTTCCCCGTCGCGGTGAGCCGCCGGACCAGCTCCTCGCCCTGCACGTCCGCGTGCTCCATGAGCAGCACCCCGCCGGGCACCAGCAGTTCCGCCGCCCGGGCCGCGACCGCGAGCGGCACTTGCAGCCCGTCCTCCCCCAGTCCGTAGAGCGCGACCTCCGGGTCGTGGTCGCGCACCTCGGGGTCGACGGGCACGCTGCCGGGCGGGATGTACGGCGGGTTGCTCACCACGACGTCCACCTGGCCCAGGAGGTCCTCGAAGGCGGTCGTCGCGTCACCGAGCCGCAGGTCGACGCGCAGCCCGCTCCGGGCCACGTTGGCGGCTGCCCACGCGTGGGCGTCCTCGGACAGCTCGACGGCATGCACCCGCGCCTCCGGCCACTCGTCGGCCACCGCCAGGGCGATCGCGCCGCTGCCCGTGCAGAGATCGACGACGACCGGTGCCTCCCCCGCCGCACGCAGGTCCGCGAGCGCCAGGTCCACCAGCACCTCGGTCTCCGGGCGCGGCACGAAGACCCCCGGCCCGACCCGCAGACTCAGACGCCGGAAGTGGGCCACCCCCGTGAGGTGCTGCAACGGCACCCGAGCGGCGCGCTGCTCCACCAGCCGGTCGTATGCCGCCCGCTCACCCTCCCCCACCGGCTCGCCGAGGACGAGAGCCCGCCTGAGCTCGGAGAGGTCACGGTCGAGCACGTGCGCCAGCAGCAGCTCGGCGTCCACCCGCGGACTCCGCACCCCCGCCGCAGCCAGCACCCCCGCCGCCGCACGCACCACGTCCCCCCAATTTTGATAGGGGTTTTGCCGGTCGTCCCCGTCTTTTCTCAGGGGTTTTGCAGGCGTCACGACGAGCCGGACCCCAGCGCCGCCATCCGCGCGGCCTCGTCGGCGTCGACGGCGGACTGCACGACCGGGTCGAGGTCGCCGTCCAGCACGTGGTCCAGGTTGTAGGCCTTGAAGCCGGTGCGGTGGTCGGCGATCCGGTTCTCCGGGAAGTTGTAGGTCCGGATCCGCTCACTCCGGTCAACCGTCCGCACCTGGCTCCGGCGCTGCGCAGACGCCTCCGCCTCGGCCTCCTCGACCGCGAGCTGGTGCAGCCGGGAGCGCAGCACCCGCAGCGCCGACTCCTTGTTCTGCAGCTGGGACTTCTCGTTCTGGCACGAGACGACCAGCCCGGTCGGCAGATGGGTGATCCGCACCGCGGAGTCGGTGGTGTTGACCGACTGACCGCCCGGGCCGCTGGAGCGGAAGACGTCGATCTTGAGCTCGTTCATATCCAGCTCCACCTCCTCCGGGTCATCCAGGTCCGGCATCACCAGGACCCCCGCGGCCGAGGTATGGATCCGGCCCTGGCTCTCGGTGACCGGCACGCGCTGCACCCGGTGGACGCCGCCCTCATACTTCAACCGCGCCCACGGCGCCTCGCCGGGCGCCGGTGCACCGGAGGCGTGGATCGCCACCCGCACGTCCTTGTACCCGCCCAGGTCGGACTCGGTGGCGTCGAGCAGCTCGGTCTTCCAAGACCGCCGCTCCGCATAACGCAGGTACATCCGCAGCAGGTCCCCCGCGAACAGCGCGGACTCCTCCCCGCCCTCCCCGGCCTTGACCTCCAGGATCACGTCGCGGTCGTCGTCCGGGTCGCGCGGCACCAGCAGCCGGCGCAGGTGCTCGGCGGCTGCGGCCTCCCGCTCCCGCATCGCCGGCAGCTCCGCCGCGATCGAGGCGTCCTCGCCCGCCATCTCGACCGCCACCTCGACGTCGCCGGAGGCCTCCTGCCACTCCCGGAAGGCCGCAACGGTCGGCGACAGCGCGGCATACCGCTTGTTGAGCCGCTTGAGCGCCGCCGGGTCGCTGTGGGTCGCCGGGTCGGCCAGCTGGGTCTCGATCGCCGAGAACTCCTCGAGCAGCGGCGCCACCGCGCCGGCATCCACCTCAGCCACGCTGTCCCTCCTGGAAAGAGCAACGCCGGCCCCGGCGACACATGTCGCGGGACCGGCGGTGCGAAGTCGTTACTTGCTGGCGGCCTTCTTGCCGTAGCGCTCCTGGAAGCGGGCCACGCGGCCACCGGTGTCCAGGATCTTCTGCTTGCCCGTGTAGAACGGGTGGCACTGGGAGCAGACGTCGGCGTGGATCGAGCCGGACGTCGC
>JAAYYA010000166.1 GCA_012515595.1 Actinomycetales bacterium
GGCGGGTGGACGTGGAGGTGCCGCCGCTGTCCGCGGTGGTCTACGAGGGCCCACGGCTGAAGAAGCCGAAGAGTGCCCCGGCCGTCTATGTCACTGACCCCTCGGGCGGGATCGTGGGCGGCCGCGCCGAGATCGGGGCGGCCACCCCGGAGGCTGTCTTCGCCCAGGTCACCTTCGCGGTGCGGCCGGTCGGCACGCCCGACTGGACGGTGCTCGGCACCGACGACAACGCGCCCTACCGCGTCTTCCACGACGTGAGCGGGATGCCGCACGGCACCCTGCTGGAGTACCGCGCGATCCTCGCCGACTCGCGAGGCAACCTGTCCGTCGACTCCTCCTGGGGTCGGGTCGGTGACCCGGTGGCGGACGACCCCGGGCCGGGGCCAGGACCGATCGGCCCGATCACCCAGCCGGACTTCGTGTCGGCGCCGGGATCGCACAACAGCGAGATGGGCTGCCCGGGCGACTGGCAGCCGGACTGCGACCAGGCGCAGCTGAGCCTGGACGCAGACGACCTGGTGTGGAAGGGCACCTACGACCTGCCCGCCGGTGACTACGAGTTCAAGGCGGCGATCAACAAGAGCTGGGACGAGAACTACGGCGCGGGCGGCGTGCAGAACGGGCCGAACATCCCCTACACCGCGCCCGGCGGTCCGGTCACCTTCTACTACGACCACGCGACGCACTGGATCACAAGCGACGCGCAGAGCCCGCTGCTCACGGCGCCGGGCAGCTACCAGTCCGAGCTCGGCTGCCCGGGCGACTGGCAGCCGGACTGCATGCGGCCGTGGCTGCAGGACCCGGACGGCGACGGCACCTGGACGTGGTCGAGCACCGAGATCCCGGCCGGCAACTACGAGTTCAAGGTCGCGCACGACCTGGCCTGGGCCGAGTCCTACCCGACCGACAACGTGCCGTTCAGCGTGCCGTCGGACGGGGTGGTCGTGACGATCAGCTACGTCCTGGCCACCCACGAGGTCTCGGTGGCGACCTCCGAGGGCGGCGTGGCCGCCGACCTCACGGCCGCCAAGGCCCACTGGCTGACGCCCGGGCTGCTGGCCTGGCCGGCCGACGCCGTGCCGGCCGGTGCCGAGCTGGCGCTGCTGGACTGGCGGCTGCACTGGTCGCCCGACGGCGGCCTGGCGCTCGACGCCGAGGCGGTCACGGGCGGGGAGTCCGCGCCGCTGACCTACGATCCCGCCGGTCTGCCCGCCGAGGTCGTGGCCGACCATCCGGAGCTCGCGGACTACCTCGCGCTGCGGCTCGACAAGAAGGTCGCCAAGGACGCCGACGACATCCTGCGCGGACAGGTCGCGGTCGCGCTCTACGACGACCTCGGTCGGCTCAAGGACGCCACCGGGGTCCAGATCCCCGGGGTGCTGGACGAGCTGTATGCCGAGGCGCAGGACGCGCGGCTGGGCGCCACCTGGCAGGGAGGCAAGCCGACGCTCCGGCTGTGGGCGCCGACCGCGCACGACGTGCACCTGCTCCTGTGGCCGGCCGGGGCGTCCGGCGACGCACCGGTCGAGGACGCCCGGCGGGTGGACCTCAAGCGAGCGAAGGACGGCAGCTGGTCGGTCAAGGGCGACCGCTCGTGGGCGGGGCGGAACTACCTCTACGAGGTCGAGGTCTTCGCGCCGAGCACGGGGGCGGTCGAGACCAACCTGGTCACCGACCCCTACTCGGTCGCGCTGACCCTCAACTCGACCCGGTCGGTGCTGGTGGACCTGGCTGACCGGGCGCTCCAGCCCGCGCTGTGGCGCACCGCCGCGACCCCGGCCCTGGGCGACGAGGTCGACCAGACCATCTACGAGCTGCACGTGCGGGACTTCTCGGTCAGCGACCCGGACGTCCCGGCCGAGCACCGCGGGTCCTACCTCGCCTTCGCGGACCAGGGCCACGGCATACGGCATCTTGAGACCCTGGCCGAGGCCGGCCTGAACACGGTCCACCTGCTGCCGACCTTCGACATCGCCTCCATCCCAGAGAATCGCTGGGACCCGTCCGAAGTCACGGAGCCGGCCTGCGACCTGGAGTCCTTCGCCCCGGACAGCCCGGAGCAGCAGGCCTGCGTCAAGGCCCAGGCCGGCACCGACGCGTTCAACTGGGGCTACGACCCGTGGCACTTCCTGGCGCCCGAGGGGTCCTACGCCTCGACGGCGCAGGCCGCGCACGGCGGCGCCCGGGTCGCCGAGTTCCGCACCATGGTCGGCGGCCTGCACGACGCCGGGCTGCGCGTGGTGCTCGACCAGGTCTACAACCACACGGCGCAGTCCGGGCAGGGCGAGAAGTCGGTGCTCGACCGGGTCGTGCCCGGTTACTACCACCGCCTCAACGCGATGGGTGCGGTGGAGACCTCGACCTGCTGCCAGAACGTCGCGACCGAGCACGTCATGGCCGAGAAGCTGATGGTCGACTCGGTCGTGCTGTGGGCCCGGGACTACAAGGTCGACGGCTTCCGGTTCGACCTCATGGGCCACCACTCGCGGGAGAACATGGAGGCGGTCCGGGCCGCTCTCGACGAGCTGACCGTGCGCCGGGACGGTGTCGACGGCTCCGCCGTCACGCTGTATGGCGAGGGCTGGGACTTCGGCGAGGTCGCCGGCAACCGGCTCTTCCACCAGGCGATCCAGGGCCAGCTGGCCGGGACGAACATCGGCACGTTCAACGACCGGCTGCGCGACGCTGTCCGCGGCGGCGGCCCGTTCGACGAGGACCCGCGCAAGCAGGGCTTCGGCTCCGGTCAGTTCACCGACCCCAACGGGGCGCCGATCAACGGCGACCAGACGGCTCAGCAGCGCTCGCTGGCGCACGACACCGACCTGGTCCAGATCGGGCTGGCCGGCAACCTGCGCGACTTCGAGCTGCGCAGCGCCGAGACCGGTGATCTGGTCACCGGTGAGCAGCTGGACTACAACGGCGCCCCGGCGGCCTACGCCGAGGACCCGGACGAGGTGATCAACTATGTCGACGCCCACGACAACGAGACGCTGTTCGACTCCCTCACGCTGAAGCTGCCGCAGGCCACCACGATGCAGGACCGGGTGCGGATGAACACCCTCTCGCTGGCCACCGTGACGCTGGGCCAGAGCCCGTCGTTCTGGCACGCCGGCGCTGACCTGCTGCGCAGCAAGAGCCTGGACCGCAACTCCTATGACAGCGGCGACTGGTTCAACCTGCTCGACTTCACCATGGCGGACAACGGATTCGGGCGCGGTCTGCCCCCGGAGGGCGACAACGGCTCGAAGTGGGACTTCCAGCGCCCGCTGCTGGCCGACCCGGCGCTGGCGCCGGCCCCGGAGGACATCGCCGCCGCGTCGGCGATGGCGCAGGACCTGCTGGAGCTGCGCTTCTCCACCCCGCTCTTCCGGCTGGGCACGGCGGAGGCGATCGCGGAGAAGCTGACCTTCCCGGTCTCCGGCACCGACCAGGCCCACGACGGCGTGATCGTCATGCGGATCGATGACACGGCCGGCGCCGATGTCGACCCGGCCCTTGATGGGCTGGTCGTGGTCTTCAACGCCAGCGACGAGTCGGTTGCCCAGGAACTGCCTGGTCTGACGGGCGCGAACCTCTCCCTGTCACCGGTCCAGGTGGACGGCGCGGACGAGGTGGTCAAGACCTCCACCTGGGATGCCGGGTCGGGGACGCTGTCGGTGCCGGCGCGCACCGTGGCCGTCTTCGTCCACTGACCCGCGGGACTGACCAACCTGGGCGCGCTTTTCGCGGCGGTGTGACACCTATAGGCGTCGCACCGCCCGGATCGGCGTGCCCAGGTTGGTCAGGGGCTGGGTCAGGGGGCTGGGTCCACCGGCAGCGCGCAGGTGTAGACCGACACGCGCTTGGCCTGCGGGTTGCCCTGCCCCAGCCGGCGATAGCGCTCCAGCACCTCGACGAGCTCTTCGCGCAGTGCCGTCATCTGCTCGGCGGTGACCAGGACGAGGTGGTCCTCCAGCCCCAGGACCGGATGCCACGGCGCGGGCCAGTCCGCCTGTGCATCGAGCCAGTCACCGGCCCGGTCGGTGAAGTGCTCGAGGTAGTCACGCGCCAACCAGTCCGCCGCGGCCAGGTCGTCCGGATCCGCCGGGTCGCCATCCTGTATGCCGGCACTCACCTCGGGCGCGCCGGCGGCGGCGACCGCGCGCCAGACCCTGCGGCGCCCGGTGCCCTCACCAGAGTCCTCAATGAGCCCCACCTCGGCCAGCTGGCGCAGGTGGTAGCTGGTGGCGCCGGTGTTCGTCTCCAGGGCGGTGGCCAACTCGGTGGCCGTCGCGGCCCCGTGCACCCGCAGCTCGGCGAGCAGCCGGCTGCGCAGCGGGTGAGCCAGCACCCGCAGGGCGGTGCGGCCGGAGGAGGAGGTGCGTTCCGACATACTGCCAGTATGCACACTCTCTGTGCACACTTCCTGTGGATACTCTCGCAAGGTGACCCCGATGTGCGGCTTGACCTGCGGTTTCACTGGATTTGAACCAGTCCCGGACGGTCCCGTAAACTAGAGGACTGTTGCCGATCCACGATCAGGTGGGTGCGGCTCAAGCCATCCCACGAACACGAGGGTTACACGTGCGTACCTACACACCCAAGGCCAGCGAGATCACCCGCTCCTGGCACGTTATCGACGCCACGGACGTCGTGCTGGGCCGCCTCGCGTCCCAGGCTGCGATCCTGCTGCGTGGCAAGCACAAGGCCATCTACGCGCCCCACGTTGACACCGGTGACTTCGTCATCATCATCAACGCCGAGAAGGTCGCGCTGACCGGCTCGAAGCTGGAGCAGAAGAAGGCCTACCGCCACTCCGGCTACCCCGGTGGTCTGCGGGCCGTCGGCTACGAGCAGCTGCTCGAGCAGCACCCGACCCGCGCGGTCGAGAAGGCCATCCGCGGCATGCTCCCGAAGAACTCCCTGGGCCGCCAGCAGCTGTCCAAGCTCAAGGTCTACGCCGGCGACAGCCACCCGCACGCCGCGCAGAAGCCGGTCCCGTTCGAAATCTCGCAGGTTGCGCAGTAAGGAAACTGAGACAGACATGACTGTGAACAACACCGAGACCGAGGTCGACGAGGTCGAGCTGACCGAGTACACCTCCGAGTCCGAGGCGCCGGTCGGCGAGGCCGCCCGCCGCCCCACCGCCTCCGCTCCCGGCGCCGGCACCGGCCGCCGCAAGCAGGCCGTGGCTCGCGTCCGCATCGTGCCGGGCACCGGCGAGTGGAAGATCAACGGCAAGAGCCTGGAGGAGTACTTCCCCAACAAGGTCCACCAGCAGATCGTCAACGAGCCGCTGGTCGTCCTTGAGCTCGACGGTGCCTACGACGTGCTGGTGCGCGTCCACGGCGGTGGCCCCTCCGGCCAGGCCGGCGCCGTCCGCCTGGGCGTGGCCCGCTCGCTCAACGGCGTGGACACCGAGCTGAACCGCCCGGCCCTGAAGAAGGCCGGCCTGCTCACCCGTGACGCCCGCGTCCCCGAGCGCAAGAAGGCCGGTCTGAAGAAGGCCCGCAAGGCGCCGCAGTACAGCAAGCGCTGATCCGGTCCGCTCGTTCGGAGCGACCGCACCACCCGAGGGCCCCGTCCAGCAGCTTCTGGCCGGGGCCCTCGGCGTGGCCTAGTCTGTGTCGGCGGGCTCAGACGGTTTGTGCCCCCACATCGCGAAGGAGTTCAGGAACGTGGCGCGACTTTTCGGCACCGACGGGGTGCGCGGACTGGCCAACAAGGACGTGACTGCGGAGCTGGCGCTGCAGCTGTCGGTCGCGGTGGCGCACGAGCTCGGCTCGAGCGGCACCAGCTACGGCGGACGTCGCGCGGCGGCGGTCGTCGGGCGCGACCCCCGCGCCTCCGGTGAGTTCCTGAGCGCGGCCGTCATGGCGGGCTTCGCCTCGGCCGGGGTCGACGTGCTCGACGCCGGAGTGCTGCCGACCCCCGCCATCGCCTACCTCACGGCGCGGATGAACGCCGAGATGGGGGCGGTCCTGTCCGCCTCGCACAACGCGATGCCCGACAACGGCATCAAGTTCTTCGCCGAGGGCGGCCACAAGCTGGCCGACGCCATCGAGGACGCCATCACCGAGCGGCTCAACAACGACTGGGAGCGCCCGACCGGTGTCGGTGTCGGCCGGATCCGTCCCTTCCCGCAGGGCGCCGACTTCTACATGGAGCACCTGCTGGACTCGGTGCCCGGGCGGCTCGACGGCCTGCACGTGGTGATCGACGCGGCGCACGGCGCCGCCAGCCACGTCGGCCCGGAGGTCTTCCGGCGTGCCGGCGCCACGGTCGACACGATCGGTGGCGACCCGGACGGCCTCAACATCAACGACGGCTACGGCTCGACCCATCTGCACCGGTTGCAGCAGGCGGTCGTCGACCGCGGCGCGGACGTCGGCTTCGCCTTCGACGGTGACGCCGACCGCTGCCTGGCGGTCGACGCCGACGGACGGACCGTGGACGGCGACCAGATCATGGCGATCCTGGCCGTCGACATGAAGGAGCGCGGCACCCTGACCGGCAACATGTTGGTCGCGACGGTGATGAGCAACCTGGGGCTCCTGCAGGCGATGGCCCGTGAGGGCATCGAGGTCGTGCAGACTGCGGTGGGGGACCGCTACGTCCTGGAGGCGATGCGCGCCCAGGGCTACACCCTCGGCGGCGAGCAGTCCGGCCACGTCATCATGCTGGACCACGGCACGACCGGCGACGGTGTGCTCACCGCGCTGGCGATCGCCCGCCGGGTGCGCGCCGCCGGCCGCCCCCTCAGCGAGCTGGCCGCCGTGATGACCCGGCTGCCGCAGGTGCTGGTCAACGTCAAGGGCGTCGACAAGACCCGAGTCGACGACGACGAGATCGTGCAGGCCGACGTGGCGGCGGTGTCCGCCGAGCTGGACGGCTCCGGCCGCGTGCTGCTTCGCAAGTCGGGCACCGAGCCTCTGGTCCGGGTGATGGTGGAGGCCGACACCGCCGAGCGCGCGCAGCAGTATGCCGATCGCCTGGCCGCCGTCGTCCAGTCCCGACTGGCGCTCTGACCGATGCGCCGGATCCTGCAGGCGGGACGGCCCCTCCCGCCGCCGGTGGCCTCGTTGCGTCGGTTTCTCGCACGTGTGATGACGATCCAGGCGGCGGTCCTGATGGTGGCAGCCGGGCTCCAGGGACCGACGGCGCTCGACGGCTCCGAGGATGACCTCGGTGCGCGCTCGCTCAAGGAGGACTCGTGGAGCACGCCGGTCCTGGGGGCGGATGACATCACCCGGTTCGGACCGGTCGTCCCGATGACCCCGCCGATGGACGAGCTCTACCGGGACCCCGTGTACTACACCGAGGGCTGCCACGTCTGGCGGCCCGGCACCGAGGTCCTCCCGGGATGCCTCTACGGCGATGTCGACAGCGAGGTGACGGTCGCCGTCGTCGGGAACTCCAAGATCGGGCAGTACTTCCCGGCGCTGGAGGAGATCGCGCTCCGCGAGGGGTGGGCGCTGCGGATGTACACCAAGTCCGCCTGCGACTTCGTCAAGGACGCGCCCGCGACACCCGGCTACCCCGAGTGCGACCTCTACAACGACGCCCTCCGTGAGCACCTGGAGGCCAACCCGCCCGATCTCGTCCTGACCGGCGGCATGCGCCAGGACGTGGAGGAGGGCTATGTGAGCGCCTGGACGTTCCTGGAGGACCTGGGCGTTGACCAGATCGTGGCGCTGTGGGACACCCCGGTGCCGGTCGAGTCCATCAACACCTGTGTCGCCGACGCGCTCCAGGGCGGTGACGACCTCACCCAGTGCGCCACACCCATGCTGGAGAGCCGCAGCGGCAACCCCTCGATGCGGGAGGCCGCCACGGAGGTGGACGCGGCGACCTTCGTCGACCTGCGTGACTGGGTGTGCCCCGAGTCCGAGCTGAGCCCCGACTGCGCCGCCGTGCTCGGCCGTGCCCAGATCTACGCCTCGGGCTCGCACATGTCGCAGGACTACGCGGCCACCCTCACCGACCCGATCCACCAGCGGCTCCACGAGGTCGGGATGGCGACCTACCGTCCGTCCGTCGACCGGGTCGCCGGCGAGGACCGCTACGAGACCGCAGCCCTGCTGTCCCGGGGCGTCGAGCCGGGCGGGCGGGTGTTCGTGGTCAGTGGCCAGGACTACCCCGACGCGCTCGCGGCGGCGGCCAAGGCCGGTCACACTGCCGGTGCCGTGCTGCTGACGCACCCGGAGTCCCTCGCGGTCGCGACGCGTCAGGCACTGGTCCGGCTGGAGCCCGCGGAGGTCGTCGTGGTCGGTGGCACCCAGGCGGTGAGCGACGACGTCGTCGAGGAGCTCCGAGCCCTCTCCCCCCAGGTGGAGCGGATCGCGGGCGCGAACCGCTATGCGACGGCGGCCGCGATCTCCCGGCTGGCTCCCGCCCGCCCGGGCGGAGTCGTCTACATCACGACCGGCACCAGCGCCACCGACGCGCTCGCCGCCGCGGCCCAGGCGGGTCAGCGTGAGGCTCCGGTCCTCCTGGTGCGTCCCGACTCGATCCCCGGGCCGACGCTGCAGGCGCTGCAGGACCTGCGACCGCACACCATCGTCGTCGCCGGCGGCACCCAGGCCGTCTCCGACGCCGTGGCCGTGGAGCTGGAGCAGTTCGCCGGGAACGGCGGGGTGGAACGACGGGCCGGGGCCGACCGCTACGCGACCGCGGCCGCGCTCGCCGCGGACGTCGCACCGGGCGGTGTGCTCCACATCGGCGTCGGCAGCAGCTTCGCTGACTCGCTCGCCGCCGCTCCTGCCTCGGCAGCCGCTGACGGGGCGGTGCTGCTGGTCTCCTCCGACGGCGTGCCCGGTCCGACGGCCGAGGCCATCGCGCAGCTGCGCCCCTCGCGCATCGTCGTGACCGGCGGCACGGCGGTCGTCAGCGAGGACGTCCGGCGCGCCCTGATGCGGCTCGTCCCGTCCGAGCCCCCGCCACCGACCGACCCCGCGCCCCCGCTGCCCCCGACCGATCCTGTGGCGGCTCCGCTTCTGGAGGGCGGCCGCGCCCTCGGCTGACGGGCGCGGTCTCGTCAGGCGACCGAGCGCGCCGGGTGGTGAGAATCCGGCCCACCGAGCGCACGGCGTGGTGAGAATCCGGCCCACCGAGCGCGCTGAGTGGTGACACCGGGCGAGGGCGCGTCAGGGCTCCGGGTGGCACAAATGGTCATGCAGATCTGGTCGCATGCGACGTTTCTTGCGTGACCAAAACTGCTCTGCGCAGTCTGGGAGGGCAACCACGGCGCCTGGCGGTGGCACTCAGGGCCGGGACACCGTGCGTCCGGTCGCCATCAGGACCGCAACGCGACGCGCCCGGTGGCCCTCGGGACCGCAACGCGACGCGCCCGGTGGCACTCAGGACCGCAACACGACGCGCCCGGTGGCACTCAGGACCGCAAC
>JAAYYA010000167.1 GCA_012515595.1 Actinomycetales bacterium
CCGACAGGTCGAGCAGGGTGCCCGGGCCGATGAAGGCGATGCCGAAGAACAGGATCGCGGCCACCGGCAGCAGCGCCACGACGGAGGTGTTGATCGACCGGACCAGGGTCTGGTTGACCGCCAGGTTGGCGGCGTGGGCGTAGGTGGTGCGCTTGGACTCCAGGGCGTACTCCGTGTTCTCGCGCACCTTGTCGAAGACGACGATGGTGTCGTAGATCGAGTACCCGAGGATGGTCAGGAAGCCGATCATCGACGCCGGCGAGATCTCGATGCCGAGCAGGCCGTAGATGCCGACGGTGAAGACCACGTCGTGCAGCAGGGCGATGATGGCTGCCAGGGCCATCTTCCAGGTGCGGAAGTAGAGCGCCAGCACGACGCTGACCAGCACCAGGAAGGCGACGAGCGCCTGGATCGCCTTGTTGGTGACCGTCTCGCCCCATGAGGGGCCGACGAAGGAGCTGGTGACGTCCTCGGCGGAGACGTCGAACTCCTCCGCCAGGGCGGAGACCGCCGCGTTGGACTCGTCGACCGACAGCTCGCCGGTCTGGATCCGGATGGTGTTGGTGCCGATCTGGGTGACGGACACCTCCGCTGCCCCGGGTGCCTCAGCACGCAGCGTCTCGGCGGCCCGGCCCTCGTAGCTCTCCATGTTGGAGACACCGGGGACCCGCAGCTCGGTCCCGCCGCGGAACTCGATGCCGAAGTTCAGCCCCTTGACGAAGATCCCGAGCAGCGAGAGCACGATGAAGACGGCCGCGATCGCGTACCACAGGTTGCGGCGCCCGACGATGTTGAACGACCGCTTGCCGGTGAACAGGTCGTTGCCGAACTTGGCGAAACTGGCCATCAGACGATGCCTCCCTCGGTCTGTTCCCGGGTGGGTCCGGTCCGTTTGGGTGCGGGGCGCGCGAACTGCCCGCGCCCGAGGTAGGTGGACCGGCGTGCGCCGAGCCGCTCAGGGTCCATGCCGGACCACTTGTGACCCTCGCCGAAGAACTTGGTGTTGGCCAGGATGCTCACGACCGGGTGGGTGAACATGACGACCACCAGCAGGTCGATGACGGTGCTCAGACCCAGCGCGAAGGCGAACGCCTTCACCCCGGACTCGGACAGGAAGTACAGCACGCCGGCGGCGATCAGGTTGACGACGTCGGAGATGATGATGGTCCGGCGGGCGCGCACCCAGCCGGTGTCCACGGCATACCGCAGCGGCCGTCCGGTGCGCACCTCGTCACGGATGCGTTCGAAGTAGACGATGAAGCTGTCCGCCGTCACACCGATCGCGACGATCAGACCGGTCACGCCCGCCATGGTGAGGCGGAAGTTGTTGGTCCATCCCAGCAACGTCACCGACAGGTAGGCCAGGATGCCGGCGATGATCAGCGAGGCAACCGTGACCAGGCCGAGGGCGCGGTACTGGATGAGCGAGTAGATGAACACCAGGATCATGCCGACCAGGCCGGCGATGATGCCCAGCCGCAGCTGCTCCCCACCGAGCTGCGGGCTCAGCTGCTCGGAGGTCTGCACCTCGAAGCTCATCGGCAGCGCACCGAACTTCAGCTGGTTGGCCAGCTCCTTGGCGCTCTCGTTGGTGAACCCGCCGGAGATCGTGGCCACGCCGTCGTTGATCGGGGAGCGAACCCCCGGCGCCGAGATGACCTGGCCGTCCAGCACGATCGCGAAGCGGTTCTGGTTGGAGTTCTGGCCGAAGCCGAAGAGCCGCGTGGTGATCGCGCTGAAGGCGTCTCTCCCCTCATCGTTGAACTGCAGGCGGACCTCCACGACGCCGGTCGTCTGACCGCCGGCCCCGACCTGGAGGCCGGAGCTGGCGTCGGTCAGCTCGCCACCGCTCAGCTCGGACGGTCCGAGGATGTACTTCTCGGTCCCGCCCGCCGAGCACGCGATGATCGGCTCCTCGGCTGGCGCCTGGGACGCCGCACGCTGCTTGACCTCGTCCGTGCAGTCGTAGGTGAGGAACTCCTCCTGCAGCTCGGGGGTGATCCAGGCCAGGTCGCTGGCGCTCGTGGGCTCGGCGGAGTCCGGCGCGTCCGTCACGGCGCTGTCGTCGGGCGCCTCGGTCTGTCCGGCGTCGTCGGTCTGCGTGTCGGGCGACTCCGTCGCCTGGGCGGCGTCGACACCACCGGTCGCGGGGAGCTGTCCAGCCGCCTGCACGGTCGGCTGCTGGTCGGCGAGAAGCCCCTCGGGGTAGGCCGCGTTGGTGGTCTCGGCCTGGTCGTTGTCCGGGTCGGTGGGCTCGACGGCCGGGTCCTCGGCGGGCTCCTCGGTCGGGCCGACCGGCAGCGGCAGCTCCCGCGGCGGCTCGGTCGGCTGCGTCGGGACCACCGGTGCCGCCACGAGCACAGCGCGGAACTGCAGCTGCGAGGACTGGCTCAGCGCCTCCAGCTGGGCCGCGGTCGGGGTGCCCGGGATGGCGACCTGGATGTTCGACCCCAGCCGGGAAACCTCGGCCTCGGCGACGCCCTGGCCGTCGACTCGGCGGCGGATGATGTCGATGGCCTGGTTGAGCTGCTCGGGCGCTGCGGTCTGGTCACCGTCGATGATCGGGGCCAGGACCACCTGCCGGCCACCGGCGAGGTCCAGACCGAGCAACGGCGTCAGCTGCGCCTTGGGGTTTCCCCACAGGTGGGCGGCCCCCAGGGTGCCGGACAGCACCACGATGATGGCGAGCAGGGCCAGCAGCGTGTTCCGAGCGCTCCGGTTGCGAGCGTTGCGCGCCATCACTCGTTCCCCGCCGGGTCTTCGGGCGCCTCGGTCGGCTCCGTCGAGGCACCCGGGGCGGGCACGACTGCCCGCCGGTCCCACTGAAGGACCACGCCGGGTGCCGCCTCGATGTAGACCGTGGACTCGTCCAGGTGCGAGACGGTGCCATAGAGACCCGTCGTCGTCATCACGCGTGCGCCGATCTGCAGCCCCGCCTGCATCTCCTTCATCTTGGACTGCCGCCGCCGCTGCGAGAAGAAGAGGTAGGCGAGCAGGAGGAGCGGGAGCATCAACAGCAGGATGTTGAACCCGTCCCCTCCGGTGGAGGTGGCCGAGGCCATTGGCGACATGAAGAATCCTTACAACGTCAGTCGGAGAGTGTCCGGGCTTCGTGGCCACTTGCGGGTCCCACAGCCGATGGGCACTCGCGGCAGTCTAGGTGACGCGACTGTGTCGTCCCAACACCATCGCCCGCACGCCAGGTAAAGATCAGGTACAGATGCGGGGCCACAGGTCACAGTTCGGTCACGACGACCGGGCGCGTGGGATGGCGTTCCCAGACCCGACCGGGCGCGTGGGTTGGCGCTCCTGGGCCCGACCGGGCGCGTGGGGTGGCGTTCCTGGACCCGACCGGGCGCGTGGGGTGGCGTTCCTGGGCCCGACCGGGCGCGCGAGGCCGGACTCTTCAGTGGTCGAGCCGGCCGGGCTGGTCGATCGGGAGCTGGTCCTGGGCGCCCGTGGTCCTCGGAGGCGTGAGACCCAGGTGCTGCCAGGCGGTCCGGGAGGCGGCCCTCCCCCGCGGGGTGCGCACGATGTAGCCCTCCCGGACCAGATAGGGCTCGGCCACGGTCTCGACGGTGTCCGGCTCCTCCCCCACGGCGACGGCCAGTGTGCTGAGCCCGACCGGGCCGCCGCCGAAGCGCTTGCAGAGGGCCTCCAGCACGGCGCGGTCGAGCCGGTCCAGGCCCTGCTGGTCGACGTCGAACAGGTCCAGTGCGGCCAGGGCCGCCTCCTCGTCCACGATGTGCTGGCCGTGCACCTGGGCCCAGTCCCGGACCCGGCGCAGCAGGCGGTTGGCGATGCGGGGGGTGCCCCGGGACCGAGAGGCGATCTCGTGGATCCCCTCCCGGGTCGACTCGATCTCCAGCAGCCCCGCGCTGCGGGTGAGGATCTTCTGAAGGTCCTCGGTGGTGTAGTAGTCGAGATGCCCGGTGAAGCCGAACCGGTCCCGCAGAGGGGCGGGGAGCAGGCCCGAGCGGGTCGTCGCCCCGACCACGGTGAACGGCGGGAGCTCCAGCGGGATCGCGGTCGCGCCGGGCCCCTTGCCCACGATCACGTCGACCCGGAAGTCCTCCATGGCCAGGTAGAGCATCTCCTCGGCCGGGCGGGCCATCCGGTGGATCTCGTCCAGGAACAGGACCTCGCCCTCGGCCAGCGAGGACAGCACGGCGGCCAGGTCCCCGGCGTGCTGGATCGCCGGACCGCTCGTGATCCGCATCGGCTGCTCGAGCTCGGCCGCGATGATCATCGCCAGCGTGGTCTTGCCCAGCCCCGGTGGCCCTGACAGCAAGACGTGGTCGGGCGGGCTGTTGCGACGGCGCGCCGCCTCCAGCACCAGGCCCAGCTGCTCGCGGACCCGCTGCTGCCCGGGGAACTCGGCAAGCCGACGCGGTCGCAGGGCCGCCTCGATGCGCCGCTCCTCGTCGGTGGACCCGACGTCGACCACCCGGGAGGTGGCGTCCAGCGACCCGTCATCCGCGCGGTCCAGCTCGAACTCCTCGGACAGGCTCACCGGCCGAGCTCCCGGAGTGCGGCCCGCAGGAACTCCGCGACGCCGGTCGGTGCGCCCCCGACGGCGCGCACCCGCTCGATCGCGTCGTCGGCCTGCTTGGCGCTCCAGCCCAGGCCGACCAGGGCCTCGTGGACCTGGCCACCGGTGGCGTCCGCCCCGCTCCCCTGCGCGCTCGGGCCCGCCAGCGCCGGCTCGACGCCGCTGGCGAGGATCTTGTCCTTGAGCTCCAGGACCAGGCGCTCGGCGCCCTTCTTGCCGATGCCCGGCACCTTGGTGAGCGCGACGAGGTCGCCGCCGGCGATCGCCTGCCGCACGCCGTCGGGGCTGTGCACCGACAGCATGGCCAGCGCGAGTCGAGGGCCGACTCCGGACACCGTCTGGACCTGCTCGAACAGGGCCCGCGCCTCGGTCCCGTCGAAGCCGTACAGGGTCAGCGACTCCTCCCGGACCACCAACGTGGTGGCCAGCGTCACCTCCCGCCCGGTCGTGCTGGCGGCTGCCGTACCGGGTGTGGTGTGGACGTGCAGGCCCACGCCGCCCACCTCGACGACGACGTGCTCAAGTCCGACATGGAGCACGGTGCCCCGCACGGATGAGATCACGGTTCCCTCCTTGTCCCGGTCCGGTGCCCGAGCGAGATCACTGGGCGCTCCTCCTCACGGCGGCGATCTGGGGTCGCGGCGCTCCCGCGGCGCCGCGGGAGGCGTGCGCCGCGTGCAGCTCCTCCAGCCTGTTCCGCGGGGCACCGGCACGACCGGCCGCCTCGCTGGCGCGCCGCAGGGCGTTGCCGCGCACCGCATCCTGCAGCCGGGCGTCGGACTGTCCGCGCCAGAGGTGGCAGACGGCCAGCGCGAGGGCGTCGGCCGCGTCCGCGGGTCTGGGGGCCGACTCGAGCCCCAGGATGCGGGTGATCATGGCGGTGACCTGGGCCTTGTCGGCCCGGCCGTTGCCCGTCACCGCGGCCTTGACCTCGGTGGGCGTGTGGAGGGCCAGCGGGAGCCCGAGCCGGGCGGCCGCCAGCATCGGCACGGCGGAGGCCTGGGCGGTGCCCATGATCCCCTTGATGTTCGCCTTGGCGAAGACTCGCTCCACGGCGACCGCGTCCGGTCGGTGCTCGGCCAACCACGCGTCGATCTCGGTCTGCAGCGTCAGCAGCCGCTCCTGAGGGTCGTCGGCCACCGGGGTGCGCACCACCCCGACGGCGACCATCCGCACGGTCCGGCCCGGACCGGACTCGACGACGCCGAGGCCGCACCGGGTGAGGCCGGGGTCGACACCGAGCACCCGCACGGGCGCCACCTCCTCCGGGTCGTGGTGCGGCGTGAGGCACGCCGCCTGGTCCGAACACCTGTTCGCGAACCACGCTACGTCACGGCGCCGTCAGCGCGCCGGAGGACTCGCCGGGTGGGCCGCCCCCGGGCTCAACGGCCCGAGCCCTGCGGGCGACCGGGACCCGCTCGGAGCTCCTCCTGGGACGCCTCCCGGACGGCGCGGGCTTTCTACTCGTCGGCCTCGAGCTCGGCCAGCACCTCGTCGGAGACGTCGGCGTTGGAGTAGACGTTCTGCACGTCGTCGCAGTCCTCGAGCGCGTCCACCACCCGCATCACCTTGCGCGCGCCGTCGGCGTCCAGCTCCACCTCCATGCTGGGCACGAAGGTCACCTCGGCCGAGTCGTAGTCCAGGCCGGCCTCCTGCAGTGCGGTGCGGACGGCGACCACGTCGGTGGCCTCGGAGATGATCTCGTAGGACTCCCCGAGGTCCTCCACCTCCTCGGCGCCGGCCTCGAGCACGATCTCGAGCAGGTCGTCCTCGGTGGTCTGCCCGGACTCCTGCTCCTTGGGCACCACGACGTGGCCCTTGCGGTTGAACAGGTAGGCGACCGAGCCGCTGTCGGCCATCGTCCCGCCGTTGCGGGTCAGCGCGGTGCGGACCTCCATGACGGCGCGGTTCTTGTTGTCGGTGAGGCACTCGATGTAGAGCGCGACACCACCGGGCGCGTAGCCCTCGTAGACGAGCGACTCGTACGAGGCACCGCCGGCCTCCGCGCCCGAGCCGCGCTTGACCGCGCGGTCGATGTTGTCGTTGGGGACCGAGGTCTTCTTGGCCTTCTGGATCGCGTCGTAGAGCGTGGGGTTGCCGGCCGGGTCACCGCCGCCGGTGCG
>JAAYYA010000028.1 GCA_012515595.1 Actinomycetales bacterium
ATCCTGGCCCGGCTGGCCATCGAGGCCGGCCTGCCCGAGGGCGTCTTCAACGTGGTCCACGGCTACGGCCCGGACTCCGCCGGGTCAGCCCTGACCGAGGACCCCCGCGTGGACCGGATCACCTTCACCGGCGAGTCCGGCACCGGCCGGGTCATCGGCAAGGTCGCCGCGGGCAACCTCACCCCGGTCAGCCTCGAGCTGGGCGGCAAGGGCGCCAACATCGTCTTCGCCGACGCCGACCTCGACAACGCGGTCCACTGGGCCGTCCAGGCCATCTTCCGCAACGCCGGACAGGTCTGCCTGGCCGGGTCCCGCCTCTTCGTGCAGCGTGACATCTACGAGGAGTTCCTCGCCCGGTTCACCGCCGCCGCCCAGGAACTGGTCCCCACCGACCCCACCCGCGAGGACTCGCTCTTCGGGCCGCTGGCCTCCCGCGAACACCACGCGAAGGTCACCAGCTACCTCGACACCGTCGCCGACTACGGCGGCACAGTCGTCACCGGCGGGGCCGGCGAGGGACTCGCGGTGCTCCCCACGATCCTGACCGGCCTCCCCCTGGACGCCCCCCACGTCACCCAGGAGATCTTCGGCCCGATCGTCGTCGTCCATCCCTTCGACACCGAGGCCGAGGCCGTCCACCTGGCCAACGACACGCCATACGGCCTGAACGCCATGGTCTTCACCGAGAACCTGCACAAGGCCCACCGCGTCTCCGCAGCCCTCGATGCCGGCACCGTCTGGGTCAACTGCTTCTTCATCCGCGACCTGCGCGCCCCCTTCGGCGGGTTCGGCGACTCCGGCGTCGGCCGCGAGGGCGGCAACTTCAGCCGCGACTTCTTCACCGAACCCAAGGCCGTCGTCATGCAGATCACCCCGGCCGATCCCGAGGCCTGACCGACACACACCCGCAGGATGCCCCGATCCAGGATGGCCGAACACCTCCTGGCTCGGGGCACCCTCCGTCCACGATCCCCGGACGATCGCCACCGGGGCGTCCACCGCACCTAGCCTTCGCCCAGCGACCACGACACCCTCCCGGTGTCGCTCACTGAGACGGTGTCCCAAAATTTGAGTCTCACTGGATGAGACTGTGACCCACAACACGGGTTGCCCGCCTCTATCGTTCTGAGAGGACCAGACACCCGGTCCGTCTTGGCCAACGGAGCCCAAGGAGTAAAGCCATGACCGTCACCGCGCCCCCCGCACGTGGGGCCATCACCGCCGGTGAGCCCATCCGCCTCACCTCGGTCAACAAGACCTACACCACCGCCACCGGACCCCTCCCCGTCCTCCAGGACATCGACCTCCACATCGAGACCGGCGAGTTCGTCTCCCTGGTCGGGCCGTCCGGCTGCGGCAAGTCCACGCTGCTGAAGATCATCGCCGGCCTGATCCCCTTCGACAACGGGACTGTCCATGTCGGGGAGCAGGCCCCCAAGGAGGGGCGCCGCGACGTCGGGTTCATGCTGCAGCAGTCGGTCCTCATGCCGTGGCTGAGCGTCCGCGAGAATGTCACCCTCCCCTTCGCGATCGCCCGCGAGAAGGGCTCGCACATCGCTCCCCGGGTCGAGGAACTGCTCGAGCTCGTCGGTCTGAGCCACTCGGCGGACATGAACTCCTGGGAGCTCTCCGGCGGCATGCAGCAGCGTGTCGCACTCGCCCGGACCCTAGCCCTCGACCCCCGCGTCCTGCTCATGGACGAGCCGTTCGCGGCGCTGGACGAGTTCAAGCGCGAGCACCTCGGCCTCGAGGTCACCAAGATGCACGAGGACATGGGCAAGACCTCGATCCTGGTCACCCACTCCATCCCCGAGGCCGTGATGATGTCTGACCGCATCATCGCCCTCGGCGCCCGCCCCGGCCGGGTCGTCGGCGACATCCGCGTCGACCTCCCCCGCCCCCGTTCGGCGGCCATGATCGCCACCCCCGAGTTCCAGGACATCAGCCGCCAGGTCCGCGAGGCCCTCGCGGGAGAGGACGGGTCGATCTCATGACCACCATCCAGACACCACCGCAGCCCGCCGTGGTCCGCGCCGAGACCGTGCCCCACACGAAGCCCAAGGACCCGCTGCTCAGCCGCACCTGGGTGAAGGTCGGGCTCCCCCTCCTGGTGCTCGCCCTCGGCGTCGGCGCCTGGGAGGTGGCCAGCCAGACCGGGCTGGTGAACCCGATCACGGTGCCCCCGGCGTCGGACACCTTCGCCGCCATGATCGACCTGTCCACCAAGGACTACTTCTGGCACGCCGCCTGGATCACCCTCCAGGAGACCTTGCTCGGCTTCCTGATCGGCTCGACCCTCGGGCTCGTCCTGGGCGCGCTGACCGGCACCTTCGCGGTCTTCCGCACCGCGCTCTGGCCATTCATCGTCGCGATCCAGAACACCCCCCGCGTGGCCCTCGCGCCGGTCTTCCTCACCTGGTTCGGCTTCGGCATGACCTCCAAGGTCGTCATGGCCGCGGTGATCTGCTTCTTCCCCGTGGTGATCAACACGGTCGCCGGCCTGTCCTCCGTGGACGCCAACGCCCGGATGCTCTTCCGCACCTACGGAGCCACGACCTCCCAGACCTTCTTCCGGCTGACCCTGCCCACCGCGGCACCGGTCACCTTCGCCGGCATCAAGACCGCCCTCACCCTGGCCCTGCTCGGCGCCATCGTCGGTGAGTTCGTCGGTGCCTCCGAGGGGCTGGGCGTGCTGGTCAACGAGTTCAACTTCCAGCTCGAGGTGGCCATGGGCTTCGCCGTCGTGGTCTACCTGGCGGTGATCGGCCTGATCCTCTACGCCCTCATCGAGTGGCTCGAGCGCCGCCTCATCACCTGGTCCAACTGAGCCCCCGGGTCCCACCGGCCCTCGTCATCCCGTCAACCCCGTTCATCCCCTGATCGGTCCACCCCACCCGTCGCGTCCCCGGACCGACCGCACCAAAGGAAACCCCATGTCACGACGCACCACCCTGCTCCCCGTCGCCGGGGCCCTGTCCGCAGTCCTCCTCCTCGCCGCGTGCGGTGGAGACTCCGGTGGCGACTCCGGCTCGACCGGCGGCGGCGACGCCTCCTCGGCCGAGATCCTCCTGCCCTTCCCCGAGGGACTCCCCCTGGCGCCGGTCGTCATCGCGCAGACCAACGGCTTCTTCGAGGAGAACGGGATCACCGACGTCACGATCTCCGTCGCCGACGGCTCGGGCTTCCTCTCCCAGCAGCTCGTCGCGGGCAACGCCGAGTTCGCCGTGATGGGCTCGGCCGACATCGCCGTCGCCGCCTCCAAGCGCCCCGACGTGCGGGTCCTCTTCTGCAACCAGGTCAACAACGTCTACCGCATCGTGGCCACCGAGGACTCCGGCATCACCGACATCCAGGGGCTCGCCGGCAACTCGCTTGGCATCACCGAGCCCGGTGGTGGCGAGAACCAGTACGTCCAGGCCGCCCTGGCCGACGCCCAGCTGCAGACGCCCGGCGACCTGACCGTGCTCCCCGTCGGCGCCGCGGGTCCGCAGGCCCTGGCCGCCATCAACGACGGCAAGATCCAGGCCTACAGCTCCAGCTTCCCGGACATCGCCTCGCTCGCCGCCAGCGGCGTGGCCTGGGTCGACATCACCCCCGAGCGCTACTCCGCCGTGCCCGGCACCTGCATGGCCACCACCCAGGAGGTCCTGGACTCGCCCGACGGCCTGGAGCGGGCCAAGGCCGTGTCCCGCAGCTGGGTCCAGGCCCAGTACTACATCCTGGAGAACGAGGACGAGGCCTTCGAGGCCATCTGCGACCGGATCGCCTCGGCCTGCGAGAACGAGGAGGCTGCCGCGGCCCTCTACGACGAGGCGCTGAACGTCATCCGCCCCGACAGCGAGGGGCAGAAGCCGGGCGAGGTCGCACTCACCTCGTGGGAGACCGTCGCCGCCATCCTCGGCGAGGCCGGCACCGTCCCGGCCGACCTCGACCTGACCGACGTGGTCTCCGGTGAGACCATCGACGAGGTCGTAGCCTTCGCCTACGAAGGCCTGTAAGCAGTCCCGCGACGGGCACGGCACCAGCCCGGTGCCGTGCCCGTCCGTCCCAGTGGAGGAGCACGCCATGAGCCCCAGCCCAGCCACCCGCGCCGGGAACGGTGACGAGCCGTCCCGCACCGGGATGCTCGAGCGCAGCTTCGCGATCCTCGGAGCCTTCCGGCCGACCGACCGGGCCGTCCCGCCCGCGCAGCTCGCCCGGCGGGCCGGTCTGTCCAAGGCGACCGGCCACCGCATCATCCAGGAGATGATCAGCCTCGGGGTGCTGGAGAAGGCCGAGGACGGGGTCCGGCTCGGGCTGCGGATGTTCGAGCTCGGCCAGCTCGTGCCGCTCCAGCGCAACCTGCGCAGGGCCGCCCTGCCGTTCATGTCGGACCTGCGGGAGGCCACCAAGGCCACCGTCCACCTGGCCATCCTCGACGGCACCGACGCGCTGTACGTCGAGATCATGCAGCGCGCCGACAACCTCCCCTCCCGCGTGGGGGGACGCATCCCGGCCTACGCGACCGGTGTCGGGAAGGCGATGCTCGCCTTCTCCCCGTCGTATGTCGTGGACCGGGTCATCGACGAGGGTCCCCTGCGCAAGCTGGGCCCCAACACGATCACCGACCCGCAGGAACTGCGCCGCGAGCTGGCCACCATCCGCCGCAACGGCGTGGCCTACGACCGCGAGGAGTCCACGCCGGGCGTGGTGTGCGCGGCGGCACCGATCCTCAGCCTGGACGGCGCGGTCGTCGGCGGCATCTCCGTCACCGCGCCGACCGGCACCATCAGCCCGCAGCGCGTGGCTCCCGCCGTGCACATCGCGGCACTCGGCCTCGGCCGGACGCTGCAGCGCAACATGGAGTTCCGCACCGAGGACGCGCAGGGCGGGGACGAGCCCGAACAGATCGCACGGGAGGCCTGACATGACGAGCCCATCCACCCACGGCATCGGGGACGGGGCCGTCGTCCAGGTCGGGGACCTCGACATGTGGGTCCACGACGTGGGCGCCGGTGCCCCGGTCATGCTGCTGCACGGGTCGGGCCCCGGCGTCGGCGCGGTCGCCAACTGGCGACTCACCGTGCCCGACCTCGTGGCGGCCGGACACCGGGTGATCGCCCCCGACCAGATCGGCTTCGGCCGCACCCTGCCACCGCAGGGCCACGAGTACTCCCTGGACTCCTGGGTCGACAGCATCGTCCGACTGATGGACGCCCTGGGGATCGAACGGACCTCGCTGGTCGGCAACTCCTTCGGGGGCGCCGTCACCCTCCGCCTGGCGGCGACGCACCCGGACCGGGTCGACCGCATCGCCCTCATGGGGGCTGCGGGACTGTCCTTCGACCTGACCGACGGGCTCGACGCCGTGTGGGGGTACGAGCCCTCCGTCCCGGCGATGAAGCGACTGCTCGAGATCTTCGCCTACGACCAGTCCCTCGTCGACGACGACCTGGCCGAGCTGCGGTACGAGGCCTCGATCGCCGACGGCGCGGACCGGCGGTTCGCCGCGATGTTCCCCGCTCCACGGCAGCGTTGGATCGACGCCCTGGCCACCTCCGAGGAGCAGGTCCGGGCCATCACGGCGCCGGCCCTGATCCTGCACGGCCGGGACGACCGCGTCATCCCGCTGGAGAACAGCCTGCGCCTGCACCACCTGCTCGACGACTCCGAGCTCCACGTCTTCGGACAGTGCGGGCACTGGACGCAGATCGAGCGTGCCACCGAGTTCACCACGCTGCTGACCGGCTTCCTGGCGCCCACCCGGGCCGACCACTGATCGGGGTCAGGCGACGCCGCTGGCCACACCTTCCGGGTGGTCGTACCGGAGAAACCCACGAGGCGTCCCGCCGGAGCTCAACGGCGCGAGGGCCGCAGCTCTCGGACGTCCGGGGTCCCCAGGCCCGGGGTGCTCGTGTCGAGCGCGTCGGTGAGCCGGCGCTGGATCTCCAGGGCGGCCTTCCGGGCCGCCGCGAGCAGCTCCGCCTGCCGTTCCTCGAACCGGTTGACCGGGACGCTCATGCTCAATGCCGCGATGACCGCCCCCATCTCGTCCCGGACCGGGACCGCCAGGCAATGGATGTCCGGGATCTGCTCCCCCATGTCGTACGAGACGCCGGTGCGGCGGATCTCCTCCAGCGCGTCCATCAGCTCGGAGAGATCGGTGATCGTCGTGGGCGTGAACCGTCGCAGGGGCCGGCCCCGGAAGTGGTCCACCACCCAGTCCCGGTCCTCATGGGCGAGGAGAAGCTTGCCGACGGCCGTGCAGTGCGTGTCCAGACGGGCTCCGACGCGGGCGCCCTGGACGACGATGTTGTGGGTGCCCATGACCTTGTCGATGTAGAGCACGGTCATCCGCTCGATCACCGCCAGGTGCACGGTCTCACCCTGCTCGCGGACCAGGTCCTCCAGGACCGGCGCAGCGACGGTGCGCAGGTCGGTGCGGCTGCGGAGCACCTCACCCAGCTCCAGGACCCGCCAGCCGATGCTGTAGCGGCCGCGGCCCCTGGCCTGCAGCAGCCCGATGTCCACCAGGCTGGTCAGCAGGCTGTGCGCGCTGGAGCGCGGGATCCCCAGGGCCTCAGCAGCCTCGGACACGCCCCACGTGTGCTGGTCGACCGTGAACAGGTCCAGCACAGGGCCCAGCTTGTGAACGGTCTGCAGACCTGCCACGGACGACCCCTTGCTCGATGGGAACGGTCAGGTCAGCCTATCCCCGGGCCGCACGACATACTGGACCCTGGCGAGTCGACAGCGCTGTCCGCCACGCATGTCCCCCCGCAGAAGGACCTCCATTGGAAATCTGGCCAGGCAAGCCCTACCCGCTGGGCGCCACCTACGACGGCACCGGTGTCAACTTCGCGATCTTCTCCGAGGTCGCCACGGCCGTCGAGCTGTGCCTGATCGACGACGAGGGCGCCGAGACGCGGGTGCCGCTGACGGAGGTCGACGCCTACGTGTGGCACGGTTACCTGCCGCAGGTGGAGCCGGGGCAGCGCTACGGCTTCCGGGTGCACGGGCCGTACGACCCGGCGGCGGGCCACCGGTGCAACCCGGCCAAGCTGCTGCTGGACCCCTATGCCCAGGCCTTCGACGGCGGCACCTCCGGCGAGCAGCCGCTGTTCTCCTACAACTTCGACGACCCGGACTCCCTCAACGAGGACGACTCCCTCGGGCACAACCTGCTCTCGGTCGTGGTCAACCCGTTCTTCGACTGGGGCCACGACCGACCGCCCCGGCACGAGTACCACGACAGCGTCATCTACGAGACGCACGTCAAGGGGCTGACCATGCAGCACCCGGACGTGCCGGAGGACATCCGCGGCACCTACGCGGCGCTCGGGCACCCGGCGATCATCAAGCACCTGACCGGGCTCGGGGTCACCGCCGTCGAGCTGCTGCCGGTCCACCAGTTCATCCACGAGCGCACGCTGCGCGACCAGGGGCTGAGCAACTACTGGGGCTACAACACCATCGGTTTCCTGGCACCGCACAACGACTACGCCGCGCACGGCACCCAGGGGCAGCAGGTCACCGAGTTCAAGACCATGGTCAAGAACCTGCACACCGCGGGCATCGAGGTCATCCTCGACGTCGTCTACAACCACACCGCCGAGGGCAACCACCTCGGGCCGACGCTGGCCTTCCGGGGCATCGACAACGCGAACTACTACCGCCTGGTCGACACGGACAAGTCGCACTACTACGACACCACCGGCACCGGCAACAGCCTGCTGATGCGCAGCCCCCACGTGCTGCAGCTGATCATGGACTCGCTGCGCTACTGGGTGACCGAGATGCACGTCGACGGCTTCCGGTTCGACCTCGCCGCCACCCTGGCGCGGCAGTTCCACGAGGTCTCCAAGCTGTCCGCCTTCTTCGACATCATCCAGCAGGACCCGGTGATCTCCCAGGTCAAGCTGATCGCCGAGCCGTGGGACCTGGGCGACGGCGGCTACCAGGTCGGCAACTTCCCGCCGCTGTGGACGGAGTGGAACGGCAAGTACCGCGACACGGTGCGCGACTACTGGCGCGGGCTGCCCTCGACCCTGGGTGAGTTCGCCTCCCGGCTCTCCGGCTCCTCCGACCTCTACGCCCACTCGGGGCGCCGGCCGATCGCCTCCATCAACTTCGTCACCGCGCACGACGGCTTCACGCTGCGGGACCTGGTCTCCTACAACGAGAAGCACAACGAGGCCAACGGCGAGGGCGGTCAGGACGGGGAGAACCACAACCGCTCCTGGAACTGCGGCGTCGAGGGGCCGACCGACGACCCGGAGATCAACGCCCTGCGCCTGAAGCAGCAGAAGAACTTCCTGGCCACACTCCTGCTCAGCCAGGGGGTGCCGATGATCGCGCACGGCGACGAGCTGGGCCGCACCCAGCTCGGCAACAACAACGTCTACGCCCAGGACAACGAGCTCTCCTGGGTCGACTGGGACCTCGACGACGACGAGTCCGACCTGCTCGACTTCACCTCGCGCCTCATCGGCCTGCGCAAGGACCACCCGGTGTTCCGGCGGCGCCGCTTCTTCGCCGGCGACGCCGAGCACGGCGGTCAGAGCGAGCTGGGCGACATCGTCTGGTACGCCCCCCAGGGCCTGATCATGGACGAGGGCGCCTGGCGCTCCCATTTCGCGCGCTCGATCATGGTCTTCCTCAACGGAGAGGCGATCGCCGCCCCGGACGAGATGGGCCGGCCGGTCCTGGACGACCACTTCCTGCTGCTCTTCAACGCCCACCACGAGTCGGTGGACTTCACCCTGCCCGAGGGGATCGATGCGACGTCCTGGACGGTGGTCGTCGACACCACCGGAGCCGAGCACGACGGCGACTGGGAGACAGGGCAGACCTACCCGGTGCCGCCGCAGTCCGTCATCGTGCTCACCGGCAAGCCGCAGCCCGACGCCGCCTGAACCCGGTCAGCGGGTCTCGGCGAGCCGCTTCTTCTCCGCCTCGACGTCGAAGTCGGCCTCGGGCCACTGGAGGTCGAGCGCCCTCAGGTGCTCGCGCAGGAGCTGCTGGACCGCGAGCCGCGCATACCACTTGCGGTCGGCGGGGACGACGAACCAAGGGGCGCTCTTGGTCGACGTCTTGTCCATGATCGCCTGGTAGGCCTCCATGTAGTCGTCCCAGTGCATCCGCTCGTCGACGTCGCCGGGGTTGTACTTCCAGAACTTCTCCGGGTTGTCCAGGCGCTCGGCGAGCCGCTCCCCCTGCTCGTCCTTGGAGATGTGCATCATCACCTTGATGACGGTCGTGTCGTCCTCGACCAGCCCCTGCTCGAACTCGTTGATGGTGCTGTAGCGCCGCCCCCACACGGCGGGTTCGACGAGGTCGTGCACCCGCACGATCAGCACGTCCTCGTAGTGCGAGCGGTCGAAGACGCCGATCATCCCCGGACCCGGCAGCGCCTTGCGGATCCGCCACAGGAACGGGTGGGCGAGCTCCTCCTTGGTCGGTGCCTTGAAGGCGGTGATCTCGGTGCCCTGCGGGTCGACCGACCCCACGACGTGCCGCATGATGCCGCCCTTGCCGGAGGTGTCCAGCCCCTGGATCACCAGCAGCAGCTTCTCGGTCCCGCCGCTGCGGCCGTGCGCGAAGAGCCGCTCCTGGAGGTCGTCCATCTCCGCGTCCGCCGCGGCCAGGGCCTCCTCCCCCGCGACCTTGTCGCCGACGAAGGCCGGCGTCGCGCGGGTGTCGACGTCACTGAGGCGGAATCCCTCCCCCACTCTCAGCGCGTCGCTGAACGGCGTGGTCGAGGGCTTCTGCGTCGCCTTCTGCGAACCCTTGTCCTTGGACTTCTTCTTTGATGACTTCTTGCCCATCGCAGCATCCTTGCACCAGATGGGCCACCATGGGGAGATGGTGAGGGTGTCGTCGGGTCCGTTGTCGGTCGAGGAACTGCTCCGGGAGTATGCCGTGGGGCCGGGTCCGTCGGTCCGCGCCAACTTCGTCACCACCCTGGACGGTCACGCGACCGGCGGCGACGGGCTGTCCGGGTCGATCAACTCCGCCGCCGACAAGCAGGTCTTCGACGTGCTGCGGGCCCTGGCCGACGTGGTGGTCGTCGGGGCGGGCACCATCCGGGCCGAGGGCTACGGCCGGCTGCGCACCGAGGACGCCGGCCTGCTGGCGGTGCGCCGGGCGGCAGGGCGAAGCGACCACCCCGTGCTGGCCGTGGTGACCGCCTCGGGCGACCTGCCCGAGAAGGTGGTGTCCCCGGAGGACGGCGCCGGTGATCTGCTCGTGCTGTGCGCCGAGGCCGTCCGTGCCGACCTGGCCGACCGGCTCGGTGCGGACGCGGTGGTCCCGTGCGGCACCGACGTGGTCGAGGCCACGCGGGCCCTTGACGCCCTGCGCGACCGGGGCCTGACACAGGTGCTCACCGAGGGCGGACCCCACCTGCTGGGGAGCTGGCTCCAGGCCGGCGTCGTCGACGAGCTGTGCCTGACGTTGCGCCCGGTCCTCGTGGGCGGGACAGGCCCTCGCATCGTCGAGGCCGCGGCCGGCGCGGACGCCCTGGCGCGCTTCGACCTGCTGCACGCCCTCGAGGTCGAGGGCGACCTGATGCTCCGCTACGGCCGCACCGAGACCAGCTAGCTGCGGCGAGCCACAACGGCGAAGGAGGCAACTCCGACGAGCAGCTGGGCGACCAGCAGGAGCGCGAGCACCATCGCGACGTCCAGCCCCAGCCCGATCGCGATCGCCGCCGCGCCGGTGAGCGGGACGGCCACCAGACCGAGCACCGCCAGGGCCTGGGTCAGGACCGCGTCATCGCGCTCGTCACCCTGCTGGGTGAACGCACGCTCGAAGACCGACGCCTGGTCCGGATGACGCGTGACCCGCCAGGCCATGACGGCCACCCCCAGCAGACCGATGGCGGCGCCGTAGAGGAAGCCGGTCCCCATGTTGCCAGGCCCGTGCTCGCGCAGCAGCAGGCCGACCACGATCACGGCGCCCAGCGCGACCATCATCACGAGCAGTGCCAGGGCCTTCTGGCGGCCGGTCAGCTCAGTCGTCGACATGGAAGATCTCCTCTACGGTGCGGTGGAAGTGGCGCGCGATGGCGATCGCCAGCGGCAGGGACGGGTCGTAGCGACCGGTCTCGATGGAGTTCACGGTCTGGCGCGAGACCCGCAGGGCCTCCCCCAGCTCCCGCTGCGAGAGCCCGGCGGCGAGCCTGAGCTCCCGGATGTCGTTGCGCACCGCGACCTGCCTCCTCACGAGGTCAAAGGACCTTGACA
>JAAYYA010000168.1 GCA_012515595.1 Actinomycetales bacterium
GTTCGCCCAGCACCAGGACCCCGAGCAGCACCGACACCACGGTGATCGGGTAGGTGACGCTCGTCGCGACCGTCGGCCCCGCCGCCCGCACGACATCGAACTGCAGCCACTGCGCCAGCCCGGTGCCCACGACCCCCAGGACCAGCACGGCCAGCAGCGGGACCAGCGGCTCCGCACTGTGGAGGGTCCACGGCATACGAATCGACTCTCCCGCCCCGAGCCACCACCACAGCAGCAGGACGACCGGCAGCTGCACCATCGCGACGACGACCTGGGCGGTCGGCAGCGACAGCCCGCCACCGTCGACTCCGCGCAGGAACCGGCGGACGTAGGTCCAGCCGACGCCGTAGCTCGCCGAGGCCGCCAGCACCATCGCGAAGCCGAGCGGGTCGGGACCGCGTGTCGCCGACCAGGGCTGGAAGATGAGCAGCACCCCGAGGAAGCCGATCGCGACGCCGGCCACCCGCATCCCGCCGACCTTCTCCCCGCGCAGCATGAGCCACGAGCACAGCACGGTGGCGACGGGAGTCACGGCGTTGGCCAGTCCGGCGATCGAGGAGTCGACCCGCTCCTCGCCGACCGCGAAGAGGGTCCACGGGATGGTGCACAGCAGCGAGCCGGTGACGAACAGGTGACCCCACGTGCGCCAGCCCCGCGGCAGCCGGCCACCGGTGATCCCCAGGAGCAGCAGCAGAACGGTTCCGCCGCACAGCACGCGCAGCGTGGCGACCTGCACGCCGGACATGGCCTCCAGCCCCACCTTCATGAGCAGATAGCTGGAGCCCCAGATGAGGGCGATCGCGGCATACTTCGCCTGCCACGGCACCCGGCCGACGGCGACCTCCGGGGGCGCGGTCGTCGTCGCCGTCACCGCAGCGCCTCCTCGGCCAGGGCGCGGGCGGCCTCGACCGTGGCGGCGGTGATGTCACGCGCGGTCGTGGGCGTGGCGCCGGCCAACCCGCACGCGGGGGTGACACCCAGGTCCGCCAGGGTGGCGGGGGGCAGACCGAGCTCGTGCCACCGGGTGCCGAGGGTCTCCACGACCTGTCCGTATGCCGTGGGCCGGCTGGTCGACAGCGCGCCGGCCCAGAGGGTGGTCCCGGCCTCGACGGCCTCGGCGACCGCGTCCCACTCACGGGTGCGCAGCCTGGTGACGTCCAGGGCGAGGGCCTCGGCCCCGGCGCCGCGCAGCAGCGCGACGGGCGGCTCCTCGGCGCAGCAGTGGACGGCGGTGGTGGCGCCCGCGTCGCGGGCAGCCGACAGCACGGTGCCGAGGACGTGCTCGGCCTGGCTGGTGTCGGGCGCGGGGAGCACCCGGTAGCCCGAGTCGGACCTCACATGCCCCGCGAGGACGGCAGGCAGCGACGGCTCGTCGACCTGGAGGGTCAGGCTGGCGCCCGGCAGCAGGCGGGCGACCTCGGACACGTGCGTGCGCACGCCCTCGGCGAGGGACTCGGCCAGGTCACGCGTGGCACCGGCGTCGGAGAGCACGCGGTCGCCCAGCGGCAACCAGACCGACGCGGCGAGCGTCCACGGCCCGGTGACCTGCAACTTCAGTCGCCCGGTCCAGCCGTCGAAGGCCTCGGCGAGCTCGTCCAGGTCCTGCCGCCACAGGGAGGTGGTCCGCTCGGCATCGCGGCCCGGGTGGTCGACGAGCCGCCACCCCTGGGGCTGGAGGTCGACGGGCAGGTCCACCAGGAGACCCGCCGCGCGCCCGACCATGTCCGCACCGGGGCCGCGTGCGGGCAGCTCGGGCAGGTAGGGCAGGCCGGTCACGCCCTCGGGCGCCTCGGTCAGCGCGTCGCGCACGACGCGCAGGGCGGCCCGGACGTCGGTCCCGGGCCACGATCCGATCCCGGAAGCGAGCACCATGTCCGTAGTCAACACCGGACCACCGACATCCCTTCCGCCGGGTGGTGTGGCGACCACACGTCATACGGCCGGGTGGTCCGCCGGTCAGTGACCGGCGTGCCCCGCGTGCCCGCTCAACTCGGGCGCCTGACCCTCCTCGACCACGACGAACTGGCCCATCATCCCCTGGTCCTCGTGGGCCAGCAGGTGGCAGTGGTACATGTAGGGCATCGTCGGGTCGGCGTAGTCGGTGAAGGTCATGAGCAGGCGGTACTCCACGTCGTCCTCGACCAGGATCGTGTCCTTGAGCCCGGACAGCTCCGGCGGCGGCTCGCGGCCGTCGACCGACAGCACGCGGAACTGGACGTCGTGGACGTGGAAGGTGTGCACCTCGTCA
>JAAYYA010000169.1 GCA_012515595.1 Actinomycetales bacterium
GGGCGGGGAGGGCCCGCGTCAGGCGTCGGCGGAGCCGAACCGGTAGCCCCGGCCGCGCACGGTGCGGATGAACCGCGGGTCGCCGGCGGGGTCGCCGAGCTTGCGGCGCAGGTGGGCGACGTGCACGTCGACCAGCCGCTCGTCGTCGACCCAGGAGTCGCCCCACACCTCGACGATGAGGTCCGGGCGGCTCAGCACCCGGCCGGGAGTCGCGGACAGGGCGTCCAGCAGGTCGAACTCGGTGCGCGTCAGCTCCACGCTCTTGCCGTCGACGGTCACCTGGTAGTTCTGCAGGTCGATCACCAACCCTCCCCAGTCGCGCTGGCTCGGAGGCGCCGCCTGCTCCTTGGCGGTCTCGACCGACGCGGTGCGTTGACGCGGCCGGCGGAGCATCGCGTCGACGCGCGCCACGAGCTCACGCGGGCTGAACGGCTTGGTGACGTAGTCGTCGGCCCCCACGGACAGACCCCGGAGCGTGTCGACCTCCTCGACCCGGGCGGTCAGCATCACCACATAGCAGTCGGAGAACTCGCGCAGCTCACGGCAGACGTCCAGCCCGTCGCGACCCGGCAGGTTCAGGTCGAGGACCACCACGTCGGGCTGCAGGGCGCGGGCCAGCTGCAGGGCGCTCTGGCCGTCGTGTGCCTGGGTGACGTCGTAGCCGCCCCGGTGCAGGTAGCGACTGACCACATCGGCCAGCGCCTTCTCGTCGTCGACCACGAGGACCCTGGCCGAGGGCACAGGCGTCTCCACGCCGTTGGCCTCGGGCAGCCCGTCGCTGATGATCACGCCGGGCGGAGTCACCTCAGAGCCGGCCGCGTCGGAGGTCGTCATGGTTCACATACTGCCCCACCCGGGACAATGGATTGGGACAATGGATTGGACTCGCGCCGCGCGGACGTCCACCGGGACGGCATCACTAGCATCGACGGTGTGAGCCACGACCACGGCGAGCACGCCACCAACCGCCGCCGGCTCGCCGTCGCCTTCGCGATCACGGCCGTCATCCTGGTGACCCAGGTCGTGGGAGCGGTGGTCACCGGCAGCCTGGCGCTGCTCGTGGACGCCGGGCACATGCTGACCGACGCCGGCGGGCTGCTGATGGCCCTGGTCGCGGCCTCCCTGGTGCTGCGGCCCGCGACGTCGACCCGCACCTGGGGCTACCTGCGGACCGAGGTGCTCGCGGCGGCGGCGCAGGCCGCGGTGCTGCTGGCCGTCGGGGTCTACGCCCTGATTGAGGGGGTCCGCCGCCTCACCGACCCGCCGGAGGTCGCGTCCACCGGTCTGCTGGTCTTCGGCATCATCGGCCTGGCCGGCAACGTCGCCGCGCTGCTGGTCCTGGCCGGCGGCCGCTCGGCCAACCTCAACCTGCGGGCGGCCTTCCTCGAGGTGGTCAACGACGCGCTGGGCTCGGTCGCCGTCATCGTCAGCGCCATCGTGATCGCCACCACCGGCTGGACCCGGGCCGACGCGGTGGCCGGCATGCTCATCGCGGTGCTGATCATCCCGCGCACCCTCGTCCTCCTCCGGCAGACCACGCGGATCCTGCTGGAGTCCACCCCCGCGGGCCTGGACCTGGAGCAGGTGCGCGAGCACCTGCTCGGCGTCCCGCACGTGCAGGGCGTGCACGACCTGCACGCCTCACAGATCGCGACCGGCGTGCCGGTGCTGACCGCGCACGTCGTCGTGGACGAGGAGTGCTTCCTGGACGGCCACGCGCCCCAGGTGCTCGACGCGCTGCAGGCCTGTGTCGCACAGCACTTCCCGGTCGCCATCGACCACTCCACCTTCCAGCTCGAGCCGCCGAGCCACGCGGACCACGAGGCGGAGACCCACGACTGACCGGCCCCGGTCTGTCCATCTGCTGTCGACAACCTGTCCGGCAGATGTTGACGAAACCTGACCATTTGCGGGTTGTCTACGCAGGTCACGGCTCCTAACGTCCGGAACTATGCCGACCCCCCGCTCGCGCAGCCGTGTCGCTGCGTCCCTGACCATCGCCCTGGGGCTGACCCTCTCCGCCCCGCAGATCGCCCAGTCCCGCGTCGTCGACGACGTCACCGACGACCCCACCAGCGCCAGTATGTCGTCAGCTCAGTCTCCCTCTGCCGCACCCGGGGCGGGGCTCGAGCAGGCGGACAGCGGCGGGCTCTCCGAGCCGCCCGCCGCGGACGAGCTGCTCCCGGAGTCCGCGAGCGGCGTCTACCTGGTGCGCCTGGAGGAGGCGCCGCTGGCGACCTACCAGGGCGGCACCGACGCGCTGGCGGCGACGAGCCCCGAGGCCACGGGGGAGGCCCGGCTCGACACCGACAGTGCTGACAGCCGCGCCTACCTGGACCACCTCGCCGAGGTGCAGGAGGAGGCCGGTCTGGAGATCGAGGAGCTGCTCGGCCGCGACGTCGAGGTGACCGACACCTACACCCACGCCCTCAACGGCATCGCCCTCGAGCTGAGCGCCGAGGAGGCCACCGCGCTGGTCGGGCAGCCGGGCATCGCGGCCGTCGAGCCGGACCAGCAGTGGGAGCTGGACACAGACGTCAGCAACGAGATCATCAACAGCCCCGCGATCTGGGCGGGGGAGACCGGCAGCGAGATCGGCACCAAGGGGGAGGGCGTCATCGTCGGCATGCTCGACACCGGCGTGAACGCCGACCACCCCTCGTTCGCCGCGACCGACGGTGAGGGCTACACGCACACCAACCCCTACGGGTCCGGGACCTACGTCGGGGTGTGTGCCCCGGACGCGACCGCCCACGAGGACATCTGCAACGACAAGCTGATCGGCGCCTACAACTTCACCGGCACCCGGACCGCGACGGACGACAACGGCCACGGCAGCCACACCGGTTCGACGATGGCCGGCAACGCCCACACCGCCGTCTTCCCGGTCGGCGCCGACACCTACGAGCTGCCGGTCTCCGGCGTCGCACCGCGCGCCAACGTCATCTCCTACAAGGTCTGCAGCATCCTGTGCAGCTCGATCGCCAGCGTGGCCGCCGTGGAGCAGGCGATCATCGACGGCACCGACGTGCTCAACTACTCCATCTCCGGGCCGGACAACCCGTGGGGCAACTCCGTCGACCTGGCCTTCCTGTCGGCCTACGAGTCGGGCATCTTCGTGGCCGCCTCCGCCGGCAACGACGGCCCCGGGGCCGGCACCGTCGCCAAGACCGCCCCGTGGAACGCCGCGGTCGCCGCGACCAACAGCCCCCGCCTCATCGCCCACGACGTCTCGATCACCGGCCCGACGCCCGTGCCCGAGGAGGTCACCGGCCTGGCGGGCGTCCCGGGCACCGGCCCCGGCATCACCACCCCGGTCTCCGGCGAGCTGCGCGAGGCCTCGGTGGTCGACCCCGACAACGGGCGCGGCTGCGAGGACTTCCCGGCCGGCGTGTTCGACGGCACCCTGGCGCTGGTCGAGCGCGGTGACTGCAACTTCTCGGTCAAGGTGGACAACGCGCATGACGCCGGGGCCACCGCAGTGATCATGGTCAACCAGTTCCCGGGACCGCCCGTCGTGATGGGTGGGCTGGAGAGCACCGACATCCCCTCGGTGATGCTCGCCAACGGCGAGGGCACGGCGCTGCGCGACTTCGTCGTCGCCCACCCGGGCGCGACGGTCACCCTCGACAGCGCCACCGTGCTGACGATGACCGACGAGTGGTCCACGATCGTGACCGACTTCAGCTCACGCGGCCCCAGCGAGTTCGACCTGCTGGCCCCGACCTTCGCCGCGCCCGGGCGCAACATCCTGGCGGCCACGATGGCCAGCGGCGACGAGGCGGTGCGCTACGAGTTCATGCAGGGCACCTCGATGTCCTCCCCGCACGGCGCCGGGGCCGGTGCGCTGCTGCGCGCCCTGCACGCCGACTGGTCGCCCGCCGAGATCCGCTCAGCGCTGGCCTCCACCGCCGTGGCCGAGGGCATGCTCAAGGACGACGGCGTCACCCCCGCCGACCCGTATGACGTGGGGTCGGGTCTGATCGACCTGGACGCCGCGGGGCGGATCGGTCTGGTGCTGGACGAGTCGGTGGAGAACTTCCAGGCCGCCGACCCGGACCTGGGCGGCGACCCCAAGACCCTCAACCTGCCCGCGTTCGTGGACCAGAACTGCCTCGGCACCTGCTCGTGGACTCGGGAGGTGACGAACGCGGCCGACGTCGCGACGACATACTCCACCTCTGTTGACGCACCGGAGGGGGTGACCATGACGGTCGAGCCGACCAGTTTCACGGTCGAGCCCGGCGCGACGCAGACGATCACGGTCACCGCCGATGTCAGCTCGCTCGTCGGCGGCGACGCGCTGTTCGGGGACGTGCAGCTGACCACCGACGGCACCCACGCCGGCGGGGCTGCCGTGGCCGACGTGCACTACCCGGTCGTCCTGGTCAAGGGCGAGGCCGAGATGGTGGTCGAGCCGACCGAGCTGTCCTCGCTGCTCGGCGTGGACGAGCAGGCGACCCACACCATCACCGTCACCAACGAGGGCGGCGCGCCGATGGAGTGGTCGGTCGGCCAGGACGGCGACTGCGCACTCCCCGCCTGGGCCTCGGTCGACCCGGCCTCCGGCTCCCTCGCGGCAGGGGAGGAGCAGGAGGTCACCGTGACCTTCGACTCCTCGGACATGAGCGGCGGGCAGTATGCCGCGAGCCTCTGCCTGACCTCCAACGACCCGCACAACCCGGTCGTCGCGGTCGCGCTGGCCCTGGAGGTTGTCGAGATCCCGGTGGTCGACGTCAGCGCGGATGAGTTGGCGGTCACCCAGCCCGCCGGCACCGTGACCTCCGAGCCGCTGACCATCGGCAACACCGGCTACGGCGTGCTCGACTGGACCTTCGAGGACCCCGAGGCCGGGCCGAGCGACGAGCGCATCGAGCAGCTGCGCGAGGGCGTGCTGCTGGTGCCCAACTCCAGCTCCAGCAACCGCGGGATCATGGCGTTCGACCCCCAGGACGGGACGTTGATCGACGAGACGTTCATCCCGCACTTCGCCTACGACGACGGCACGCTCTACACCCCCAACCACGTGCTGCCCAACGCCGACAACACCGGCTTCCTGGTGGCCGACCAGATCCAGAACGTGATCACCGAGTACGACCTGGACGGCAACTTCCGCGGCTTCTTCGCCCCGACGAGGGACGGCGAGGACCGCTCGATCATGCAGAACATCCGCGGGATGGCGTGGTCGCCGGAAGGCACCCTGGTGGTGACCGTCGCCAACGGTGACAACGGCGACTCTCTGGTCGAGTTCGACGCCGACGGCACCTACCTCGGCCGCTTCGTCGAGCAGGGCCTGGACGGGATGGACGGTCCGTGGTTCGTCACCTTCCGTGACGACGATGTCCTGGTCTCCGCCAGCGGCAGCAGGTCGATCCACTCCTTCAGCCTGGACGGCTCGAGCGCCAACGAGGCCTTCGCGACGGACCTCAACTGGCCGGAGCAGATCGCCGAGACCCCGGACGACACCGTCCTGGTGGCCAACTGGAGCACCCGCACCGGCACGCTGCCCCGTGGCATCCACGAGTTCTCCGCCACCGGCGAGCACCTCGGCCACTACGCCGTCGACGGGGCCACCTCGGTCGCCGGCGTCCACCCGCTCGGCAACGGCAACATCCTGACCACGACCGAGGACGGCGTCTTCGAGATCGACCGCACCGGTGCCGTGGAGGAGCTCGAGCAGGAGGGCGGACGGGGCCGGTTCATCTCCGAGGTCGTCATGCCCGACCTGATGGGCTGCCAGACCCCGGACGAGGTGCCGTGGCTCGACGTCGACCCCGCCTCCGGGCAGACCGCCCGCGGGCAGGAGTCCGGCGTGCAGGTGCTCCTGGACAGCACCGGCCTGGCGGCCGGTGACTAC
>JAAYYA010000170.1 GCA_012515595.1 Actinomycetales bacterium
ATGGACCTGCGCGAGATGCACCCGACGTTCCTGGTCAGGGTGGACGACGGCGCCGGCGGGGCGCTGGTCCGCTATGCCTTCCGGCACCAGGTCACCGGTGTCGACGCGGTGCCCGTCATCGAGCTCTACGACCTCACCCTGACGCCGTCGGCCTCGGGCTGGCGGGTCGCGGCCGTGTCGGGCGGCGACAGCGACGACGCGGGATACCCGCGACTGTGGGACCTGGGGCCGATCGTCGTGCACGAGAGCAGACACAGCATCGTGATCGACCCTGGTCACGGAGTGGACGACTCGCTGCTCCGCGGGATCAACGAGGCGGTGGAGGCCGCCCAGACGGAGATGCCCGTCGAGGGCTCGTCCCGCCTGCTCATCGAGCTCTCCGACCCGGACGCCATGCAGGCACTCACCCGCCGCAACACCGGCGGGGGCCCGCCCACGGCCCTGTCCTACTTCCCCCTGGCCTCGCCGGAGGTGGAGCGGACCGGAATCATGCCCGATGTCGAGGACGGCGAGACCGGGGCACCGCGCATCGTCGTCGACGCCCGGAGCCTCGTCGAGGACGCCCGCACCGCTGCGGGCTTCGCGGGCGGCCTTCCCATGGTGCGTGAGCGTGCGATCAGCACGGCCGCCTACCAGCGGCACTTCAACGTCGGATCCTTCACCTGGGTCGACGTCGGCCTGGGTTGGTGGTTCGCCAGCGCTGGCGACGACGCCGCGCGGCAGGACGTCGAGGCCACCTACGCCGCACACCTCGCCGAGGGTGGCGAGCCCCTCTTCCCGCCGGCCGGCTACTGGGAATTCTACGCGGACAGCGCGCCCCAGTCGCTCTACACCGTCCAGGCGGTGACCATCTTCCGTTACGTCGAGCACGTGCACGGCCGCGACGTGGTGTTCCCACTGGCCGAGGAACTCCTTCGGGTCGTGCCCGGGACGCGTGCCGCCGAGACGGCCCTCGACAAAGCTTTCGAACGGCACCTGGGCATGAGCGCTGCCGAGGTCGAGGCCGACTGGGCCGAGTGGGTCCGGGAGGAGTTCGACCTCTGACGTGGGCCTTGGTGGGCGATCTCGAGCGCCACCAGTGAGCCCTACCCAGGTCCGCCCGCCTCGTTCGACCCAGGAAGGTACCGGTCCACCCAAGAACGCTTCCTGGGTTGATCGCTACTTTCCTGGGTTGACCGCCCCAATACCGACACGACCGGTGTGGTGCGGCGGGTCCGGACGCGCACCCTGGGGCGGCCTCGCCTACTCCGTCGGCTCGTCCGGCATCTCCGGCTCGGGCGTGGGCGCGGGGCCAGTCTCCATGGGGCCCGCACCGGGACCGCCTGCACCGGCACCCGCCTCGCCACGCGACCCGCCCAGACTCCCACGACGGGCCACCCGCGTGGACTCCTCGGCCTCCTTGGCGGCACCGGCGGCCTCCCGCCGGGCCCGGGCGAGCGCCTCGGCCGGGTCCTCCAGGGAGGGCTCGTCGACCTCCACCTCTTCAGCGTGGTCGAAGCCCGAGGCGGTGCCGACCGGCGGGCCGTCCAGCGACCCCGTGCCGGAGGGACCGTGCGGCCCGAGCGCGGCGCCGATCCCCTGCAGCGCCTGGGTCAGCTCGGTCGGGACGATCCACATCTTGTTGGACTCGCCCTGCGCGATCTGCGGGAGCATCTGGAGATACTGGTAGGCCAGCAGCTTGGAGTCCGGGTTGCCGGTGTGGATCGCGTCGAAGACCCGCAGGATCGCCTTGGCCTCACCCTGCGCCTCCAGGATCGCGGCCTGCGCGGTGCCCTCGGCGCGCAGGATCTGGGCCTGCTTCTCACCCTCGGCCGTGAGGATCTGGGACTGCTTGACACCCTCGGCGTTCAGGATCGCGGCGCGGCGGTCGCGCTCGGCGCGCATCTGCTTCTCCATCGAGTCCTGCACGCTCGCCGGCGGGTCGATCGCCTTGAGCTCGACCCGGTTCACGCGGATGCCCCAGCGCCCGGTCGCGTCGTCCAGCACCCCGCGCAGCTGCCCGTTGATCTGGTCGCGGCTGGTCAGCGTCTGCTCCAGGTCGAGGGAGCCGATGACGTTGCGGAGCGTCGTGACGGTGAGCTGCTCGATGCCCTGGATGTAGTTGGCAATCTCGTAGACCGCAGCCTTCGGATCGGTCGGCTGGAAGTAGATGACGGTGTCGATGCTGACGACCAGGTTGTCGCTGGTGATCACCGGCTGCGGCGGGAACGAGACGACCTGTTCCCGCAGGTCCACGGTCGCGCGCACCTTGTCGATGAACGGGATGAGGAAGTGCAGCCCGGCGTCCAGCGTCCGGTGGTAGCGCCCCAGCCGCTGCACGATCACCGCGGTCGCCTGCGGCACGATCCGGATCGCCCGACTGATGGCCACCCCGGTGAAGATCACCAGCAGCGCGAGGACGATCCACAGGGCTACTGTCGACGGTTCGGGCATGGGCTGACCTCCGGTGGTGGGTTACGAGTTGTCGGTATGCGGAGTGGTCCCGTCCGCGGGAGCCCCTGGCTCGGTCTCGGGTCCGGTGACCAGGGGTGCCACGACGGCGGTCGCGCCCTCGATCCGCAGCACCTGGACCGTCTCGTCGACCGGCAGGACGGTGCCGGTGGCGGTGCGCGCGGTCCACTCCTCACCGGTGAGCTTGACCAGGCCGGTGCGGTCGGTCACCTCCTGCAGGACGAGTGCGGTGCGCCCGACCAGGGCGTCGGCGTTGGTGCGCTCACCCTCACCGGCGGGCTTGAGCTTGCGCAGGGCCACCGGGCGCAGGACCGCCAGCAGGAGGGCGGCCACCGCGACGAAGGTCAGCACCTGGACCACGGCGCCCTGGCCCAGCCCCGCGGCACCGGCCGCGGCGACCGCCGCGACGGCGAGCATGAAGAAGACCAGGTCGAGGGAGGAGATCTCGATGAGGCCTAGGACGAGGGCGGCCGCGATCCACCAGAGCCACTGTGTCTCCCTGAGCCACTCCATCGTGCACCTCCCTCACCAGCCACTCTAGCCGCAGGAGGGCACCCGCAGGCTAGCGCCGGGCACCGCTCGCGGATGTCTGGCCCTGGCCGTACTCCTCCTGCAGCCAGTCGACCCAGTCGGCCTCGACGTCCGCACGCGGTGCGCCGAGGTGCTCGCGGAAGGTCTCGTCCATCACCTCGTCGGCGTCCGGGGCGTAGATGTCGACCAGGGCCATCGCCTCGGCGAAGGCCACCAGGACGTCCCGGCCGTGGCGTTCCTCGAGGAACAGCATGATCGTCGCGGCCTGGTACTGGTAGACCTCCATCGTCGACTCGTCCCCGTAGAACTCCCAGTAGTTGTCCGGGGGGAAGCCGGTCACCTCCGACACGTCGCCGACCCCGAAGGGATAGCCGAGGAGCACCTCGCGCCGCACCCAGTCGTCACCGGACAGCTCGAACCACCAGGCCAGCCCCGTGTCGACCCACTCGGGCGCCATGAAGTCCTGGTGCCGCAGGGAGAGCACCAGGTAGGACAGGCCGTAGCGGGTGAGGGGCGACCCGCCGCGCACCCCGGCGTAGTAGTCGGTCTCGGCCTCGTGCTCACCGCGGTTGACGATGAGGCGCGGCGTCCCCCCGCTCCCGTCCTCCAGGTCGGGGAGGGGACCGATGAGCTCCACCTCGGCAGAGGCTAGCGGCACGTAGCCCTGGCTGTGCGCGTCGACGACGTCGAGGCTCAGCATCTCGCCCATCGTGGCGGCCTCGGCATACTCCACCAGCAGCCGTTGCGGCTCGCCCTCCAGGGGGAAGGCGTCCAGCACGGCGCCCACCGCCGCGTCCAGGGAGCGGAGCGCGTCGTTGGGCGGCGGGTCGCCGGAGTGGACGACGACGGTGCGCCCCGTCTCGACCACACCCACCGGACCGAGGTCCCACAGCTGCGGATACGTCCGGTCGACGCCGGAGGTGCCTCCGACCCCCGCGACCAGCCAGCCGGAGCCCGAGGAGGTCAGGGTCAGCTCGTACTCCTCCAGGACCGGGACGGGGTCGACACCGCTCACCTGGTGCCGGAAGGCGAAGGTCGCCGTGGCGTGCCCCGGCGCGTGACCGATGCGGAACAGGAAGGTGGGGTGCATCTCGCGCACCTGCATCGGCACCGCCTGCACCGCCGCGAACCAGTCGCGCTGCTGCTGCTCGCCAGCGGGGTCCAGGTCGGTCAGCGCGATCCACGCCTCGACGTCGTCGCCGGCCAGCGCCTCGGTCATCGCCTCACCGAGGGCGAGGAGGTCCTCCGGGGTGGCGTCGGCGGGCGCCGCGGTGACCTCGACCGCGTCGGTGCGGGCGCCCGCCGAAAGAACTCACTCGCCGTAGGTGTCGTGCACCCAGTCGACATACCCGTCCTCGAAGTCGTCCAGGTCCACGCCGAGGTGGTCGTGGACGAGCTCGTCCAGCTGCTCCTCGTCCTCGAGCCAGACGTCGTGGGTGTGCAGCGCGTCGCCCAGATCCTGGGTGACGTCCGTGCCGTAGGTGGCCTCGGCATACAGAAAGACGTTGGCCGCCTCGAGGTAGGCGAGCTCGACCAGGTCCGGGTCGTCCTCGTCCAGGTCGCTGAAGAACTCGTGGTAGTCGCTCGGGGGCAGCGCGTCGGGCAGGCCCCCCGGGTCGGTCAGCACGCGGTACCAGTTCTCCTGGGCCGACAGGACGGCCGGGTCACCGATCACCTCGAACCAGCTGGCGAACCCCTCGACCGCCCACCGGGGCGGGAGGTCGTCTGGGTGGCGCAGCGTCATCGCCAGGTGCAGCCCCTCGTGCCGCATCACCGG
>JAAYYA010000171.1 GCA_012515595.1 Actinomycetales bacterium
CGAAGACCCGCTCGAGGGCGGCGTGCACCAGGGTGCCCCGCGCCGCCGCGGCGCTCGGCGGCTCGGGCAGCCGGTCGATCACCCGGAAGCGGTAGAGCAACGGGCACTGCATGAAGTCCGAGGCCCGACTGGGTGACAGGGCTGGGGTCATGATGAGCACCCTAGGCAACGCCACTGACAGCGGTACGGCCGCGCCCCGTGCCGGGCGGTGTGCTCGGCAGCGCGGGTGGTGCCCTCGCGCGGTTAGGGTTGCTCCATGACCGCGCCCCCCAAGGCGCCCGGGTGGCGTATCGGCCGACTCGCCGGTGCGCCCGTCTACATCGGTCGCAGCTGGTTCCTGGTCGCCGGTGTGATCGTCCTGCTCTTCGGTCCCGTGGTGCAGCGGACCCTGCCGGACCTGGGGGCCTGGGCGTATGTCGTGGCCGGCGCCTTCGCGGTCCTGCTGCTGGTGTCGGTGCTCGTGCACGAAGCGGCTCACGCCCTGGTGGGCCAGGCCTGCGGCTACTCCGTCAACCGGGTGGTCGCCGACTTCTGGGGCGGTCACACGGCCTACGACAGCCGGGACAGCACGGCCGGGCGCAGCGCGCTCGTGGCCATCGCCGGTCCGCTGGCCAACGCCGTGCTGGCCGGCCTGGGGTGGTTGTGGCTCCAGCAGACCGACAGCGGGATCGGCTACCTGCTGGCCGCGGGCTTCACCTATGCCAACGGCTTCGTCGCCGCCTTCAACCTGCTCCCGGGGCTGCCGCTGGACGGCGGCTACCTGGTCGACTCGCTGGTCTGGAAGATCACCGGCAGCAGGGGCGCGGGGATGATCGTGGCCGGCTGGAGCGGCCGGCTCATGGTGCTGGTGGCGGCCTGGTGGCTGATCGGCCGGCCCCTCGCTGCGGGCCGGCAGCCGGGCCCCACCAGTCTGCTCTGGCTGCTGGTCATCGGAGGGTTCCTGTGGTTCGGCGCCAGTGAGGCGATCAAGGTGGGGCGCGCCCGGCGACGGTTGGAGACCGTCAAGGTCGGGCAGTACCTGTCCGCCGTATCGGTCGTGCCGGCCACGGCGCTGCTCACCGAGCTGCCGCCGCCGACCGGGCAGCTCGTCGTGGGTGCCGATGAAGCGGGTCGACCGCTGGGTGTGCTGGACCCCGCCGCACTCCGCAGCGTGCCGCGGGAGGCGTGGACCTCCACGCCGGTGAGTGCCGTGCTGCAGCACCTGCCGGAGAGGTGGGTCGTCAGCGGGACCCCGGAGGACGACATGACCGACGTGGTGATCGCGATGCAGACCGACAACCTGTCGATGGTCGCCGTGCAAGGACCCGACGGGCAGGTTCACGGCGTGGTGCGCTCCGCCGATCTCTGAGGTCCCTCACCGGGGCAGCGACTGCTCCAGCTCCATGACGGCCGCCGTGCGCGAGGACACCCCGAGCAGCGCGTAGATGTTCTGCAGGTGGGTGCGCACGGTCCCCTCGGAGATACCGAGCGCTCGGCCGATGGAGTAGTTGGTGTGGCCGTCACGCACGAGCCCCAGCACGTCGCGCTGCCGCCCCGTGAGCCGGCCGACCCCGCTGCCCGAGAGGCGTTGGCGCTCGGCCTCGGCCTTCAGGTAGGCCGCGTGCAGGTGAGGGCGCAGTAGTTCTAGGAGCAGCACGTCGTTCTCGTCGAAGTCGCGGCCCCCCTCGCGCCAGGCGAGCAGCCGCAGCGTCTGGCCGGGCCCGCCGTCGGGCCAGACCGTCATGACCTCGTGCGCGTCGTCCGGGAACAGCTCGGACATCGGGTTCGCCAGCCAGTCCCTGCGGGTGGTCACGTCGGACTGGCGAAGGACCTGCGTCAGGTCGGTGGCCCGGTCCGGCCAAGAACAGTCGGCTCCCCAGTAGTGCTGCCAGAACCAGGCTTCGTCCTCGTCTGGCTCCGGCTCCGGCCACTCTCCGCTGCCGTCCTCGGTGGCCGCCTGGCCAAAGCGGTGGCGAGCCTTGCGGCTGTCCATCGCGTTGAAGGCGAGCGCGTCACACCCCAGCGCGGTGCGTAATCGCTCGAGCAGGACGAGCGGCAGGCCCACCCCGGGGCCCTCGGCGTGGAGCACTTCGTGGAGTTCCCAGAGGGCGTCGACGGAGGCGGCGCGTGCGGTCACGGACATGGGAACCTCCCTTCCCAGGCCCACCAGTGTGGCCCACATCACAGGCGAGCGCCAGGGGTTTCCCAGCCTCACGGCCTACGCAGATCTGCGTATGGCGACCCCAGGCCGGGATTCGGCAGGCTGGCACGGGTCCGACACAACCGTGAGAGGAACGATCATGAACAGTTCACGGCCCGGCAGCAGGCTCGCTCGCCTGGGTGCCGTCCTCGCCTCGGTCGCGCTGGTGACCAGCGCTTCCACCGGGATCGCGACGGCGCAGGAGCCCGACCCCCCGTTCTGGATCGAGATGCCGCCGGTGGCGGGACCGACCGAGGTCGCCCCCAACCGCACGGTGCTCGTCGCCCGGATCAACATCCCACCCGGTGGCTACGTCGACTGGCACCGCCACCCGGGGATGACCAGTGTCACGGTCGAGGGAGACGGCACGTTCACCCTCATGTCGATGAACTGCACCTCCACCGAGTACACCGCGGGGGAGAGCTTCAACCCGCCGCTCAGCTGGCACACGGCCCGCAACTTCTCCGACGAGCACGTGGTCGGCGTGGCCACCTTCGTCTTCCGGGGCGACAAGCCGACCATCATGGCCAAGCCCAGGCTCGATGCCAACCTCGACCGGCGGTGCGGCCTGGAGGAGTGACCCTGCGCCGAGCGCGTCGTGCCGAGGGGCCGGGGCCACTTAGACTCCTCGGCGTGACCGAGCCACAGCCCGCCCCGCAGCCCTCCGCACCGGACCCGACTGGCGCCATACTGCGTCGTGGTCCGTTCCGCGAAGGTGACCGGGTCCAGCTCACCGACCCCCGCGGCCGCCTGCACACCATCGCCCTGGAGGCCGGGAAGCAGTTCCACACCCACCGCGGGCACATCCGGCATGACGACCTCATCGGCGCGCCGGACGGCACCG
>JAAYYA010000172.1 GCA_012515595.1 Actinomycetales bacterium
AGGCAGGTGTGGACCTGGTGTCGGCGGGCTGGATCACCCACAGCGCCCCCGTCCTGGACCTCGGGCTCGACGCCTGAGCGCATCAGCCGACCGGGCGCGTGGGGTTGCGTTCTCAGACCCGACCGGGCGCACGGGATGGTCGGGTCGCCTGAGTCGGCGCCGTTCGCCCCGGGAAGGTCTGGGTCAACCCAGGAAGCGTTCCTGGGTTGACCTGGTCGTTCCTGGGTCAAAGGGCAGCCCGGCCCGCGCGGCGAGGAGTTGACAGTCGGAAAGCGTGCCATGGGGTGCAGAGTGCCTGTCGCCGACATGAATGCGCCGGCCACCGCCTCCACGCGGTGACCGGCCCCGGGCTGGGAGCGCAACCCATGCGCTCGGTGGGGGGTCTGGGAGCGCCGCCCCATGCGCTCGGTGGGGTCTGGGAGCGCAACACCATGCGCTCGGTGGGGTCTGGGGGAGCGCAACACCATGCGCTCGGTCGGCGGGGAGGCGCTCGGTCGGGAGGTGAGAGCCGCGGCCAGGGAGGGGCGGGATAGCCTCGGGGGATGACCACCGATGCCACCACCGTGCCCTCCCCGCAGGACGAGGTCGTCCAGATCTGCCAGGACCTGATCCGGATCGACACCAGCAACTACGGCGACGGGAGCGGGCCGGGCGAGCGGGCCGCCGCGGAGTACATCATGGGGCTGCTGACCGAGGTCGGGCTCGACCCGCAGCTGACCGAGTCCGACCCGGGCCGGGCCAGCGTCGTGGTCCGCACGCCGGGCCGGGACTCAAGCCGGCCCGGACTGGTACTGCACGGCCACACCGACGTGGTCCCCGCGGCCGCGGAGGACTGGCAGGTCGACCCGTTCGCCGCCGTGGAGAAGGACGGCTGCATCTGGGGACGCGGGGCCGTCGACATGAAGGACATGGACGCCATGCTGCTGGCCAACCTGCGGCACCTGGCCCGCAGCGGGCAGCAGCCGCCACGGGACATCGTGTGGGCCTTCTTCGCCGACGAGGAGGCCGGCGGCGTCAAGGGTGCCGGTCACGTCGTCGAGAAGCACCCGGAGTGGTTCGAGGGCTGCACCGAGGCGATCAGCGAGGTTGGGGGCTTCTCGATCACCCTGGACGGGAAGGCCACGGGTGCCCCTGAGCGCGCCTACCTCCTGCAGACCGCCGAGAAGGGCATCGCCTGGCTGCGGCTGCACGCCCACGGCCGGGCCGGGCACGGCTCGGTGCCTAACCCCGACAACGCCCTCGTGCGCCTGGCGGGGGCGATCACCCGGATCAGCGCCCACCCGTGGCCCCGCACCTACATCGCCTCGGTCCGCGAGCTCTTCGACGGCATCGCCGGCATCACCGGCGAGTCCTGGGCCGAGGACGACCTCGAGGGGATGCTGTCCCGCATCGGCGGAGCCCGCGGATTCGTCGAGGGCACCCTGCGCGACACGGCCAACTTCACCATGCTCGACTCCGGCTACAAGCACAACGTCATCCCGCAGACCGCCTCGGCATCCCTGGACTGCCGCTTCCTGCCCGGCCACGAGGACGAGCTGCTGGACACCATCCGTGAGCTGGCCGGTGAGCACGTCGAGGTCGAGATCGTCCACAAGGACGTCGCGCTCGAGGCGTCCTCGAGCGGTGAGCTGGTCGAGTCGATGAAGCGGGCGCTGCTCAAGGAGGACCCCGGCGCGCACGTACTGCCCTACTGCCTGTCTGGCGGCACCGACAACAAGCACCTGTCCCGGCTGGGGATCGAGGGCTACGGCTTCGCCCCGCTCCTGCTGCCCCCCGACCTGGACTTCGTCGGTATGTTCCACGGCATCGACGAGCGGGTCCCGGTGGAGGCCCTCACCTTCGGCACCCGCGTGCTGCAGCGGCTGATCGAGGACTGCTGACCGGACCGGACGGGCGGGCGACGGACGTGGTATGCCGGGCGCCCGGCATACTCCCTGCTCTCACGCTGTGCGCTGGACGCGGATGATGCGGCGCCGGAGCACCGCCTTGCGGACCCCACCGAGGTAGAGGCTGAGCCGCCACAGCTCCCAGTGGCCGTACTCCGCGTGCTCGGCCAGCGACTGCCGCACGGCCGCGCGCGACTCGTCGCGGCCGAACGTCAGCATGCGGTACTCGTACTCACCCATCGGGACAGATACTGCGCAGAGCGGCGCCAGAAATCAACTGTGGGTGCGGCGCGGCGGACGACGGCGCGAATAGCCAGCGCGCCGGAGGGGGAAGTTCGCTACCGTCATGCCATGACGTCAGACCCGCGGGCCGCGCTGTCCACCTTCGTCGCCGCCCTCGAGACCCACCTGGAGCTGTCCGCCGTGCGCCGCGGGGAGAACGACCCCGCCGTCGTCACGGCCTACAACAAGGTCGCCGACGCCTTCGTGGCCTACGACGACGCCCTGCTCGACGCCTACGGCGAGGTGACCCCGCTGGACGTGTACTCCGACGAGGAGGACGAGGACGTCGACGAGGCCAGCATCATCGAGGAGGGCGACTACGAAGACTTCGATGAGGGTGACGATGACGACCAGGACGGGGACGACGACCTGGACGACGACATCGCCGAGGAGGGTCGGGGCGGGCGTGGCTATCTCGGGCTCGACGACGAGGAGTACGACCTCGACGACGGCGATGACGATGACGGGGACGATGACGGCGATGACGACGGCGGCGATGACGGGGACGAGGACCGTGACGAGCGGGACGGGGCCTGAGGGGTGCGTCTCGGCCTGAGCTGCGGCTGGTGGGGACTCGGCAACGACGAGGAGCACCTGGCGCTCGTCCAGCGCGCCGAGGAGCTGGGGGTCCACGTCGTGTGGGCCTCGGAGGCCTACGGCACGGACGCCGTGACGGTGCTCGCGTGGATCGGTGCCCGCACCTCCCGGATCCGTCTCGGGGCCGGCGTGCTGCAGATCCCCGGGCGCACGCCCGCGATGACGGCGATGACCGCGGCCGGTCTGAACTCCCTGTCGGGCGGACGCTTCGACCTGGGCCTGGGCGTGAGCGGGCCGCAGGTCTCGGAGGGGTGGCACGGCGTGCGCTTCGCCAAGCCGCTGGAACGCACCAGGGAGTATGTCGAGATCGTCCGGTTGGCCCTGGGCCGGCAGCGGGTGGAGTTCCACGGCAGGCACTACGAGCTGCCGCTGCCCGACGGACCGGGCAAGGCGCTGCGCACGACGGCCGCGCCGTCCCCGCACCGGGTCCCGATCTACCTGGCGGCGGTCGGCCCGAAGAACCTCGAGCTCGCCGGTGAGATCGCCGACGGATGGTTGGGGCTGTTCCTCAGCCCCGAGTTCACCGGTGAGCAGGTGGCCTCGATCCGCGCCGGGCTGGCCCGCTCGGAGGACCCGGACCGGCCCTTCGACCTGGACGCCACGGTGCCGCTCAGCGTGCAGGACGACGTGTCGGCCGCCGCGGACGTGGTCCGCCCCTACACCGCGCTGTACGTGGGCGGGATGGGCTCTCGGACCCAGAACTTCTACAACGCCCTCGCCGTCCGGATGGGCTACGAGGAGGCCGCCGGCCAGGTCCAGGACCTCTACCTGGCCGGCAACCACCGGGACGCGGCAGCGGCGGTGCCGCAGCAGTTCATCGACGACACCTGCCTGCTGGGTCCGCGGGACCGGATCGCCGAGCGCCTGCAGCGCTACGCAGACGCCGGGATGTCCACGGTCACCCTCGCGCCGTACGGCCGGACCATCGAGGAGCGCATCGCCGCGCTGGAGACCGGCGTGGCCGCCGCGGAGCAGGCCGGCATCCTCTCCTGATGGGGGTCGTCGTCCTGGTCCGGCACGGGCGCACCGCGGCCAACGCCGACGGCGTGCTCGCCGGGTGGACGCCCGGCGTGCGGCTCGACGGCCGTGGGGAGGAGCAGGCCGAGCGCGTCGGACTCCGGCTGGCCCCCACCCCCCTGGCTGCCGTGGTGAGCAGTCCGCTCGAACGGTGCCGGCAGACCGCCGAGGCGATCCTGGCGGCACAGCAGGGGAGCGCCGCCGACCACACCGAGGACGACCTCGGAGAGTGCCGCTACGGAGCCTGGACCGGGCGCCCGCTCAAGGACCTCGCGCGCGAGCCGCTCTGGCGTGAGGTCCAGGAGAGGCCGAGCACCGTCCGGTTCCCGGACCACGCGCACTTCGAGGCCGAGTCGATCACCCAGATGGCGGAGCGCGCGGTCCGGGCCGTCACCCGCTGGGACGAGCAGGTCGTGGCGCGGCACGGTCCCGGCGCGGTCTGGGCCGCGGTGAGCCACGGCGACGTGATCAAGGCCCTGCTCAGCTGGTGCCTGGGAAGTCCGCTGGACGCGTTCCAGCGGATCGTGGTCGACCCGGGGTCGGTGAGCATCGTGCGGCTGGCACCCCGTCAGCCCTTCGTGCTGCGGGTCAACGACACCGGCGGGGACCCGGTGGATCTCACGGCCCTGTCCGCTGCCCTGGCCGCCGAGGCCCCTGGGGGTGGGGCCGCGGACGCAGCGGTCGGTGGCGGCGCCGGCTCGGACGCAGCGGTCGGCGGCGGCGCCGGCACCGATTAGGGTCACTGCTATGCCAGTGCACGAGTTCGACCCACCGGAGCGGTTCATCGCCGCCGCTGTGGGACCGCCCGGCCAGCGCACCTTCTTCCTGCAGGTCAGCGGCGAGGGGCGCCGCATGACAGTGTCGCTGGAGAAGGAGCAGGTCAAGATCCTGGGGGAGCGGCTGGCGGACCTGCTGGACCAGGTGGCCGGCGTCGACGGAGCGCCGGAGGCGGCGGAGGGTCTGTCCGACAACGCCCCGCTCGACACCCCGATCGAGGACGACTTCCGGGTCCAGGGTCTCAGCCTCGCCTGGAACCCGAGCACGCGACGGGTGGTCATCGAGGCCCACGAGGTCGCGCCGCCGGATGAGGGGGAGGAGGAGCTCCCGTCCGCCGAAGCCGCCATGATCGGGCACATCCGCGTCGTGCTCCCACCGCCGATGGCCCGTGCCTTCGCGCTGCGGTGCGCCGCCGCGCTGGAGGGCGGGCGACCCAACTGTCCGTTCTGCGGCCAGCCGCTCGACCCGGGTGGGCACATCTGTCCGCGGGCCAACGGCTTCCGCAGATGAGCGCTCCCGCCGCGGTCGAGACGCTGCTCCGGACCGCTGCGCTGGAGGTCGAGGGCGTGCTGCCCGACGCCTCCAACCTCACCGCCAGGGTCCTGCTGACCGACGAGGACGGGGTCCCGACCGGCGAGCGGGCGCTCTACAAGCCGGTCCGCGGGGAGGCACCGCTCCGGGACTTCCCGACCGGCACGCTGGGACGCCGGGAGGTGGCCGCCTACCACCTCAGCACCGCCGGTGGTTGGGACCTGGTCCCCGCGACCGTCTGGAGGGATGGCCCGTTGGGGCCGGGCTCGGTGCAACGCTGGGTGGACTGGGAGTCCGCGGGCCGGGCACCGGGGGACGGCCTGCTCGACGTCTTCGAGGGCACCGGGGTGCCCGACGGCTGGCTGGCCGTGGTCCGCGGCGAGGACGGGCGGGGCAACCCGGTCACCGTCGCGCACCGCGACTCCGACGACCTGGCCTCGCTCGCGGTCCTGGACCTCGTCCTGAACAACGCCGACCGCAAGGGCGCCCACCTGCTGACCGATGCCTCCGGGCGGTTGTGGGCCGTCGACCACGGGCTCACGCTGCACACCGAGGAGAAGCTGCGCACGGTGCTCTGGGGGTGGGGTGGGGAACGGATCCCGACCGCGGACCAGGAACGGCTGGAGCGGCTCCTTGCCCACCTGGACGACGGCGCGGAGACCGTCACGGAGCTGATCAGCTCCGCGGAGGTGGGTGCGCTGCGCCGCCGCGTGGAGACGCTGCTGCACGAGCCGGTCTTCCCGCACCCGCCGAACGACCGCTACGGGCTGCCGTGGCCCCTCTGGTGAACGGGCCGGCCGCGACCGGGGGACCGCCTCGGCGCCGCGCCCTCGCCGTGCCCGGTGGTCCGGGTCCCCGCGGTCGGACATTAGGCTCCCATCCGTGAGGACGTGGACTGACGCAGGTGTGCCCCAGATCGCCGGACCCGGGCGGGGCGGACCGCTGCGGGTGCACGACACGGCGACCGGAACCGTCCGGGAGGTGCACCCCGAGGGGGGACGCGCGCGGCTGTACGTGTGCGGGATCACGCCCTACGACGCCACGCACATGGGACACGCGGCGACCTACGTCACCTTCGACCTGCTCATCCGGGTGTGGCTGGACGCGGGCCTCGACGTCACCTACGTGCAGAACGTGACCGACATCGACGAGCCGCTGCTCGAGCGCGCCACCCGGGACGGGGTGGACTGGCAGGACCTGGCCGCCGGGCAGATCTCCCTGTTCCAGGAGGACATGGAGGCCCTCAACGTCCTGGCGCCGGAGCACTACGTCGGCGCCATCGAGGGGATCCCGGACGACGTCGAGGCGGTGCGGCACCTGCTCGCCGAGGGCACGGCATACTCCCTGCCCGCCGAGGACGGCAGGGGAGAGGACGTCTACCTCGACCTGGCCACCCAACCCTCCTTCGGTGCCGTCTCCGGCTGGAGCCGGGAGGAGATGTTCGAGGTCTTCGCCGAGCGCGGCGGCGACCCCGACCGTCCGGGCAAGCGGGACCGGCTGGACCCGCTGCTGTGGCGCGCCCACCGGGAGGGTGAGCCCCACTGGCCGGGAGGGCCTCTGGGGGAGGGCCGACCCGGCTGGCACATCGAGTGCACGACGATCGCCCTGCGCTACCTCGGCGAGTCCTTCGACGTGCAGGGCGGCGGCACCGACCTGATCTTCCCGCACCACGAGATGAGCGCCGTCCAGGCGCAGGCGCTCACCGGGGCGCCGTTCGCCGGTGCCTACGTCCACCAGGCGATGGTCGGGCTGGACGGGGAGAAGATGAGCAAGTCCAAGGGCAACCTCGTGCTCGTCTCGGCGCTGCGCCGCGAAGGAGTGGACCCGATGGCGATCCGGCTGGCTCTGCTGAGCCAGCACTACCGGACCCCGTGGGACTGGACCCAGCGGATCCTGGAGGAGGCCGTGGAGCGGCTCGCCGCCTGGCGTGCGGTCGTCGGGGGTCAGGCTGTCGCAGGTGGGGCCGGTGCGGACTCGGCTGACGGAGGCGTCAACGGCGCACCCGGCGCCGAGGGGTCGCTCGTCACCGAGCTGCGGACCGCCCTGGCCACGGACCTGGACTCTCCGGCAGCACTGCGCGCCGTGGATGCGTGGGCGGCCGCCGGAGGCCCCGGCGACCGGGCGGCCGTCGCCGTCGCGGTCGAGGCGCTGCTCGGCGTCAGGCTGTGACGCGGGTGCGACGCACGCTGCTGGTCACCAACGACTTCCCCCCGCGCCACGGTGGCATCCAGAGCTACCTCCACAACTTCGCGGCCACCCTGCCCGCTGGCGATCTCACCGTCTTCGCCTCCAGCTACCACCAGGCCGACATGGCCGGCTTCGACGCCGCCCAGCCCTACGAGGTGGTCAGGTCGCGGCACACCATGATGGTGCCGACCCCGGACGTGGTCCGCCAGGCGGCCGATCTCGTGCGGACACACCGGATCGAGACGGTCTGGTTCGGCGCCGCCGCCCCACTGGGCCTCATGGCCCCGGCGCTGCGGCGCGCCGGGGCCGAGCGCGTCATCGCGTCCACGCACGGCCACGAGGTCGGGTGGTGGATGTCGCCCGGGACTCGCCAGGCGCTCCGCCGGATCGC
>JAAYYA010000173.1 GCA_012515595.1 Actinomycetales bacterium
CTTGGGGTGCTGGTAGCCGATGTTGACGTTGACCAGCTGGGAGGTCAGGTCGAGGTAGCGGTTGCCCTCGTAGTCCCAGAAGTGCGCGCCCTCACCGCCGGCGAGCGGCAGCTGGTCGAGCGCCCCCTGCGCCGACCAGGAGGTGAAGACGTGCTTGCGACTCAGTTCCTTGATGCGGTCGCGCTGGCTCTGCTCGGTGCTCAGTGACATGACCTGAGTATGCCGCGTGCCCGCCCCGAGCGCGTAGGCGGACTCGAGACCGTCACCCCGGTGGGCGTCCAGGCCGGCAGAGAGCTCAGTCGCTGAAAGTCCAGCGGGTCGCACCGAACGGCTCGCTCGTGGCCACGCCGAAGACGGTGTCGTAGGCGAGGCAGTAGAGCCACCAGGGCGGCGGACCCGCACTCTGCGCGCTGTAGGGAGCGGTGAGCGCGTCGCCCTCGACCTGCGCGGGCCACCCGCCCTCGCGTGCGGTCGCCGCCACTGCCTCCAGCGTCTCCGGCTCGATGACGCGCGCCGCGGCCCCCTCGAAGATCACGTCTCCGGCAGAGGTGCGCACGGACAGCGTGCATCTCGGGTTCGCCGCCAGGTTGCGGGACTTACGGGTCTGCGGTCCGCTCACGACATACAGCGCTCCGCCCTGCAGGAACGCGCCGACCCCGGCGGAGTGCGGACGCCCGTCGGGGCGGACGGTGCCGAGATAGACGGCCGTCTCCATCCGGGGCAGCGCCTCGACCACCGCGGCGTACGCGGTCTCCCAGGTGAACGGCCCCCCGCCGTAGATGGTGTCGAGGTTGCGCTGACTCGTCGGGACGGGTGTCGGTGCGGGCGTCGTCATGGCTCCTCCAGGTGCCTAGGGTCTCCCGTACTGACCGACGCGGGCGCCGCGACTCATCGGCTCACCCCAGGCCGAGGTCGCGCCCGATGATCTCCTTCATGATCTCGTTGGAGCCGGCCCAGATGCGGGTGACGCGGGCGTCGCGCCAGGCGCGGGCGACGCGGTACTCGTTCATGAAGCCATAGCCGCCGTGGATCTGCACGCAGGCGTCGAGCACGTCGCCCTGGACCTGTGCCGACCACCACTTGGCCTTTGCGGCGTCGACCGGGCTGAGCTGGCCCTCGCCGTGCGCGAGGACGCACTGGTCGACGAAGGTCTGGGTGACGTCGATCATGGTGACCAGCTCGGCGAGCAGGAACTTGTTGTGCTGGAACTGCCCGATGGGCTGGCCGAAGGCGTGCCGTTCCTTGGCGTAGTCGATCGTCTCGGTGAGGATCTGTGCGGCGTGCGCGATGTTGGAGACGGCGGCTCCGGCGCGCTCCTGGGTGAGGTGCTCCATCATCAGGATGAAGCCGCGGCCCTCCTCGCCGAGCCGGTGGTCGTCGGGCACCCGCACGTCGTCGAAGAACAGCTCGCAGGTGTCGGCCTCGTCCTGCCCGACCTTGTCCAACGGCTCACCCTTGGTAAAGCCATCCGTGCCGGCCTCGACCACGAAGAGGGTGATGCCCTTGGCACCCTTGCTCGGGTCGGTGCGGGCGGCGACGATCACCAGGTCGCAGCTGTGACCGTTGGTGATGAACGTCTTCGACCCGTTGAGCACCCAGTCCTCGCCGTCGCGGACCGCGGTCGTCTTCAGCGCGGCCAGGTCCGAGCCACCGGAGGGCTCGGTCATCGCGATGGCGATGATCTGCTCCCCCGAGGCGATGGCGGGCAGCCACCGCTGCTTCTGCTCATCGGTGCCGTGCGCCACCAGGTATGGGGGGCACACGTCGGAGTGGATGCCCATGCAGGAGGAGAACGCCGCGCTGAGCCGGGACTGTTCCTCGGCGAGCACCGCGTTGAAGCGGTAGTCGCCAGCGCCAGCGCCGCCGTACTCCTCGGGGATGGACAGGCCGAGCAGACCCTGGCGCCCGGCCTCGAGCCACACTTCACGGGGTATGCGGTGGGTCCGGATCATCTCCTCGTGCCGCGGGCGGGCGACCCGGTCGATGAACTCGCGGGCGGAGGCGCGGAAGGCCTCGTGGTCCTCGGTGAAGATGGTGCGGCGCACGGTGGCTCCTGGGGTGGTGCGGTGTTGCGGTCGGTGGGTGGCCCCATCATGCCGGGTCAGTCCTCGTTCTCCCAGGGATAACCGTGGTCGACGAAGGCGGCTCGCACCTTCTCCCGGCTGCCGTCGACGCCGCCCTCGTAGAGCCGCCGCCCCTGCTCGGTCTCGATGACGAGCGTGCCGCCCTCCCGGAAGACGCCGGCCACGTCGGCGCGGCGGATCCGGCGGCGGTCCGACCCCTTCTCGACCAGCACCGACTCGCGGGTGATGTGCAGCACCGGCTCGTGGTGAGCGATGAGCAGGCCGGCCACCAGACCGACGAGCAGGCCGATCAGCGGGCGTCCCCACACCAGCCAGTCCGAGTCGAACGAGGCCAGCAGCTGCAGCGGGCCGGGGAAGGGCACCCCGCGCTCCTCCACCCACCGCGCGACCACCGGCAGCGCGGCCGCGGCCCCGGCGCCGAGGACCGCCCCGAGCACCGCGACGAAGGCGGCGTCTCCCCCGGTCATCCCGAGCCGGGTCGCCCCGGCGGGCGTTGGGTCGCCCTGGTGTCCCGGCATACTCATCGTCGGTCCCTCCCCGTCAGTCTCGATCACGCGGACCAGCCTGACAGCCGGTGGTCGGGCCCGACAACCGACCGAAGTCGGTGACTTTGGTCTATGCGTCGGTGTCGGCGGAGCCGCCCTGGATCGGGAAGCGGCGCCCGGTGATCCCGTCGGGATCGATGCGCACGAAGTGCGGCTTGGGCCCCTCCTCCCACGGGAAGACCGGCAGGTCGAGGGCTTCGAGGATGTCGTGGAGCTGCTGGACCTCGTGGGCCACGCCGGCGACCACGACGCTCCAGGCCTTGCCGGCGGCCTCGTCGACCCCGTCGATCTCGTAGGCCACGGGTTGCCCGACGGAGGCGTGCAGTTTTGATCCGTTGGAGGTCCGGAAGATCACCGACCCGTGGTGCACGGCATGGTTCACGGGGTAGATCTCCGGTCGTCCGTTGACGATGACGGCGAGTCGGCCGAAGGGCTCCTCGCGCAGCAGGGCCAGACAGGCAGCGGTGTCCAGCACCTCGGTTTCTGGGTGCGCGTTCATGGCGCCAGCCTTCCCGGTTCTGTGCGCCCGGGCAAGGGCCTTGGGTCCCGCTACTCGCCCGGCGTGGCTCCCTGGGCGGCACCCGCCGGGATCACGACGACGGGGCAGTTGGCCAGGCGCGCGACATACTCGCTGATCGAGCCGAGCGCGGCGCGGCGGATGGACTGGACGCCGTGGGCGCCGATCACCAGCAGGGCGGCCCGGTCCGAGGCGTTGACCAGGACCTCCTGGGGCCGGCCGTGCACGACCTGGAAGTCGACCGGCGGCGCCCCCTCGCCGTCCGTGGGGACCTGAGCGCGCACCTGCGCCTGGATCTCCTCGGCCTGCTCGCGGGTGTCGCCCTGGCTGTCCTCGCGCCAGGTCGTGATGACCTCGACGGTGGCGTCCCGCAGCCGCGCCTCCTCCAGTGCGAAGCGGAGGGCGTCGTGCGAGCGCTCCGACCCGTCCAGCCCCACGACGATCACCTGATTGACCACGACGTGCTCCTCTCTGTCCTGCACTGGCCCCAGCCTTGCGCCTTCCTCGGGAAATCGCGAGCGCCGGGGACGTTTTGCCTAGTGAGAACTTTCTCACCGTGGTTAAAGAATCTGCTCATTTCGGTCTCCGAGTATTGAGTCATCAGCCCGGAACCCCGGTCCCGTCAGGAAGGAACGATCATGACCAACAAGACCTCCTCCACCAAGTCCCGTGCCTGGACCGTCGTCGTCGCCGCCACGGCCGTCACCGCCATCGGTGGTGCCACGACCGCAGCCACCTGGGCCCAGAACGCCCCGGAGTCCGAGCCGGTCAACGTGGCCCTGTCGGCGCAGCGCCCGATCACCGCGGAGACCAAGCCCGTGGCCAACGCCGAGTGGAACGCCCTGGCCGCCAAGGTCGGCGACTGGCAGCCCGAGAGCATCCCGAACCTGAGCGACACGTTCAGCAAGGCCCGCGAGGCCGCCGCCTCGCAGGACGTGCAGTCCGCCAGCGTCCAGTCCGTGCAGAGCGCCGCCTCTGTGGTCAGCGCCCAGTCGGCGCAGTCCGCTCAGTCGGCCCAGTCCGCGCAGTC
>JAAYYA010000174.1 GCA_012515595.1 Actinomycetales bacterium
CCGCTGGAGAGGATCCCGTGCGCGAAGACGGTCGGGCGCGGCATCGTGAACGACAGCTCAGCCCAGTCGATCGAGGTGCACCACGCCTCCTCGCTGTTCGCCGTGTCGATCTCGATGGTGATCGTGTTGGCCGCCGGCTCCGGTGTCCCTCCCTCGCCCGGGTCCTCGGCGAAGTTGACCCACTCGACCGGCACGAGGAACTGGTTCATCTTCCAGACGTCGTTCTCCCCGGTCAGCCACTCCTCCGGCACGACGTGGCCGTTGAACAGGACACGGTCGCGCTCCGGCGCGTAGCCGGGCACGACCGCGTAGAAGTCGACGTCGTAGGCCGGCATGCGCAGGCTGGCGTACTGCGAGAGGAGCCCGTTGGCGACCAGCGTGTCCCGCTCGTCGTCGCCCAGGACCCGGTCGACCTCGATGTCGAAGACGAGCGGGCCCCCACTGCGGAAGGTGCAGCCGGTGTCCAGGCCCGGCCCCTCGTCGACCACGAAGAGGCTGTCGTTGGCCTCACGGGGCGGGAAGGGTGAGCTGCCGAAGTGGTTGGGAGCGTGCCGCTGCGGCGCCGGCAGCATCGCGCCGTCCGAGTCCGGGCTGCTGTCCACGGTGGCGGTCGGTGTGGCTCCGGTGCCCGGCAGGACGCCCGGAGAGTATGACGCAGGGCCGGGTTCGGCGTGCGCGGCGGTGAGTCCGCTGCCCAGCAGCAGCGCTGCCGCGGCGGCGGCGCCCGCCCGGAAGTGCCAGGCAGGTCGATGGTGTCGTGACACGGGTGTATATCCCCCTTGGGAAGTAGGCCCCCGCTTGACCGTCACGGCCGAGCGAGAGGTTCTGTCGTGGCGTAAGCCCATCGCAAAGGTGCGGTCATGGGCTCACCAAGAACGTAGCCACGTCCGAGGGGGAAGGCCATACATCTGGAGGATGATCTCCGACGTCCGGAAGGTGTGCTCCGGGGCAGTCAGGCCGTGGTCGCGGCCGCCCACCGGTCGATGAGAGCGGCGGCCTGGCCCGAGTCGATCGCCTCGCCGGCACGGGCGACGCCGCCGGCCACCGCCGCCACGAACTCCTCCTGCGAGGTGGGCTGCTGCGTCTCGTCGGCCACCGCCAGGGCGATGCCGGCGTTGAGCAGGACGGCGACGCGCGGCGCGCCCTCCTCGCCATCGAAGAGCCGGCGCGCCACGCCGGCGTTGTGCTGGGCGTCCGCGCCGCGCAGCTCGGAGACCGGGTGCGTGCTCAGACCGAGCATCTCCGGGGACAGCGTGAACTCCTGCACCTGCCCGCCCTGAACCCACCAGACGCTCGAGGTGCCCGAGGTGGTGAGCTCGTCCAGGCCGTCGTCCCCGCGGAAGACCGCGGCGTCCTTGCCCCGGCCCGCGAAGACCCCGGCCACGAGCGGAGCCATGCGGGCGTCGGCGACCCCCACCGCGGCATACAGCGGCTGGGCCGGGTTGGTCAGCGGACCCAGGAAGTTGAACGCGGTCGCGATGCCCAGGTCCTTGCGGACCACCGCCGAGTGGCGGAACGAGGGGTGGAAGGTTAGCGCGAAGCAGAAGGTGATGCCCACGTCGTGGAAGATCCGGACGACCTCCTCGGGTGTCGCGTCCAGGCGGATCCCGAGCGCCTCCAGCACGTCGGCCGACCCGGACGACGACGACGCCGCCCGGTTGCCGTGCTTGACGACCGGCACGCCGGCGCTGGCGGCCACGACGGAAGACATCGTCGAGATGTTCACGGTGTGCGCCCGGTCCCCGCCGGTGCCCACGATGTCCAGGCTCGGGCCCTCCACCTCGAACCGGAGGGCGTGGGCGAGCATCATGTCGGCCAGACCCTGCATCTCGGCGGCCGTCTCCCCCTTGGCGCGCAACGCGGCGAGGAACGCCGCCAGGCGCGCGGGCGTGGCCTCCCCCCGCATCACCTGGTCCATCACCCAGGCCGTCTCCGCGGAGCTCAGGTCACCGCCGGAGCACAGCGTGGTGAGCAGGTCGGGCCAGGTGGTCAGGTCCTCACTCACGGGCGCACGAGGCTGGCCACACCACGAGCCAGCGAGGCCGGGTCCAGCGGGTGCGACACGACCGCGTCCGCTTGCGACCAGGACGCGAGCCACCCGTCGCCGGGACGGCCGATGAGCACCATGATCGGCGGGCAGTCGAAGACCTCGTTCTTGATCTGCCGGCACACACCCAGGCCGCCGTAGGGCTGCGCCTCGCCGTCGAGGATGATCACGTCGATCTCCTCCTCGTCGAGCGTCAGCATCACGCCGTCCGCCGTCGCGCACTCGTGCCAGGAGGTGACGGCGACGTGCTCGGCCGGTCGGGTCCCCACGCCCATGCGGACGGCGTCGCGCGTGGCGCGGTCATCGCTGTAGAGCAGGACGGAGATGCCGGTGACGGCGGACTTGGCCTCGGTCGGGACGGTCATGTCACGCATGGTACTCACCCCGCGGCGTCACCGGCCGAACCGGGCGCCGGACGGGCCCCGCCCGTGGCGGCGCGAGGGTCATGAGCGGGGCGACTCGAGGGTCGTGAGCATGGTGGCGCGAACGTCCTGACCGCCGCTTCCGAGGCGTGTGACCGGTGGGGCCGACGAGGAATCACGTACTGGGGCACGCCGGGACGGAGGGGCACTGTCCCTTCCCCGACCGGGTAGGCAATAATGGCCCGCGTGGCGATGACATCAGCAGCAACAGCAGGCGCACCTGGGCGCCCCCTGGACGCGACACAAGGCCCTCCGACGAGGCCGAGCATGACGATGGTCGGCACCATGGTGTGGCTCTCCAGCGAGATCATGTTCTTCGCAGGCCTGTTCGCGATCTACTTCACGATCCGCGCGGTCTCCACCGAGTTGTGGGACGAGAAGACCGCCCTGCTCAACGTGCCCTTCGCGGCGGTCAACACCACGATCCTGGTGATCTCCTCGGTGTGGTGCCAGATCGGCGTGTTCAAGGCCGAGGAGGGCAAGGTCTCCCGCAGCGGCAGCCTGTTCAACCCGGCCACCTGGGGCATGCGCGAGTGGTTCGTGCTCACCTACATCTTCGGCGCCGTCTTCGTCGCCGGCCAGGTCTGGGAGTATGCCGTGCTCATCAGTGAGGGCGTGATGCTCAACTCCGACCCCTACGGCTCGGCGTTCTACATCACCACCGGCTTCCACGGCATCCACGTCGCCGGCGGCCTCATCGCCTTCCTGCTGATCATCGGTCGAAGTTTCACCGCCAAGCGCTACACCTACGCCCAGAAGGTCGGCGCCCACGTCGTCTCCTACTACTGGCACTTCGTCGACGTCGTGTGGGTCGCCCTGTTCTTCACGATCTACGTCCTCCAGTGATCCGCATGACCGCCACCGTCCCGACCGACCTACGACCGAGGAGCGCCGCGTGAGCAAACTCGCGACCTACCGACGCAGCCCGATCGCCCTGATCGTCCTGTTGTTCCTGGGCCTGACGTTCACCGGCACCGCCTACGCGGCCTTCCAGCCCACCGCTCCCACGGACGCCTACTCGGCCGCGAACGCCGCCGAGGACGTCGACGACGTGGAGGCGGGTCAGAAGCTCTTCCTGGCCAACTGCGCCAGCTGCCACGGCAAGAACGCCGAGGGCAACGGCACCGCCGGTCCCTCCCTGGCGGGCGTCGGCTCGGCCGCCGTCGACTTCCAGGTCGGCACGGGCCGGATGCCGCTCGCCGCCCCGGGCGTGCAGGCCCCCAGCGACCCCAACGCGGTCAACTTCAGCGACCAGGAGATCGCGCAGCTGGGCGCGTTCGTCGACTCCATCGGCCCCGGCCCGGGTCTGCCCGACGAGGAGTACATCGACCTGGCCAACGCCGACATCGCCAATGGCGGCAAGATCTTCCGCACCAACTGCGCCATGTGCCACAACTCCTCCGCCCAGGGCGGCGCCCTGACCCGCGGCAAGTTCGCGCCCGACCTGATGAACGTCGAGCCCAAGCACATGTACGAGGCGATGCTGACCGGGCCGCAGTCCATGCCGGTCTTCAACGACTACACGATCACCCCGCAGGAGAAGGAGGACGTCATCGCCTTCGTCGTCAACATCCAAGAGGGCGGCAACTCCTTCGGCGGGCACGACCTCGGCTCGCTCGGCCCGGCCGGTGACGCCGTGTTCGTGTGGACCTTCGGCGTGGCCCTGCTGGTCGGCGCGGCCGTGTGGCTCGGACGAAAGGCGGCCTGAGCATGAGTGACGACCAGATCGCGGTGCACGAACCGCACGCCAAGCCCACCACCTACGTGGAGCCTGGCCCGGCGGACCGTTTCGAGAACCCCGGCCTGCCCCCACACCGCCCGCGTCGCGCCGACGTCGACGACGCCGCCGCCAAGCGCGCCGAGCGGCAGGTGACGACGCTCTTCGGGCTCTCGATCCTGGGCACCCTCGGCTTCATCGTCGCCTACTTCCTGGTGGACCCGAACCTGCGCGCCAGCATCCTGGTGATCGGGCACGTGAACCTCTACCACGTGATCCTCGGCCTGACCATGGCGATCTCCCTGCTCGGCATCGGCCTCGGCGCGGTCCACTGGGCCAAGACCCTCATGCCGGACACCGAGATCGTGGAGGAGCGCCACCTGCAGGCCTCCGACCAGGAGGCGCGCGACGAGGCGGCCGGGATCCTGTCCCAGGGCTACCGCAGCGCCCAGCTGCACCGCCGCCCGATGCTGCTGCTGACCGCCGGAGGCGCCCTCGGCCTGTTCGCGCTCCCGATGGCCCTGCAGGTCGCCGGCGGCCTGGGCCCGCTCCCCGGCGACACGCTCAACCACACCGTGTGGCGCAAGGGCATGAAGCTGCTGATCGACCCCTCCGGCACCCCGCTGACGCCGGAGATGGTGACGCAGGGCTCGGTCATCCACGTGCTGCCCGAGGGCTTCGCGGGTGAGAGCTCGCACGGCGAGGACGGACCCAGCGCCCTGGAGATCATGGAGGTGAAGGCCACCGCCTCGGTCCTGCTGGTGCGCCTGAACCCCGAGCTGATCCAGAGCCAGAAGCAGCGCGACTGGAGCGTGGACGGCATCGTCGCCTACTCCAAGATCTGCACGCACGTCGGCTGTCCCGTGGCGCTCTACGAGCGGCAGACGCACCACCTGCTCTGCCCGTGCCACCAGTCGACCTTCGACATGACGAACGACTGTGAGGTCATCTTCGGCCCGGCCAAGCGGCCGCTGCCGCAGCTGCCCATCACGGTCGAGGACGGTTACCTTGTGGCCGCCGACGGCTTCGCCGAGCCGGTTGGCCCGAGCTTCTGGGAGCGTGGCGAATGACGACCATCCCGCAGGGCGCACACGCGGTCCGCGACCAGTCCGCGGCAGCGACGGAGACGACCGCCGACGACGCTGACCCCAAGCTGCCACCCCCCGTGGTCTACCTGGACGAGCGCTTCGGCGTCGCCAAGGGCTTCGGGCTGTTCAAGAAGGTCTTCCCCGACCACTGGTCGTTCCTGCTGGGCGAGATCGCGATGTACTCGCTGATCATCTGCCTGATCACCGGGACCTTCCTGACCTTCTGGTTCGTCCCGAGCATGGGCCACGTCATCTATGACGGCTCGTTCGTGCCGCTCAAGGGTGTCGGCATGAGCGAGGCCTACGCCTCCACGCTGGACATCTCCTTCGACATCAAGGGCGGCCTGCTGATCAGGCAGCTGCACCACTGGGCGGCGCTGCTGTTCATCGTGGGCATCGCGCTGCACGTGGCCCGGGTGTTCTTCACCGGCGCCTTCCGCAAGCCGCGCGAGCTGAACTGGGTCATCGGCACCGTCCTGTCGCTGCTGGCCTGCGTCGAGGGCTTCGCCGGCTACTCCCTGCCGGACGACCTGCTCTCCGGCACCGGCATCCGCGCGATGAACGGCTTCATGTCCTCCGCACCGGTCATCGGCACCTACATGACGTTCTTCGTCTTCGGTGGCGAGTTCCCGGGTGAGTCGATCATCCCCCGCCTCTACATCGCGCACGTGCTGCTGATCCCGGCGATCCTCGTCGGCCTGTTCGCGGTGCACATCTTCCTGGTCTTCTGGCACAAGCACACGCAGTACCCGGGGCCGGGACGCACCAACACCAACGTGGTCGGCTTCCCGCTGCTGCCCGTCTACACCGCCAAGGCCGGTGGCTTCTTCTTCATCGTGTTCGGCATTACCGCGCTCATCTCGGCGCTGGTGACGATCAACCCGGTGTGGGCCTACGGTCCCTACGACCCGGGCCAGGTGACGGCGGGTTCGCAGCCGGACTTCTATATGTGGTTCTCCGACGGCGCGCTACGGCTGTTGCCGGGCTGGCTGGAGTTCGAGCTGTGGGGCTTCACGTGGAGCTTCAACATCTTCCTCGGCTCGCTGCTGCTCCTGCCGCTGGTGTGGACCATCCTGGGCGTCTACCCGTTCATCGAGCAGTGGATCACCGGTGACAAGCGGGAGCACCACCTGCTCGACCGCCCCCGCAACGCCCCGGTCCGCACCGCTGTCGGTGCCGCAGCGATCTCGATGTACCTGGTCCTGGCGATCGCCACGATCAACGACATCATCGCGATCAAGCTGCACCTGTCGATCAACGACATCACGGTCGCCCTCCGCGTCCTGTTCTTCGTGCTCCCGGTCATCGTCTTCATGGTCGTCAAGCGCCTGTGCCTGTCGCTGCAGCGCGCCGACCGCGAGACGGTGCTCCACGGCACGGAGTCCGGGCGCATCATGCGCACCCCGGAGGGCCGCTTCTACGAGGTCCACGAGGAGCTCAACGAGTTCGACCGCTGGCACCTGGTCCAGCACGAGGCGCAGCGTCCGCTGTCCCTCACCGCCGGCCCGGACACCGACGAGTACGGCGTCGACCGGCCCGTCGGCCCGCTGGAGTCCCTGCGGCGCAAGCTCTCGGACTTCTACTTCAAGGACCGCATCGAGCCCGTCACCCCCTCCGAGTTGGCCGCTGCCCACCACCACGGCGAGGCCGAGGCCCTGCCGGGTGGCACCGCACAGGCCATCGAGGAGTCGGTGGACCGCGCCGACGAGACCGCCGGTCTCCGCTCGGACGACCGCCACTGACGCGGCTCACCGGCCCCTGAGCGGGCCACCACGCACGGCAGGAAGGCCGTGGTGCCCACCGGCACCATGGCCTTCTGCTGTGCCCGGGGAGTCCTGAGATCAGGGGTGGGTCGGAGGACGAGCCGGTCACTCGGCATACTGGCAGGGTGCCCGCCGATGACCACCTGAGCTCCCCCCACTCCCCCGACCCCGTGGAGCACTCCGGACAGCCCGACCCCGACGAGCACCGCCACGGCGAGGACGGACCCCACCCGGACGAGCCGGTGGAGATGAGCCGCGAGGAGTTCGAGAACGCGGTGGGCGACGCCCTGGACGAGGTGCCGCCCCAGCTGATGGCGCTGCTGGACAACGTGGTCTTCTTCGTGGAGGACGAACCGCCGGCGGACGACCCGGAGCTGCTCGGCGTGTATGACGGGATCCCGCTCACCGAGCGTGACGAGTCCTGGGGCGGGCAGATGCCGGACCGCATCACGATCTTCCGGGGCCCCACGCTGCGCATGTGCCAGGACCGCGACGAGGTGATCGAGGAGATCGCCATCACGGTCGTGCACGAGATCGCCCACCACTTCGGCATCGACGACGAGAAGCTGCACGCCCTCGGCTGGGGCTGAC
>JAAYYA010000175.1 GCA_012515595.1 Actinomycetales bacterium
CGGTCGTAGGAACGCTGCGGACGGTCGCCGTACGGACGGTCACCGGACCGGCGCTCGCCCCGGTTGTCGTCGCGACGGTAGCCGTCGCGCTGGTGACCCCCGCGGTGGGGACGGTCCTCGCGGGCCGGCTTGTCGGCATACGAGGCGCGGTCGTCCCGGCGCGAGGAGCGCTCGGACAGCTCACGCGCCTTGCGGGCAGCCTTCTTCTGGGCCGCTGTGTGGCGGGGCTTCTTCTTGTTGGAGGGCGCGGAGGCGCGCCCGATGGCCTTGGCCATGGCGTATCGCTCAATTCTTGGTGCTCGATGAGGTTGGACGCCTCATCGCTCCCCATGAGCGTGACCGACCTACCTCCAGGTGCTCTCAGTGGCACCCGATGGGCCGCGAGGAACGGTTCGTCCTCCGGCAGAACCTGTCTGACGGTGCATCGACGCACCCGCAGGCAAGGATCAAGTTTAGCGGACAACCACCATCGAGGGCCAACTGCGTCAGTATGGCGCTCGTCACCACCCGCTGCCCGTCACCTCCGGCAGTGGGTCGGGGGTGGCGATCAGCGAGCAGGTCGGGTGTCGGCGATCGGCTGCCCGGTGGTCAGTTGCGTGGGCCGCCGTCCCCGGTGCCCAGCTCCTCCGGCTCCTTGATCCGGGTGGGCCTGGAGTAGAGCGCCCGGTTCAGGAACCAGGTCACCGCCCAGAGTCCGACGCCGATCACCAGCAGCCAGCCGGCGATGGCGTAGACCGAGCCGTCGCGCCCCGTCCACGGCCCCACCATGTAGGCGCAGGCCAGGGCACCGATGACGGGCAGCGCGGTCGGTGCCGTGAAGTGCTCGTGGCTGACGGTGTCCTTGCGCAGGATGAGGCAGGCCACGTTGACCACGCTGAAGACGCCGAGCAGGAGCAGTGCCGTCACGTCGCCGAGGTTGGAGACCGAGGTCACCAGCAGGATCAGGCCGATCGCCAGGGCGGTCGTGAACAGGATCGCCGCCCACGGCGTCTGCCGGCCGTGGTGCACCAGGCCCAGGGGCTTGGGCAGCACGCCCTGCTGCGCCATGCCGTAGAGCAGGCGCGAGGCCATCATCATGTTGATGAGCGCCGAGTTCGCGACGGCGAACATCGCGATGAACGGGTAGATCGTGTCGATCGGCAGGTTCGGTGCGCCCCGCTCGACCACGGTCAGCAGCGGCGTGCCGCCCTGCGCCAGCTCCCCCACCGGCACCAGCGCCACGGCGGTGATCGAGACCAGCACGTAGATCAGACCCGTCAGCAGCAGACCGGAGAGCATCACCTTGGGGAAGATCCGGCTCGGCTCCTTGGTCTCCTCGGCCATGTTGACCGAGTCCTCGAAGCCGACCATGGCGAAGAACGCGAGCCCGGTGGCCGCGGTGACGGCCATGAAGGCGTTCTTGCCGCTCGGGCTCTCGAAGACGGTGATGCGGGAGAAGTCCACCTCCGCGCCGGAGAAGCCGGCGACCGCCCAGAGACCGACGAAGATCACCAGCAGCAGACCGGACAGCTCGATGAGCGTCAGGACGACGTTGGCCTTCACCGACTCGGCGACGCCGCGGAAGTTGACGGTCATCACCAGCAGGATGAAGAACAGGGCGCCGATGCTGATCGCCCCGGCGTTGACGACGGCCTGTCCCTCGGCGTTGGTCTCGCCGAACAGGTGGAAACCCTTGAACAGGTTCTCGGCGAACGCCCGCGACGCAGTCGAGGCCGAGGTGATGCCGCTGGCCATCACGGTGAAGGTGACCAGGAAGGTGATGAAGTGGATCTCGAAGGCTCGGTGCACGAAGGAGGCCGCTCCCCCGGCCCGGGGGTACTTGGTGACCAGCTCCAGGTAGCTGAACGCCGTGATGATCGCGATTGCGAAGGCCACCATGAAGGGCAGCCACACCGCGCCGCCCACCTCGCCGGCGACCTTTCCGGTGAGGGCGTAGATCCCGGTGCCGAGGATGTCCCCGACGATGAAGAGCAGCAGCAGCTTGGGTCCCATGACCCGCTTGAGCTCGGTCTCCTGCTCACCGCCCGCCGTGTCCAGTGTCGTGTCGCTCATTTCACGCCTCCTCGCATGCCTCGGACGCCAACCCGCGTTGGACTATCGGCCAGAGTGACGCAGGTCACCCCGGTTGGCAAGCATTTCGGGTCGACTTTGCCGAATTGAGAGGAGAGGGTGCCGCGCTGCCGTCACGTAGTGTTCGGGCACCGGGTGCACGGCACCGGGTCACGTCCCGCACCATGGCAGAACGACAGGGAGGGCATGTCCGACTTCTTCGACGCGGTCAACGACGCGCTCCTGGCGGCCGCCGAGACCTGGTGGCTGCTGCCCGGCACCTTCGTGATGATCGTGCTCGACGGGATCTTCCCGGTGGTGCCGAGCGAGGCCCTCGTGATGGCCCTCGCGGCCCTCGACGGCCCTCCCGCACTCCCCCTGCTGATCGCGGTCGCGGCGCTGGGCGCGATCACCGGCGACAACCTGAGCTTCGCCATCGGCCGCCTCCTGGGCCCGGGACGGTTCGACCGGTTGCGGGCCGGGCGCATCGCCCGGACGCTGGACGCCGGACGCCGACAGCTGGAACGGCGCCCGGCCACCGTCATCCTGACCGGCCGGTTCGTCCCGGTGGGTCGGGTCGCGGTCTACCTGGCGGCCGGGGCCAGCGGCTACCCGCACCGGCGGTTCCTGCCGATCAGCGTGCTCGGCGGCACCGTCTGGGCGCTCTACATGCTGGGGCTGGGTCTGCTGGCCGCGGCCTGGGTGGACGGCAACCCGCTGTTCAGCGCCGTCGTCGGCGTCGGCCTGTCCCTCGTGGTCGGCGCCGTCGCCGACCTGGTGATCCGGTGGCGCCGGGCACGCCGCTCCCCGGAGAGGCTCAGATGACGCCCTGGGCGATCATCGCGTCCGCCACCTGGACGAACGCCGCGGCGTTGGCACCCAGCACGTAGTTGCCGGGCACGTCATACTCCTCGGCGGTGCTCGCGCAGCGCTCGTGGATGCCCTTCATGATCTCGGCCAGGCGCCCCTCGGTGAACTCGAAGGACCAGGAGTCCCGCGAGGCGTTCTGCTGCATCTCCAGCGCGCTGGTCGCCACCCCGCCGGCGTTGGCGGCCTTGCCGGGCGCGAACAGCACCCCCGCGTCGCGCAGCGCCTTGACGGCCTCCGGGACCACCGGCATGTTGGCGCCCTCCCCCACCGCGATGCAGCCGTTCCGGATCAGGGTGAGCGCGGCGGCCTCGTCCATCTCGTTCTGGGTGGCGCACGGGAGGGCGACCTTGCAGGGCACGTCCCAGATGGAGCCGTCCCCCACGAAGGTCGCGGCCCGCTGCTGGGCATACTCCGAGATGCGGCCCCGGCGCACCTCCTTGATCTCCTTGAGCAGGTCAAGGTCGATGCCGTTCTCGTCGACGACGTAGCCGCTGGAGTCCGAGCAGGCGACGACCGTGCCGCCGAGCTGGTGCACCTTCTCGATGGCGTAGGTCGCGACGTTGCCCGACCCGCTGACCACGACCCGCTGCCCGTCGAAGGATCCGCCCTTGGTCTTGAGCATCTCCTCCACGAAGTAGACGAGGCCGTAACCGGTGGCCTCGCGGCGCACCTGGGAGCCGCCCCAGCCGATGCCCTTGCCGGTGAGCACGGCCGACTCGTAGCGGTTGGTGATCCGCTTGTACTGGCCGAACAGGTAGCCGATCTCGCGGCCGCCGACGCCGATGTCACCCGCGGGGACGTCGGTGTACTCCCCGATGTGGCGGTAGAGCTCGGTCATGAAGGACTGGCAGAAGCGCATGATCTCCATGTCCGAGCGACCCTTGGGGTCGAAGTCCGAGCCGCCCTTGGCACCGCCGATGGGCAGACCGGTCAGGGCGTTCTTGAAGATCTGCTCAAAGCCGAGGAACTTGACCGTGCCGAGCAGCACGCTGGGGTGGAACCGGATGCCGCCCTTGTACGGACCCAGCGCGGAGTTGAACTCGACCCGGAAGCCCCGGTGGATCTCGATCCGCCCCTTGTCGTCGACCCACGGGACCCGGAAGATGATCTGCCGCTCCGGCTCGCACAACCGGGCAATGACCCGCGCATCCGCGTAGTCCGGGTGCTTGCGGACCACGGCGCCGAGGCTGTCCATGACCTCGAGCACGGCCTGGTGGAACTCGGTCTCGCCCGGGTTGCGCTGCAGCACGAGCTCGTAGAGCGGTGTCAGCGCAGGGTCAAGTCGGTTCATGGGAACACTCCCGTTCAAAGACAGCGGAACCGCCAGAATATACGGTGAAGCGCATACTCATGCACATTGGTGGCCGGTTTCACACCGTGTGGTGCCCCTGGCAGGTGGTGCCCTGGCAGGAACTGCTCCGGGTCGGTGCGGCGTCCCTGCAGCCGAGATCGCCCCGGAGCCGGTCCGCCGTCAGCTGGCCACGGCCGACGGCTCCCGCAACCAGCCGGCCCGCTCGGCCAGCACGGCGACCTCGACCCGGCTGGAGCAGCCCAGGCTGGTCAGCACCCCGGTGAGGTGGCTCTTGACGGTGGCCTCGCTGACGAACAGCTCGCGGGCGATGTCGGCGTTGGAGCGCCCCCGCGCCACGCGGACGACGATCTCCCGCTCCCGCGGGGTCAGGCGCCCGAGGCGGTCGGCCGTCTCGCGCTGCTGGGTCACCACGGGATGGGTGGCCACGTGCTCGAGGAGCTCCCGGACGCTGGACTGCGAGAGCACCCCCTCCCCTGCTGCGACAGCGCGGACCGACTCGATGATCTGCGCCGGGGGCGCGGTCTTGAGGAGGAACCCCGCGGCACCGGCTTCGACCGCCCGCATGACCGCCGAGTCCTCGGCGAAGGTGGTGAGCACCAGCACCCGGGGCGGGTCGGGCAGGCGCAGCAGCTCCCGGGTGGCGGTGAGCCCGTCCACCCGGGGCATCCGCACGTCCATCAGCACCACGTCCGGACGGTGCCGCTGGACGGCGGTGACCACCTGGTCACCGTCCCCGGCACTGCCCACGACGGAGAGACCGGCCGAGGACAGCATGAGATCGAGGGCGGAGCAGACCAGCGGGTCGTCATCCACCAGGAGCACGCGCACGTCCTCGTCGCGCTGGGCCTCCTCCTGGCCTCCCTGGTCGGGACCCGTCAGGTGTTCAGGGCGATGCCGGAGGCTCATGACGCCTCCTGGCGGGCCATCGCCCACGGCAGGTGGATGGCCACTCGGAAGGTGTGGCCCTGGTCGAGCCCGTGCCGCATGGTCCCCCGCCAGAGGTCGACCCGCTCGGCGATGCCGGTCAGCCCGTTGCCCGGCTCCCCGGGGAACAGCGTGGTCAGGCGGTTCGCCGTCTCGATGTGGATGCCCTCGGCCGGCCCGCCCCGCACCAGCAGACGCACGGGTGCACCGGGGGCGTGGCGGCGGGCGTTGGTGAGCAGCTCCTGCACGATGCGGTAGACCGCCCGGGCCAGGGCAGGGTCGGCATCCTCGGCCTGGGACAGGTAGACGGTCGAGACCACCGGCATGCCGCCCTCCACCGTCTCGTCGATGACGACGGGGAGATCGCTCAGCGACGGCATCGCGGTGCGGTTGAAGGCGGTCATCTCCGGCTCGCGCAGCACGTGCAGCAGGGAGCGCAGGTCGTCCATCGCCTGCTGGGCACCCTCGCGGACCAGGGCGGCGCTGTGGGCGAGGCGTTCGTCCTGCCCGGCGGCCACCTCGAGGCCTCCGGCGTGCAGGGACAGCAGGGACAGCCGGTGCCCGATCACGTCGTGCACCTCCCGCGCAATGAGGTCCCGCTCGGCCTGACGACCGAGGCGGTCGGTCAGCACCGTGGTGCTCTGCTGGGCCGCCTCGGCCCGGCTCTGCGTCGCGGCCAGGTCGAGGCGGCTGTGCATGAACAGGCCCGCACCCACGGATCCGGCCAGCAGCGTCACCGCCACGATGAGCGGCACCCAGACAGACAGGTCGACGGGCACGCTCTCGCCGGGCGCGTGCACCGACGTCAGCGACTTGAGCAGCGAGGACCCCGTGGTTGCACCCGCAGCGTCGCGGAAGAGCGCCGTGGCGGTCGCCAGCGCGACCAGCCCCGCGGAGGCCCACACCCACCGCCCGGTCCGCAGCCGGATGAGGGCGGCCAGCGCGAACAGCGACGCCGTGGCATCCAGCGGCAGGGCCAGTGGCAGGGCGGCCGTCACCAGGGTCACGGCATACGGAGCGGTGTGGCGCCACCACAGGGCAGCGGCGGTGACGACGGCCCCGGCCAGGGCCGTCATGATCAGGGTGCTCTGGATGGCGCTCAGCTCTCCTGTCGTCGAGGACTCGGTGTAGCGGGTCACGGCGCTGCCCAGCGCGATCACGGACCCGGCCCCGCAGACCAGGAGCATCAGCAGGAACCGGGTGCCGCGGCCCACGGTCCGCAGGCTCGACCAGGCCCCGGGCACCGGCCCGGCGGGCACGGGCCCGACGGGCGGGACGACCGGTGCGGTCGGCAGCATCGTGGACATGTCGCAGACAGTAGAGGCGACCACTGACACTGCGTCACCGCCGACCGGTCAGTGAGCGGGTGGCGGCAGGTAGCCGATCGGCCAGGCAACGCTGACCGATCGGACGATGTGGGCGGGAGGCGACAACGGGTGTGCTGGGTCCGACACATTCCACAGCCACCCGAGGAGTCATCATGAGCACCACCCCTCCCCCGCCCCCGCCGACGGGCCAGCCCTACGGAGCCACCCCACCGCCGCCGCAGGGTCAGCACTACGGCACGGTCTGGCAGGACCCGCAGCCTGCGGGCGGACAGTCCGGAGCACCCGGCCAGCAGGCCTGGGGTCCGGGCCACCCGGCAGCACCCCCCGTGCCGCCGGCAGCACCGCAGCCGGAGCCGAAGAAGTCCTGGTTCCGCCGGCACAAGATCATCACCGCCGTCCTCGTGCTCGTGGGGCTCGGCGCGCTCGGCAACGCCCTCAACGGGGGCGACGAGCCGGAGGCCCCCGAGACGGCCGCCGTGGCACCGGTCGCTTCCTCGGCCGACGAGGCCGCCAATGAGCCCGCCGCCGAGGAGGAGCCTGCCGCAGAGGAGCCCGCAGTCGAGTCACCGACGGCCGACGACGCGGCCCAGGAGCCCAAGGAGGAGTCCCCGGCCGAGGAGCCGGCGGCCGAGGAGCCGGCGGCCGAGGAGCCGGCGGCCGAGGACGCAGCGTCGGCGGACCAGCCCGCTCAGGAGCCCGCCGCCGACGAGCCGGGGCTGGGTGATGCCGTCCGGGACGGCAAGTTCGAGTTCGTCGTGACCGAGGTCGAGACTGGCCTGTCCACCATCGGCGAGAGCTTCTCCGAGCAGGAGGCTCAGGGCCAGTTCGTGCTCGTGCACATCTCGGTGACCAACATCGGGGACCGCGCCCAGACCCTGTTCGACAACGATCAGGTCCTCGTCGACGAGCAGGGCAGGGAGCACAGCACCTCCAGCGCCAGCATCTGGCTGGACGAGGGACTGTGGCTCGACGAGATCAACCCGGGCAACTCGATGAGCGGGGTGCTGCTCTACGACATCCCTGCGGACGCAGTGCCCACCGCGCTCGAGCTGCACGACTCGATGTTCTCCGACGGCGTGACCGTCAGCCTCCAGTAGGGCGTGCGGGTCCCGGGAGGAGCGGGGGCTCCCGGGACCGGCCCTCGCGCGTCAGGCGGACTCGCGCACCACGAGGTCGGTGGAGAGCGTCTCCGGCTGGACCTCCTCGCCGTCCATCACCCGCAGCAGCAGGTCGACGGCGCGGGCGGCCATCTCGGCGATCGGGTTGACGACGGTGGTCAGCGCGGGGCGGCTCATCGTCGCGGCCTCCGAGTCGTCGTAGCCCACGACGGCGACGTCGTCCGGCACGCGTCGCCCGGCCACGCCGAGCTCGCCGATCGCGGCGACCGCCATCTGGTCGGACGCCGCGAACAGGCCGTCCAGGTCGGGGCACCGCTCCAGCAGGCGCCGGGTGGCCTCCGCCCCACCCGCCGCGGTGAAGTCGCCGTGCTCGACCAGGTCGGTCTCCAGGCCGGCCTCCTCCAGGACGCGCACCCACCCCTGCCACCGGTCGTGGCCGGCACTCATGTCCAGCGGGCCGGTGACGGTGCCGATCCGGCGGCACCCGCGCGCGATGAGGTGGCGGGCCGCGAGCGCGGCGCCGGCGCAGTTGTCCACGTCGACGTACGGCACCCGCGCCTCCTCGGCATACGGTCGGCCGAGGAAGACCGACGGGAGCCGGGTCTCGGCCAGCACCCGCCAGAGGGTGTCGTTCTGGTGGTGGCTGACCACGATGGCGCCGTCGGTGTGGCCGCCCCGCAGGTAGCGCTCCATCCGGCGGTCCCCGTCATCGGGCTTGCCCATGACGAGCACCACCTGCATCGGCAGGTCTCCGACCGCGCCGGTGACCCCGCGCAGCGTGCCGGAGAAGAACGGGTCGGAGAAGACCCGCTCGTCGGACTCGGGCACGACGACCGCGATCGAGTCCGCGGCCCGGGTCACCAGACGGCGAGCCGCCCGGTTGGGCCGGTAGCCGAGCTCCGCCACGGCGGCGCTCACGGCCAGCCGTGCCGCCTCGCGCACCCGCGGGTCGGCGTTGACCACCCGCGAGGCCGTCGCCCGGGACACCCCGGCACGGGCCGCGACGTCCTCCAGCGTGGGCGCGTTGCGCGCGACCATGGCACTCCTCTCCACAGCGGAGCGCACGGTCGCTGCCGTGATAGCCCCGAGACCGACTCAGTCGACGCGGTTCGATCCTGCCACCCCGGCGTACCAGTGGGCGCTGGCCTTGGGGGTGCGCTGCTGCGTGTCGTAGTCGACGCGGACGATGCCGAACCGCTTGTCGTAGCCGTAGGCCCACTCGAAGTTGTCCAGCAGCGACCACAGGAAGTAGCCGCGCACGTCGGCCCCGGCGTCCAGCGCCTCGTGCAGCGCCCCGAGGTGCGAGCGCACGTAGGCGAGGCGGTCGTCGTCCTGGACGAAACCGGTCTCGTCCGGCTCGTCGTCGTAGGCGGCGCCGTTCTCCGTGACGTACAGCGGGATCCCCGCCGGCCCGGTGTAGTCCCGCTGCAGCCGCACGAGCAGGTCGGTGAAGCCCTGGGGCCGCACCTCCCAGTCCATCGCGGTGTGCTCGACGTCCTGCGGCACGAAGGTGACGTGCTCGGAGCCCACGTGCGGGCTCGGGATCCCGGTGGCCCGTGCCGCGTCGGCGGCCGCGTGCGCCTCCTCGGGCGGAGGGCCCGAGACGGTGCTGCCGCTGTAGTAGTTGACTCCGAGCACGTCGATCGGGGTGCTGATCGCCGCGAGGTCGCCGTCGTGGACGAGGCCCTCGGGCCACACGTTGCGCAGGTCGTCCAGGATGTCCGGGGCGTAGGCACCGCGGAACAGCGGGTCCAGGAAGTAGCGGTTGCTCATCCCGTCGATCCGGCGGGCCGCGTCCTGGTCACCGGGGTCCTGCGGGTCCTCCGGCGTGGTGTCGGCGAAGTTGAGCGTGATCCCGAGGGACAGGCTGGCGTCCCGCGAGCGCAGCTCGGCCGTGCCGAGCCCGTGGGCCAGGAGCAGGTGGTGGGCCGCGCGCAGCGCGTCCGGCCCGTCGGTGCGGCCCGGGGCGTGCCGCCCGTCGGCGTAGCCCAGGAAGGCGCTGCACCACGGCTCGTTCAGGGTGGTCCAGTAGGAGATCCGGTCGCCCAGGGCGGAGTGCACGGCCTGGGCATACTCCACGAAGCGGTATGCCGTGTCGCGGCTGGGCCAGCCGCCCTCGTCCTCGAGGGCCTGGGGCAGGTCCCAGTGGTAGAGGGTGAGCCAGGGCACGATCCCCCGCCCGAGCAGCTCGTCGGTGAGCCGGGAGTAGAAGTCCAGGCCGGCCTGGTTCACCGTGCGCCCGTCCGGCATCACCCGCGCCCACGAGGTGGAGAACCGGTAGGACTGCAGGTTGAGCTCGCTCATCAGCGCCACGTCGTCGGGGTAGCGGTGGTAGTGGTCGCAGGCCACCTCCCCGGTGTCCCCGTTGTGGACCATCCCGGGCGTGCGGGAGTAGGTGCCCCAGATGCAGCAGCCCCGACCGTCCTCCCGGGCGGCGCCCTCGATCTGGTAGGACGCGGTGGCCGATCCCCAGAGGAAGCCCTCGGGGAAGACCAGTGGTGTGCTCATTGCTTGACGGCTCCTTGCATGATGCCGGACACCAGCTGGCGACCGGCAAAGACGAACAGGATCAACAGCGGGATGGTGGCCAGCAGCGCACCGGCCAGGACCAGCGAGTAGTCCACGAAGTGCGCGGCCTGCAGCTGCTGCAGCGCCACCGGGAGGGTCGGGTCCTGGGGGCCCAGGACGATGAACGGCCAGAAGAAGTTGGTCCAGGTCGCCACGAAGGTGAACAGCCCGAGCATCGCGGCCGCCGGGCGGGAGGCGGGCAGGCCGACGTGCCAGAAGGTGCGGATCATGCTGCACCCGTCCACGCGGGCCGCCTCGATGAGCTCGTCCGGGACCGCCTGCGAGAGGTACTGGGTCATCCAGAAGACACCGAACGCGGTGACGAGCGAGGGGACGATGACCGCGAGCAGCTCACCGGTCCAGCCCAGCTTGGCCATCACCTGGTAGAGCGGGACCACGCCGAGCTGGGTGGGCACCGCCATCGTGGCGATCACGAAGACCAGCAGCGGACCGCGCCCGCGGAACCGCAGCTTGGCGAAGGCGTAGCCGGCGAGCGTGGCGAAGAGGACCACCGAGGCCGAGCACACCGTGGAGACGATGATCGAGTTCATCGTCGCCCGCCAGAACGGCACCGTGTCGATGACGGTGGCGGCGTTCTGCAGGAAGTTGCCGCCGGGCACGAGCGGGAAGGGGTTGCGGCTCAGCACGGCCGAGTCGTGGCTGGCGACCAGGAAGGACCACCACAGCGGGAACATCCCGCCCAGCACGACCGCGGCCAGCAGACCGTAGACGATCTTGCCCGGCCGGTTGCTGTAGGAGCGGCCGGTCCTGGCGCGTCCGCGGGCCGGCTCCTCCGTCAGCAGCGGCTGGCCCGGTGTCAGGGCGGTCATCGTTTCACCTCCGAGGTGGAGATCAGGCGGGTGACGAAGTAGTTGACCAGGCCGATGACGACGATGATCAGGAACAGCAGGACCGCGATCGCCGAGGCCCGCCCGAAGTTCGAGCGCGTCCACCCCTGCTCGTAGAGCAGGATGGTCAGGGTCTGCCACTGGCCGTCGGCGCCGCCGCGGCCGTAGGCGTCGTAGAGGCGGGGCTCGTCGAAGATCTGCAGCCCGCCGATGGTGCTGGTGATGACGATGAAGATGATCGTCGGGCGCAGCATCGGCACGGTCACCGAGAAGAACTGGCGGATCTTGCCGGCGCCGTCGATGGAGGCCTGCTCGTAGAGGTCGCGCGGGATCGCCTGCATCGCGGCCAGGAAGATCAGCGCGTTGTAGCCGGTCCATCGGAAGTTGACCATCGTGGCGATCGCGAGGTGGCTGGGCAGCCGCTGGGAGTGCCAGCCGATCGGGTCGATCCCGATGGTGCCCAGGATGCTGTTGATCAGGCCGAACTTGTCCGCGAACAGGTTGGAGAAGATCAGGGCCACGGCCACCGGTGCCACGACATACGGCAGGAGGACGCCCATCCGCCAGAAGGTCTTGGCGCGCAGGTTCGCATCCAGCAGGGCGGCGATGGTGATCGCACAGATGACCTGGGGCACCGAGGACAGCACGAAGATGCTGAAGGTGTTGGTCAGAGCGTTCCAGAAGTCCCGGTTGCCGAGGACGTCGGTGAAGTTCTTCGCCCCGACGAACTCGCCCTGGCCCATGATCAGGTCCCAGTCGTGGACCGCGACCCAGCCGGTGTAGATGAGCGGGAACAGGCCGGTGACGAAGAAGAGGACGAAGAACGGGGAGATGTAGAGGTAGGGACTGAGCTTCAGGTCCCACCGGCTGAGCCGGCCCCCGAAGCCGATGCGCTTCGGGGGCGGCTCAGACTGCTCCGTCGCCGGACGGAGCGGGGTCGTGGTGCTCACGGATCAGCCCAACGCCTCCACGTCGGCGACGAACTTGTCCCAGGAGGTCTGGGCGTCGTCGGTGCCGTCGACGTCGACGCGGGTGAGTGCGTCCTGCAGCGCGCTGTTCACCGAGAAGTAGTCCGGGCCCTTGAAGGGCTGGAAGGTGATCGCGTTGGCCCGGTCGACGAAGATCTGCCCGGTCGGCGCGTCGTTGAAGAAGGCGTTGCTGGCGCTCAGCAGCGTCTCGGACTCCAGCGCCTCGACCTGGCTGGGGAAGGTGCCCTTGGCCTCGAAGGCCTTGATCTGCTGCTCCGGCGCGGTCAGCCAGTTGGCCAGCGCCTTGGCCTCCTCGACGTGCTCGCCCTGGGCCGGGACGGTCAGGTAGGACCCGCCCCAGTTGCCGCCGCCGCCGGGGAAGACGTTGGCCACGTCCCAGCCCTCGACGCCCTCGGAGTTGCCCTCGATGATGCCGAGCATCCAGCCCGGGCACAGCATCGTGGCGAAGGAGTCCGACTGGAAGCCGGCCACCCAGTCGGGGGTCCACTGCTGCAGGCCGGCGGACAGCTCGGCGTCCGTGGAGGCCGCGAGCACCTGGTCGTAGAGCTCCCGCACCTGCGGGTTGGTCGTGGCGATGATCTCGCCGCTGGGGTCCTGGTAGGGGACCTCGACCTGGTTGATCATGCCCTGCCAGGTGGCGCCGGCCGAGTCGAACCACGCGGCGTCGGACTTGGCGACGAAGTCCTTGCCCACGTCGAAGTAGTGCTGCCAGTCGCCCTCGAGGAGGCTCGCGACCTCCTCGCGGTCGGTGGGCAGCCCGGCCGCCTCAAGCAGGTCGGCGCGGTAGCAGATGGCCTGGGGGCCGGTGTCGGTGCCGTAGCCGATGAGCTTGCCGTCGTCGGTGGTGGCGGCCTCGATCTTCCAGTCCATCCAGCGGTCCGCGACCCCGGGGTCGGCCAGGTCCTCGAACTTGTCGGGGTACTGCATGAACTCCACGAGCCAGTCGACCTCGATGGCCTCGATGTCCGCCGCGCCGGAGTCGGCACCCAGGCTGTTGCGCAGCGCGTCGCGCGCGTTGTCGGCGGTGTCCGCCTTGACGTGCTCGACGGTGATGTTGTCGTGCAGCGACTCGTACTCCTTAAGGAGGTCCTCGTAGCCGAACTCGTTGAAGGTCGCGACGGTGAGCGTGATCTGCTCGCCGCTGCCGGCCGCCTCGGAGGAGTCGCCGTTGTCGGTGGTGCTGCCCTCGTTGTCGTCTCCCCCGCCACAGGCGGCGAGGGTGAGGGTCATCGCGGTCATCGCGACCGCCGCGGTAAGCGTGCGCCGGGTGGGTTGCACTGTGTAACTCCCTTGTCACATGGCGGCCTTCGCACCGCCGGTCAGTGGTGGTGAAAGCGTTCGTGAGAGCGCTCTCACGACTGAGAATCCACCATCGAGAGGGACGTTGTCAAGGGGCCGGGCACGCTCGGCAGGTCACAGCTTCATCACGATGCGGCACCGCGTAGGGTCCCCAGGTGTGAGCACCAACGTGTGGCGCGTGCCGGGGATGCGGCCGCTGCTGGCGATGAGCTTCCTGGGCTTCTCCGGGTATGCCGCGCTGCTGCCGGCCGCGCCGCTGTGGGCCGTCCGCGGCGGCGCCGACGAGGCGGGATCCGGCCTGGTCAACGGGGTCTTCATGCTGGTCACGGTGCTCACCCAGCTGGTCGTCCCGATCGCGCTGCGCCGGTTCGGGTGGGGGCCGGTCATGGCCGCCGGGATGCTCTTCCTCGGGGTGCCCTCCCTCCTCCACCCGCTGAGCGACGACCTGGGCGTGACGCTGGCGCTCTCCGGCGTGCGCGGCATGGGCTTCGGGGTGCTCACGGTGACCGGCAGCGCCGTCGTCGCCGAGCTGGTGCCCGCCGCCCAGCGCGGGCGCGCCGTCGGGGTCTACGGGCTGGCGATCGCCTCCACGCAGGTGGGTCTGCTCCCGGCCGCGCCGTGGCTCGCGGAGAACGTCGGGTTCGGGCTGGTCTTCGCCCTCGGGGCGCTGCCGATCCTGGGGGCGCCGGCGGCCCTGGCCCTCGCCCGGGTGCTCCACAGCCTCCCGGAGCATGAGGAGGCAGGCGAGCGCACGCCATACGGCCGGATGATCCGTCCCATGCTGCTGCTCCTGGCCGTCACGCTCGCCGGTGGCGCCCTGATCACCTTCACGGCCCAGATGAGCAGCAGCTCCGGTCTCACCGTCGTGGCGCTGCTGCTGTTCTCGGTGGCAGCAGCCCTGTCGCGCTGGCGGATGGGCGCGCTGGCCGACCGGGCCGGGCCGGACCGGTTCATCTGGCCCCTGGTCGTGCTCAGCGCCGCCGGCATGCTGGTCATCGCCTGGTCCGTGCGCGACCCCCTGGCCACCGCGGGAGCGGCCCTGCTGCTGGGCATGGCCGTCGTCGGGGTCTGCTACGGCGGGCTCCAGAACCTGACGATGCTGGTCACCTTCGCGGCCGTGCGGCGCCAGCACTACAGCCAGGCCAGTGCCGTGTGGAACATCGGCTTCGACGCCGGCACCGGGGCGGGGTCGGTGCTCGTGGGCCTCGTCGCGGCGGGGACGAGCTTCAGCACCGCGCTGGTCGTCGTCGCGGGATGCTGCCTGGCCACCCTGCCGCTGGCCCTCGCGCGGCCGGGCCGGGCGCCGGTCGGCTGAGGCCACCGCTCCCGGTCGACCCGACGGGTCCGGTCACATCTCCATCAGGACGAGGACGACACGATCCTGCTCGGGGTCCAGGTAGGCGTTGACGATCACGCC
>JAAYYA010000176.1 GCA_012515595.1 Actinomycetales bacterium
CCTACGTGGAGCGCTACCACGAGCAGGTCGCCTCGGTCTGGGACGCGCGCACGCACCACATCGCCGAGTCGATCGCGGTCGGCTTCTACCCGATGGCCCTGGCCGACCAGCGCCTGCTGGACGCGACCTCCGCCTGGCTGGACGCCAACTCCGCCGCCCCCTCCGGCCTGCGGCGCACCGTCGCCGAGAACCGCGACACCGTCGCCCGCGCCCTCAAGGCCCAGGAGCGCGACGCCTAACCCAAAAATGTAGGGGTCCCGTACGCCCTCCGCAGTTTCTTGTAGCGGTTCCGTACGCCTACCGCCGTTGCCCCCCCTGTCACCGCCCGCCCTCGTGTCGATCCGTCCCGGCGACACGCCGACCAACACCGGCTCAATCGTGCCCGGGTACGGCTGAGCCGCCCCGGGTCGGGCGTGGCGCGGGACAGTTTGACCGCGCGGACGGCCCGGCTCGCATCACCGAGCCGGCGCCCGACGGCGGGCACCCACGGCACCGGCCCCACGGCATACGGCCCGGCCCTGAGGCGACCCTCAGGCCTCGCGCGACACCGTCCGCGCCAGCCGCCGTGCCGACCGCGACGTGAACAGCTCCTCCAGCATCATCGGACGACCCTCGGGGCCGGCGAGCGGGACCCGCCAGTTCGGGTACTCCTCGTCGGTCCCGGGCTGGTTGATGACCCGCGTGTCCTGCGCCAGGTCGCTCACCGACACCCCGACCAGCTTGGCGGCCGTGAACCCCAGGAACCGGTGCAGCGCCTCGACCTGCTCGGCGACCCCCGCGCCCTCCCGCAGCAGCCCCCGCTGCCGCAGCGTGGCCAGCACCTGCTCGCGGTCGGCCTCGTCGGCGGCCCGCTCCTCCTCCAGCGACCGGTCCAGCAGCCCCAACGAGTGCCGCAGGTCCACGTGCACCCCCTGCAGATACCCCGCGGTCGGCGGCAGGTCGTGCGTCGTCACCGTCGCCAGCGACAGCTCGCGGAAGCCCTCCGGCGGCAGCAGCCCACCGTCCCCGTCATAGTCCTTCTCGAACCACAGGATCGAGGTGCCCAGGATCCCGGCCTCGCTCAGGTAGTCCCGCACCCACGGCTCCACCGTCCCCAGGTCCTCCCCCACGACCACCGCGCCGGCCCGGTGCGCCTCGAGCATGAGTATGCCGACCATCGCCTCGTGGTCGTACCGCACGTAGGTGCCCTCCCGCGGCTCGGTCCCCTCCGGGATCCACCAGAGCCGGAAGAGCCCGATCACGTGGTCGACCCGGAGCCCGCCGGCGTCGCGCAGCACTGCGCGGATCATGTCCCGGTATGGCGTGTAGCCGAGCTCCGCGAGCTTGTCCGGTCGCCAGGGTGGCTGAGACCAGTTCTGGCCGAGCTGGTTGTACTGGTCCGCAGGGGCGCCGACAGTGACGTCGCGCGCCAGGGCGTCGCCCAGCGCCCAGGTGTCCGCGCCGTGCGGGTGGACGCCGACCGCGAGGTCGTGCATGACGCCCAGCCGCATCCCGGCCGCCACGGCGTCGCGCTGCACGGCGGCGAGCTGCTCGGCCAGGATCCACTGCATCCAGCACTGGAACTCGACCTGCTCGGTGTGCTCGTCGCGGAAGGCGGCCACGGCCTCGCTCCGGGGGTCCCGCAGCTCGGCCGGCCACTCCCGCCAGTCCGGGCCGTGGATCCCGAAGAGCACCGCCCAGGTCGCGAAGTCGACCAGCCCCTGTCCCTCCCGGTCGACGAAGTCGTGCAGGGCCCTCTGGCGCCGCACCGACCGGCCCTGCCGGAAGACCAGCCGCAGCGCCGCCTCCTTGGCAGACCACACCGCGTCCCGTTCGAGCCGGTCGACGTCGAGGTAGCGCTGCGCGTCGTCGGCGAACCACTCCACGAGCTGCCGCTCGGCCGCAGACAGGTAGGCGACTTCCGGCACGTCCTCCACCCGGATGTAGATCGGGTTGACGAACCGCCGCGTGGTCGGCAGGTAGGGCGAGGGCTCCATCGGCGGGGCCGCCTCGGCCGCGTGCAGCGGGTTGACCAGCACGAAGTCCGCCCCAAGCCCCGCGGACCACGCCGCCAGGTCGGCAAGGTCGGCCAGGTCCCCGGTCCCCCACGACTCGGTCGAGCGCATCGCGTAGAGCTGGGTCATCGTCCCCCACGCCTGCTCGCCCTCGTCCTCCAGGAAGTCGGGCAGCTCGAGCCGCTGCGGCGCGACGACGAGCGGCATGGTGTGCGTGGCGCCCCCCGTCACGCTGACCCGCACCTCGTGCCAGCCGAGCGGCATCGACTCGGGCAGCAGCACCTCGGACGCCTGCACCCGCGCACCGTCGATCTCCTTGACCTTGCCCTCCTGGGTGTGAGCGAGGTCCAGGACGCCCTCGCCCTCCAGGTCCAGGCGCGCGGTGAACTCCTCGCCGGCCGGCAGGTGCACGGGCAGGCGGTGCGCGCGACCGGCGCGCACCACGAGGACGGGCGGCAGCACCCGCCTCCACGCGGCCTCGCCCAGGTCCACCAGGCTCTGCCGCACCTGCGCCTCGTCCTCCGCGGGAACCCCGAGGGCGCCGAGCACTCTGCGGATCGTCGACTCCTCCACCGTGCGGTGGTTGCCCTGCCAGTCCCAGAACTCCGTGGCGACGCCGTGTCCCCCGGCGAGCTCGACCAGGGGTTTGGGCAGGGCTGATGTCACGGTGAGGGCCTCTCGGGTAGTGGGGCGCCGCGGCGCGGGTTTGCGTGGTGCCCGGCCAGTCTGCCAGCACCGCAGGGGTGCTGCGTGACAATGGGCCGTATGCCGTTCGCTAGCTGGTCGGAGTTCGGCACCTGGGTCCTGGGTGCCCCGGTGCTCATCGTCGTGACGATCGTGCTGGCGCTCGTCGTCCGCTGGCTGGCCCACCGGGCAATCCGTACGGTCGTCAACAACGCGGTGGAGCGTGCCGAGAGCCACGCCCCCACGCATGCCGAGAAGCTCCTCGGCTTCGACGACCGCCGCCGGCAGCGCGCGCTCACCCTGGGATCGCTGCTGAAGAGCATCGCGACCTTCGTCATCGCGACCATCGCCATCCTGACGATCATGGCGCTGCTCGGTCTGCCCCTCGCCCCCCTGCTGGCCAGCGCCGGGGTCGGCGGCGTCGCCCTCGGCTTCGGCGCCCAGTCCCTGGTCAAGGACTTCCTCTCCGGGATCTTCATGATCATCGAGGACCAGTACGGCGTCGGCGACCGGATCGACACCGGCGAGGCCACCGGCACCGTCGAGGAGGTCACCCTCCGGGTGACCCGCCTGCGCGACCCCGCCGGCGTCGTCTGGTTCATCCGCAACGGCGAGATCGTCCGCATCGGCAACCAGAGCCACGGCTGGGCGATGGCCACGATCGACCTGCAGGTCGCGGCGACCGAGGACCCGGTCAAGGTCATCGACCTGGTCAAGCGTGTCGTCGAGGAGTTCTATGCCGACCCCGACGCCCAGGCCAAGCTGCTGGAGCCGCCGAGCGTGGCCGGCGTCGAGTCGGTCGCCGCCGGCGCAATGACGATCCGCGTGTTCGCCCGGTGCGTCCCCGGCGAGCAGTGGGGCGTGCCGCGCCAGATCCGCGAGAAGGTCAAGGCCACCTTCGACGCCGAAGGCATCAAGCTCCCCCCGGTCCCCTACGCCGGCCCCGTCACCCCCTGACGACCGAGCGCACGGTGTTGCGTCCCACAGGCCGACCGAGCGCGCCGTGTTCCGATCGGAAGCACCGACGGCGCGGTGACCTCCAGGCCGGCGCGGCGGATTGGGGACACCGAAGTCGTCAAACCGCCCGCGTTCTACACCCCAGCACAGCCATCCCAAGGCACCTCGTCATCCTGACTCTCCGCATCTTGAGCGCTCGCGGTGAACGCATCCGCAGCAGGGCTCCCGATGGGTGGGTAACGGCCATAGACCAGGAACAGGAGCGTGTCGATCAGCGGAGCGTCTCGATCGTCAACGCTCTCGGGATGCGTGAAGCCTGCCTCACCGACGGGCGTAGCCTCGATCTGGAACAACTCCAAGACAGCCACCATCAAGTCCCGCAGTTCTCCTGGGGTGACCACAGCACGCGGGAGCAACTCCTGGGCAACGGACTCGTTCAGCCATGATGAGTGCATGTCATCAGTAGCAGTAGTCGCTGCCCGTGGCGAGTGAATCACCGGTCACTCGCCACGTGGTGGACCGAAGCCCCGTGTCCATGGTCACTGAGACGTCCGCCAGCCGCGTCTCGTTTGCTGTAGACCGACTTTCTGGCCAATACCCCCGCACGAGCTGGGTGTGATTCAGGCCTACATGCACTCGGACCGTCTCGCCAGCAGGACATGTGAGCGATCCCGACATTGAGGTGACGGCATGCGTCCCTGCCCCGGGAACCTCTACGGGACCCACGAGTGCGAGGACCCCGATGAGACTCACGCCTGAGAAGCGTTTCAGCGACATCAACATAGTTTCCTCCAGCGCCGGGATGGGAGTTGCGCGGAGAATACACCGCCATCCAATCACTGGCACGTTGACCAGCAGCGGGAATGTTGAGCGACACCTACGACGTCGCCAGAACTCCCGCGCCAGGACCACGTCGCGGAAGGTTGGGAGATCCTTGCGCACGCTGACGACCCTGCAGCACGCGCCATCCGCCTGGTGGCTCTGAAGACCGCAAACACGGCGCGCCCGGTGACCCCTGAGAGCGCAATACCGTGCGCCCGGTCGACTCTGAGACCGCAACACGGCGCGCTCGGTCGATTGTAAAGACTACTTGCGCAAGTGTTCTTTAGGATGCATCATGGTCGCATGCCACACCCTGACCGCCGCACCTCCGATCCCGAGCGGATCCGCGCGCTCGCCCACCCGGTGCGCCTCGAGCTGCTCGACTTCCTCGCCACCGTCGAGGACGCCACCGCGACCCAGTGCGCCGAGCACATCGGCGAGTCCGTGGCCAGCTGCTCGTTCCACCTGCGGATGCTGCACAAGTACGGCTACATCGAGCGCGCCGAGTCCCGCGGGCGGGAGAAGCCGTGGCGGGTGCTGCCCGGGGGCTACGACCTGCGGCCGCAGCACGACCTGCCCAGCTCGGTGACCGCCGTCGCGGAGGTGGCCGCGCTGCACATGGTCCGGGAGACCGAGCGGGTGCATGCCTTCCTGAGCACGCTCGGCCGCGAGGCCCCCGAGTGGATGGAGGCAGCGACGGTCACGTCCGCCTCGTTCTGGGCCACCGCCGAGGAGACCGCGCAGTTCTCCGAGGACCTGCGCCGGCTCAACGAACGCTTCGCCGGCCGCTCCGAGAACCCCGCGCTGCGTCCCGAGGGCGCCCGCCAGGTCCGGATGTTCGGCACGGTCAACCCCGACCCGAAGGACCCCTCATGACCGCCGACCAGACCGCAGGGCAGCCACCCGCCGCGTCCCGGCGCCGCCGCTCCCCCGCCGCGCTGCAGCACCCCGGCTTCCGCAGGCTGACCACCGCCTGGGTCTTCACCAACATCGCCGACAGCGCGCTCTACCTGATGCTCGCGGTCTGGATCAAGGACCTCACCGGCTCCGACAGCGCGGCGGCGCTCACCTTCGCCATGCTCGGCCTCCCCGCGCTCCTCGCGCCGTTCCTGGGTCAGATCGCCGACCGCTACTCCCGCAAGCGACTGCTGGTCATCGCCAACCTGCTGGTCGCCGGCGTCGTCACGACTCTGCTCCTCGTCGACTCGGCCGACCAGATCGTCTGGATCTACGCCGTGGTCCTCGTCTACGCCAGCGTCGCCTACCTCTCCGCGTCCGCCCAGACGGGCCTCGTCCGCGACCTGCTCCCCGACGAGCAGCTCGCCTCCGGCAACGGGCTCCTGTCCACCATCGACCAGGCCCTGCGGCTCCTGTCCCCGCTGGTCGGCACCGCACTGTATGCCGTGTGGGGACCTCACGCGGTCATCCTCCTGACCAGCGTCGCGTTCGTGATTGCCGCCGGGCTGCTGGCCACGATGAAGGTCACCGAGTCTGAGCCGGAGACGGCCGAGCAGCGCGGGAGCTACTGGACCGAGCTGACCGCCGGCTTCCGGCACCTGGCCGGCGTGCTGGTCCTCGGCCGGCTCACCATCGTGGTGGCCATCGCCTTCGGCGCCACGGGCCTGGTCAACGTCGCGATCTTCCCCGCCATCGAGCAGGGGCTGGGTCTGCCCTCCGAGGCCCTCGGCCCGCTCGTGAGCGTGCAGGGCGTCGGCGCCGTCGTCGGCGGGCTCACCGCCGCGACTCTCATCGGCCGCTCGGGCGAGGCGCGGGTCTTCGGGATCGGGGTCCTGCTCCTGGCCCTGGCCATGCTCCCGCTGGCCGGCACCAGCCTCGCCCTCGTCATCGCGGCGCTGGCCGTCGGCGGCTTCGGCATCTCGTGGTCGATCGTCTCGTTCATCACCCTCCGCCAGCGGCTCACCCCGCCACGTCTGCAGGGCCGCACCGGCTCGGCCACCGCGATCGCGATCAACCTCCCCCAGACCCTGGTCACCCTCGTGGGTGCCGCGCTCCTCGGGATCGTGGACTACCGGCTGCTCGTCATCGCCACGGGGGTGATCGTCGTCCTCTCCCTCGTGCTCCTCCCCAGGCGCGCGAGCGCCGAGGCGGGCGCCGCACCCGAGGCGACCACCCCGCATACGGTGGACGGGTGAGGATCGAGGATCTGCAGGCCCAGGTCGACGCGCGCTGGGCCGAGCGCGACCTGCCCTCCTGGCCGAGCCCACGCCCGGCCATGGACCCGCCCCGGGACG
>JAAYYA010000177.1 GCA_012515595.1 Actinomycetales bacterium
CACGGGGTGCTGGACCCGGTGGCCGAGGTCGCCGAAGCGGCGGCCGGGCGGGGCATCCCCTGCCATGTCGACGCCTGCATCGGCGGCCTGGTCCTGCCGTTCTGGGCTGGAGCGGGCGGGGCGGAACTGCCGCCGTGGGACTTCCGGGTGCCCGGCGTCACGAGCATCTCGGCGGACCTGCACAAGTTCGGCTACGCCCCCAAGGGCGCGTCGCTGCTGCTCTTCGCCGACCGGGAGCTGGACCTGGCGCGCTACTTCGCGCTGACCGACTGGCCGGGCTATCCGGTGGTGAACCCGACGATCCTGGGGTCCCGGTCGGCCACGTCGTTGGCCGCCGCGTGGGCGGTCACCGCGGCCCTGGGCGTCGAGGGGTACACCGACCTGACGCGCCGGACCGTCGCCGCGACGCACGAGGTGGCAGCCTGCGTCGGGCGGATCGACGGGCTGCGGGCCCTCGGGGAACCGGCCGGCCCGCTGCTGGCCGTCGTGACCGACGACGGGGTCCCGGCCAAGCAGCGGGTCCACCCGCACCTGTGGGCCGCGGCTTCCGCGCGGCGCGGATTCGTCCTGCAAGGACAGCCCTCGCTGCGTCAGTCGGACGGGTCGCTGGTCCCCCGGTCAACCCACCTCACGATCACCCCCGCGACGCACGACGTCATCCCCGAGCTCACGGCGACGCTGCGCGAGGCCGCCGACGAGGTTCGTGGCGGGACGGTCGACCTCCCGGCTGACCTGCCGGTCCCTGACCCCGCCGCGCTCGCCGCGAGCGCCCGCGAGTCCGGCGACCTCGACCTGACCCAGGTGCTCGCCCTCATCGAGAAGCTCCCCCGCGATGCCACAGCCGGCCTGCTGGCCCAGTTCCTCCAGGCCTTCACTGCACCCTCCGCCCCCTGACCGGGCGCTACCCCAGACCCGACCGGGCACCGTGTTGCGCCCGCAGGGGCGACCGAGCACGCCGAGTTGCGCTGTCATTCCCACGGAACGCGCCGTGGTGCGCCCTCATCCCGACAGACAGGTGTTGTGGGGTGGGTGTGGGCGGCGGGCGGAGCGCCGCCAAAGCCGTCTAGCGGCGTGTTGAGGTCAGCACTCAAGGTGCGACTGTACGGGGTCACTCCGCCCGCCTGAGATCATCCTGAACCCCGACGCGGGGTAACGCAAGGCCATGGGCGGTCCACATCCACGCACCAGGCCCCGGTCGTCCTGACCAGACTGGTGGTGGCGTCGCAGCCCGGACACACGAAACCCCTGCAAAAATGCGGGATCAGACAGCAAAACCACTATCAAAATTGAGGGACCCGCCCCGTGAACAAGCTCACCCGGTTCAGCGTGCACAACCGCGCGCTGATCGCCCTGACGACCCTCTTCGCGATCTTCTTCGGGCTCAACGCGATGAGCTCCCTGCCGCGGGAGCTGTTCCCCTCGCTCCAGTTCCCCGTGCTGGCCGTCGTCACGTCGGTGCCCGACGCGAGCGCCGCGGTCGTCGAGGAGCAGGTCAGCGACCGCATCGAGACCGCGGCGCTGGGCCTCGACAACGTGGTCGAGGTGCAGTCCCAGTCGATGGAGAGCTTCTCGGTCGTCGTCGTCGAGCTGGACTACGGGACCGACCTCGGCGCGGCCCAGACGGACCTGCAGCGCTCGGTGCTCGGCCTGCCGGGGCTGCCGGAGGACGCCAACCCCCAGATCATCGCGGGCAATATCGACGACTTCCCGATCATCCAGCTGTCGGCCACCGGCGGGGACAGTCAGGACGACCTGCTGCAGCGGCTCCGCAACGTCGTCATCCCCGAGCTGGAGGACCTCGACGGCGTCCGCGACGTGCAGCTGACCGGCATCGCCGACCAGATCGTCCGGGTGGACCTGGACCCGGCCGCCGCGGCCCAGGCCGGGGTCACCGCCGGGACCGTCGCCCAGCTGCTGCAGGCTAACGGCGTGCTCGTGCCCGCCGGGTCGATCACCGACGACGGCGAGGAGCTGCTCGTCACGGTGGGGAACCGGCTGAGCGACGTCGAGGAGCTCGCGGCGCTGCCGCTCGTGGCACCCCCGACGGCGGCCCCGGCCGACCCCGGGGCCTCGCCCACCGAGCCCGCCCCGCAACTCACCCTCGGGGACGTCGCGGAGGTGCGGCTGGCGGAGCAGGAGG
>JAAYYA010000178.1 GCA_012515595.1 Actinomycetales bacterium
GTCGTGGAGCGCCACGGCGTGCGCTCGGTCGGTGGGGCTGTGGGACGATGGGGCAGTGGCACGCGCAGACGGACGGCTCTCCCACGATCTGATGCCTGACGAGAAGGGCCCGCAGGACGCCTGCGGCGTCTTCGGCGTCTGGGCCCCGGGGGAGGAGGTCGCCAAGCTCACCTACTACGGCCTCTACGCCCTGCAGCACCGCGGGCAGGAGGCGGCCGGGATCGCGACGAGCGACGGCAGCTCGCTGCTGGTCTACAAGGACGTCGGCCTAGTCTCCCAGGTCTTCGACGAGTCCAGCCTGGCCTCGCTGCGCGGGCACCTGGCGGTCGGTCACTGCCGCTACTCCACGACTGGCCGCAACTCCTGGGAGAACGCCCAGCCGACGCTCGGCGGCACCGAGGACCAGACGGTCGCCCTGGCGCACAACGGCAACCTGATCAACACCGCCGAGCTGCGCGACCGCCTCGCCGAGGCCTACGGCGGCGACCTGCGCAACGCCCCCGGCGAGGTCCGCCGCGGCAACACCACCGACACCGCGCTGGTCACCGGCCTGCTGACCGCCGACCCGGACCTCTCCCTCGAGGCCTCCGCGATGCAGGTGCTGCCCACCCTGCGCGGCGCGTTCTCCCTGGTCTTCTGTGACGAGCAGACGCTGTATGCCGCGCGCGACCCCCAGGGGGTCCGTCCCCTGGTCCTGGGTCGCCTGGAGCGGGGCTGGGTGGTCGCCTCCGAGACCGCCGGCCTGGACATCGTGGGCGCCTCCTTCGTGCGGGAGGTCGAGCCCGGCGAGCTGATCGCCATCGACGAGAACGGCCTGCGCACCCAGCAGTTCGCGCCGTCGGACCGCAAGGGGTGCGTCTTCGAGTATGTCTACCTCGCCCGCCCCGACACCTCCCTCAACGGCCGCGGGGTCTACGAGTCGCGCGTCGAGATGGGCCGCACCCTGGCCAAGGAGCACCCGGTCGAGGCCGACATGGTGATGCCGACGCCGGAGTCCGGCACCCCGGCGGCGATCGGCTACGCCGAGGCCTCGGGCATCCCCTACGGCGCCGGCCTGGTCAAGAACGCCTACGTCGGCCGGACCTTCATCGCGCCCAGCCAGACGATCCGCCAGCTGGGCATCCGGCTCAAGCTCAACCCGCTGCGCGACGTGATCCGCGGCAAGCGGCTGGTGGTCGTGGACGACTCGATCGTGCGCGGCAACACCCAGCGTGCGCTGGTCCGGATGCTCCGGGAGGCCGGTGCGGCCGAGGTCCACGTGCGAATCTCCTCCCCGCCGGTGCGGTGGCCCTGCTTCTACGGCATCGACTTCGCCAGCCGGGCCGAGCTGATCGCGACCGGGCTGGGCATCGAGGAGGTCTGCCAGTCCATAGGCGCGGACAGCCTCGGCTACATCAGCGAGGAGGGCATGGTCGCCGCGACCCGCCAGCCCCGCGACCTGCTGTGCACCGCCTGCTTCTCCGGCGTCTACCCGATCGAGCTGCCCGCGGCGGACAAGCTCGGCAAGGACGTCCTGGAGCTGGAGTTCGCCGCCGGTGCGCAGGAGGGCGCCCCGGCCGCACGGCATACTCCCCTCCACGCCCGCGGAGCGATGGACGTCGAGGGCGTCACGATCGGCGCGCACGGCGGTGCCGCCGACGCGGTCCGCCGACCCTGAGCACCCACCACCACCGAGGAGACCCGTTGA
>JAAYYA010000179.1 GCA_012515595.1 Actinomycetales bacterium
CCGAGCGACTACACCGGGCAGCAGATCTACTACCGCTCCATCCAGCACAAGCGGCGGGACGTGCTGACCGTCCGGGACTACCTGTGGCGCTGGGACACGGACTGGTTCTGGTGCTCGCGGGCCTTCGGCGCGCAGCACCCGGCGCTGCGCCGGGTGTGGCCGAAGCAGTGGCTGCGCAGCGACTTCTACTGGCGGATCCAGGACCTGGAGGCCCGCCGCGGCATCGTCGCCGGCCTCGACCGGCTGCGGGGCCGGCCCGCGCAGGAGCGGGTGATCCAGGACGTCGAGATCCCGCTGGACCGCACCGGCGAGTTCCTCGACTGGTTCCTGGAGAACGTGCCGATCGAGCCGGTGTGGCTGTGCCCGGTGCAGCTGCGCGACCCAGCCCCTGAGCACGTGACCGATGCCCCCGGCGAGGCGGCCGAGGCCCCCGGCACACGGCATACGGCCCCTCCGTGGCCCCTCTATCCGATGCGGCCCGGGGTGCCCTACGTCAACGTCGGCTTCTGGTCGGCGGTGCCGATCACCGACGGGCGGGTGCACGGCGACGTCAACCGGGCGATCGAGGAGAAGGTCACCGAGCTCGGCGGGCACAAGGGCCTCTACTCGGAGGCGTTCTACGACGAGGAGACCTTCGCCGCGCTCTACGGCGGCGAGATCTATGACCGGACCAAGGAGCGGTACGACCCCCACGGCCGCTTCCCCACCCTCTATGACAAGGCGGTGCGCGCACGATGACGAGCATGACGGTCGGCGAGGCCTTCGACCGGTACTTCGGGCCCGGGAGTGGGCTGCGAGTGGAGGCCTACGACGGGTCCACCGGCGGCGACCCGGACGGGCAGGTCGTGCGGCTGCGCAGCCCGGAGGCGCTGAACTACCTGCTCACCGCGCACCGGTCCGTCGGCCTGATGCGGGCCTACCTGGCCGACGAGCTGGTCATCGAGGGGATGGACGAGGGCAACCCCTACCCGGTGATGGTGAATGTCCTGACCCGGCTGCGGGCGCGCCGGCCGACGCTGCGCGAGCTGCCGGACCTGGCGCGGTTCGTCCGGGAGACCGGGCTGCACGTGCCGGAGCTGCCCCCGCAGGAGGCCCCTGCGCCATGGCGGCGTCTCGCGTACGGCCTGCGGCACGGGCGGGCCCGCGACGCCGAGGCGATCTCGCACCACTACGACGTGTCCAACCGGTTCTACGAGATGGTGCTCGGGCCGTCGATGGCCTACACCTGCGCGGTCTATCCCGACGCCGAGGCCTCGCTCGAGGAAGCCCAGTCCTACAAGTTCGACCTGGTCTGCCAGAAGCTGGGGCTGAGGCCGGGGATGCGGCTGCTGGACGTCGGGTGCGGGTGGGGCGGGATGGTGCGGCACGCCGTGAAGCACTACGGCGTGACCGCGCTCGGGGTGACGCTGTCGCGCAGCCAGGCCTCGTGGGGGCAGGAGATGCTGGAGCGGGAGGGGCTCACCGGCTCCGCGGAGATCCGGCACAGCGACTACCGCGACGTGACCGAGCGGGGTTTCGACGCGGTCTCGAGCATCGGGCTCACCGAGCACATCGGGGTGCGCAACTACCCGGCATACTTCACCTTCCTGCGGGAGCGCCTGCGGGACGAGGGACGGCTGCTCAACCACTGCATCACCCACCCCCACAACCGGAACAACGGGCTGCTCAAGGACCCGTTCACCAACCGCTACACCTTCCCGGACGGTGAGTTGGCCGGTGTCGGGCACATCATCTCGGTGATGGAGGACAACGACCTCGAGGTGCGGCATCAGGAGAACCTGCGGGAGCACTACGCGCGCACGACCGGTGCCTGGGCGGAGAACCTGTCGGCCAACTGGGAGGCGTGCGTGGCCGAGGCCGGGCTGGGGACCTCGCGGGTGTGGGGCGTCTACCTCGCCGGCTCGCGGGTCAACTTCGAGCACAACAACATCCAGTTGCACCAGGTGCTCGGCGTCCGAACCTCCGCCTCCGGTGAGTCCGGCGTCGAGCTGCGGCCCGACTGGGAGATGGAGGCCGCGGTCCGCCCCTGACTGACCGAGCGCGCCGTGTTGCGGTCCCACAGGCGACCGGGCGCGCAGTGTTGTGCCCCCACAGGCAACCGGGCGCGCGGTGTTGTGCTCCCACGGGCCACCGGGCGCGTGCGACCCGTGAAACCCGATGCGTGGCGGCCGGTGACCTGGGACGATTGGCGGGAGCGCCGCGCACGGACGCGCGGCGTCGCGACCCGCCTGGAGTGAGATGACCGTCCCTGTCGAGTCGACGTACAACGCCGACGAGGCGACCACCCTGTCTGGCTTCCTCGACTATCACCGCTCGGTCCTCCGGCGGAAGTGCGAGGACCTGTCGGCCGAGCAGCTGAGCCAGACACTGCCGCCCTCGGACATGACCCTCGGCGGGATGCTCAAGCACGTCGCCGTCGTCGAGTCGAGCTGGTTCTCCGAGGACCTCCTCGGTGGGCCGCTGATCGCGCCGTTCGACACGGTGGACTGGACGGCGGACCAGGACTGGGAGTGGCACACGGCCCACCTGGACACCCCCGCGGAGCTGCTCGCTCTCTACGACGCTTCGATCGAGGAGTCCCGACGGATCACCGCCGAAGTCCTCGCCGCCACCGGGCTCGAGACGCCGTCGGTGGCGACGACCCGCACCGGCGAGCACTACAGCCTGCGGTGGATCCTCGTTCACATGATCGAGGAGTACGCCCAGCACAACGGGCACGCCGACCTGCTCCGTGAGTCCATCGACGGCCGGACCAGGTTCTGACGCGCTCAGTCACCACTGAGAGCGACGCCCCACGCGCTCGGTCACCTCTGAGA
>JAAYYA010000180.1 GCA_012515595.1 Actinomycetales bacterium
CAGCAGTCCGCCGCTGGTCTGCGCGTCGGCGAGGAGCAGCAGGTCGGCCTCCCGCACTCCGGGACCGAGGTCGAGAGCAGTCCGCACCCAGTCGAGGTTGCGACGGGATCCACCCGGGCAGAATCCCTCCTCCAACGCCTGCTGGGCGCCCTCGATGACCGGGACCGCGGAGACCTCGACCTCGGCACTGATGCTGCTCCCGCACAGCATGGAGAGCAGGTGACCCAGCAGTCCGAACCCTGTGACATCCGTTCCGGCGACGATTCCGGCAGCGAGCGCAGCCTCGGCGGCCGCGGCATTGAGGGTCGTCATCGACTCGACCGCGGCAGCGCTCACCTCGCCGGTCGCCTTGTGGCGGGCGTTGAGGATGCCGACCCCGAGCCCCTTCGTCAACGTGAGCGGCTGCCCTGCAACTGCCCGGTCCACCCGGATGAGGCGATCAGCCTGCGCGATACCCGTCACCGCCATTCCGTAGACGGGCTCAGGGGCCGTGATCGTGTGTCCGCCCCCGACCGGCACCCCGGCCTCGGCCGCGATCTCCGCACCGCCACGCAGCACCTCGGATGCCAGCTCCAGTGGAAGGCTGTCGACGGGCCAGCCCAGGAGGTTGATGGCCAGCACCGGCCGGCCGCCCATCGCATACACGTCCGAGAGCGCGTTGGCGGCGGCGATCCGACCCCAGGTGAAGGCGTCGTCGATGACGGGGGTGAAGAAGTCCGCGGTGGAGATCACCGCCTGGCCGTCGGCGATCGAGACCGCGGCGGCGTCATCCGCCGCATCGAGCCCCACGATGAGATCGGGTCCGCGTTGACCGCGCAGCCCAGCGACGAGCCGGGAGAGGTCGGCGGCGGGCAGCTTGCACGCGCAGCCCCCACCCGCGGCGTACGAGGTCAACCGTGGCACGGCGCCACACTAATGTAGGCAGCGGAGGCGTCCGTGCTCTGGTGGGCTCCGCGGTCTTCAACACCGACGAGACCAGGTCGCCTGGTCTGGCGGGTTCGATTCCCGTCCGCCTCCGCCAGGATCGCACCCGATGGAGGTCGTATGCCGGACGCGCGCAGCCAGGTCCCGCGCACCGACCGAATCCTCACCCACCCTGCCGTCGCCGCCCTTCTCGAGGACACCCACCGCGACGTCGTCCGCCAGTGGGTCCGCGATGCCCAGGAGCTGGTCCGGACCGGACGGCTCGCGCCTGACGACGTCGTTCCGTGGGTGCTGGGTCAGGCGGCGCCACCCCTGCCGCGAGTCATCAACGCGACCGGCGTCATCGTCCACACCAATCTCGGCCGGGCACCTCTCGGGACAGCAGCTCGCGAAGCGCTCACCCAGGCGGCCCGGACCACGCCGGTCGAGCTCGACCTCGGCACCGGCCGGCGTGGACCACGGGCGCCTGAGGTGGTCCGCAGCCTTCTCGCACGGGTCCCCGCTGCGGAGGCAGCGCATGTCACCGGGAACGGCGCCGCGGCCGTCCTCCTTGCGGTCACCGCGGTCGCCGCCGGCCGGGAGGTGATCGTCTCGCGTGGTGAGCTCGTCGAGATCGGCGACGGCTTCCGCCTCCCAGCGCTCCTCGAGACCACAGGGGCCCGGCTCCGTGAGGTCGGCACGACCAACCGGACGACAACCGCCGACTACGCCTCCGCCATCACTCCCGAGACCGCTGCGATCCTCAAGGTTCATCCGAGCAACTTCACCGTCTCGGGGTTCACGAGCAGCGCAGACATCAGAGATCTCTCAGCTCTCGGTGTCCCAGTCATCGCCGACATCGGATCCGGTCTGCTCGCTCCGCACGCACTGCTGCCCGACGAGCCCGATGCGACCACCACCCTCACCCACGGCGCCGCAGTGGTGACCTGCAGCGGCGACAAGCTGCTCGGCGGACCCCAGGCGGGCCTCCTGCTCGGCCGGGCGGACCTCGTCCAGCGCGCCAGGCGGCACCCCCTCGCCCGGGCGCTGCGACCGGGCAAGCTCACGCTCGCTGCCCTCGCCGCCACCCTGCGCGCTGCGTCGACGCCGGTCGAGCAGATGCTCACGGCCGACCCGACGGACCTGCGCGAGCGCGCCGAGAGCATCGTCGGGTCCCTCCCCGCGGGGGCCTCGGTCCGTCCCACCACCTCTGTCGTCGGCGGCGGCGGCGCTCCAGGGGTCACCATGGCCAGCACAGCGGTGGCGTTGCCCGAGCATGTGGCGCAGCTGCTCCGGGATGGTGAGCCACCAGTCCTGGCCCGGGTGACGGAGGGACGATGCGTCGTCGACCTGCGCACGGTCGCTCCCTCCGAGGACGCCACCCTGCTCACCGCTCTCCGAAGCGCCATGGCGAAGGCGTGAGCGGTGCCGGTCATCGCCACGGCCGGGCACGTCGACCACGGCAAGTCCGCGCTCGTGCGCGCTCTCACCGGTCAGGAGCCCGATCGCCTCGCCGCAGAGCGGACGCGCGGCCTGACCCTCGACCTGGGGCACACCCACGTGCGACTGCCATCGGGACGCACCATCGGTATCGTCGACGTTCCCGGGCACGAGCGCTATCTCGGCACCACCGTCTCGGGCATCGGCCCGGCCGGCGGTGTCCTGTTCTGCGTGGCGGCGGACGACGGCTGGTCGGCGCAGAGCGAGCAGCATGCCCGCGCTTGCGCTGCCCTGGGTATGCGCGGGGACCGGATCCTCCTCGTGCTCACCAAGACGGATCTCCTGGACAGCGCAAGGGGCCAGACTGCTGGCGACCATGGCTCACAGCGTCTGAGTGCGGTAAGCGATTCGGCGGCGGCCCGGCTCACGGGCCACGGCCTAGCGCCTCGGGCGGTGCTCGTCTGCAGTACCCGCGACAGGCACGGAGTCGACGCCGTCGCTGCAGCACTCGACGAGCTCGGCGCCGAGCTGGAGCAGTCAGCGGACCCAGGCGCGCGGGCGCGA
>JAAYYA010000181.1 GCA_012515595.1 Actinomycetales bacterium
CTAAGAAGACGGTGCCTCAGACGCCGGCGGGCTCCGGGTGCTCCTCGAGGCGGGGCCGCTGCTCCGCGCTGGGCAGGCCGGCCGGCCGCTCGTCCAGCTTGACCAGCACGACGCCGGTGAGGATCAGCAGGCCGCCGAGGAGCTGGATCGCCGCGGGCATCTGCCCGAGCAGCACCCAGGCCCAGACGAAGGAGAACATGACCTCGGTGAGCCCCACGAACGAGCCGAGCTTGGAGCCGAGGCGTCGGGTGGCGGCGATGCCGGTGGCGTAGGCGAAGGCCGCCGCGACGACACCGAGCAGCAGGATCGCGCCCCACCAGGGCAGGGACAGGTCCGCCAGCCGGACGTCGGCCGTCGCGGTGGTCATGGGCACGATCCCGACCAGGCCGGCGGCGACGAGTGCCAGGGTGCCGATGGTCAGGCCGCCGGTGGCCAGCACCAGCGGCGGCAGCCCGGTGCTGTCGTCCGCCGAGACCACGAAGTAGACGGCCAGGCCCACCGCCGCGACCAGGCCCCACGCGACGCCGATCAGGTCGACCTGCACGGCGCCGAAGACGTCCAGCACGAAGATCAGGCCGGCCACCGCGACAGCGGCACCCGCGACCGTCAGCGGTCGGGGGCGCTGGCCGTGCCGCGCCCACAGCCAGCCGACGACCAGGATGATGCCGAGGTACTCCAGCAGCAGGGCAACCGCGACCGAGATGCGCTCGACCGCCAGGAAGTAGGCGAGCTGGCAGCCCGCCACGGCGAGCAGCCCGAACAGCGCCATGCTGACCCAGCCGCGACGCAACAGGTGCCAGCGGCCGCGCATCATCAGCGCGCCGGGCACCAGGAGCACCAGGGCGGCCACACCCACCCGCCAGGTCACCGCGGCGCCGGGGGACCAGCCGGTGTCGAGCAGGCCCTTGGCGAGGGCGCCGGACGTGCCGAAGGTCATGGCCGACAGAACGGCGAACGTCAGACCGACGAGGGTGCGCGAGCGCATGGGGGCCTCCTCACGAGGGGGATCGGGGTGCGGTGATCGGGGTGTGGTGATCGGGGTGTGGTGATCGGGGTGTGGCCCAGACGCCGTCGTCATGGGTCAACTGAAGTTACACTGATGACGGTACGCCTTCCCGACGTCAGGAGTCAAGATGATATTCGCTCATGACACCGAGGTCTCGCTCGCGTCCACCGTCGCCCTCATCAACACCGCTCACGAGCCGCAGGACCTGACCACCCGGGAGGAGCTCGAGGCCTTCGTGACGGCGTGGGAGTGGACCGGCAGCCGGACCCACGACGACGCCGAGTTCCGGCAGGTCCTGCGCCTCCGCGACCGGCTGCAGAAGATGTGGCTGGCGCCGGAGGAGGAGCTCGTGGAGGAGGTCAACGCGCTCCTCCAGGACTGCCGGGCACTGCCCCAGCTGGTCCGGCACGGGAAGTGGGACTGGCACCTGCACGCGACGCGTCCGGAGCAGCCGCTCGCCGAGCGGATGGCGGTCGAGGCGGCGATGGCCCTGGTCGACGTGATCAGGTCGGACGAGACCGAGCGGTTGTCCCAGTGCGCCGCGGACGACTGCGACAACGTGCTGATCGACCTGTCGCGCAACCGGTCCCGGCGCTACTGCGACGCGGGGTGCACCAACCGGATGGCGGCGCAGGCCTACCGCGCGCGGCGCACCAAAGTATAACGACTATAACGACAAGGCTGGGGTATAACAGGTATAACGCCCTGCGCTGAGGCGACGCCACGTCATACGTCCCCGTCCCGAACGGCGTGGTGGTGCGGTCCGACGAGAGGAGCACGCCGTGCCCGGTCCCAACCCGTTCCGTCCCGGCTTCGGTGTCTCGCCCCGGGTCCTCGCGGGCCGGGACGAACTGGTCGAGGAGTTCGACACCGCGCTGGACGAGGGTCCGGGCTCACCCCTGCGCTCGGTCCTGGTCAGCGGCGCCCGGGGGATGGGCAAGACGGTCATCCTCAACGAGCTGGAGGAGGTGGCGCGCGGTCGGGGGTGGCTGGTGGTCCGGCTGCCGGAGACCGGGGACCTGCTCGAGGAACTGGCCGCCACGCTGCTTCCGCGGCTGCTGGCCGAGCATGACAGCGAGCGGGCGGTCCACCGCCGGGTGACTGGTGGCGGGGTCGCCGGGCTCGGCTCGGTGACGACCACCGCCAAGGAGCGCTATCCGGTCCGGGAGTCGGCGGGGACCCTGCTCGAACGCCTCCTTGACGTCCTCGCCGCACACGGCACCGGGGTGCTGTTCACGCTGGATGAGCTGCAGGCCGTCGACCGTGAGTCGGTCGCCGGCTTCGCCTCCCTCTACCAGCACCTGGTCCGCGACGAACGCGACGTGGCGCTGGCCGCCGCCGGGCTGCCGGTGGGCGTCGACCAGCTGCTGCAGCACCGCGGCACCACCTTCCTGCGGCGCGCCGAGCGGATCCAGCTGGCCGCCCTCACCACCCGCCAGGTCGTCGAGGCCACCCGGCTCACGATCGAGGGTGCGGACGGGTCGGTCTCCGAGCCCGGTCTGACCGCGCTGGCCGAGGTCGTGCACGGCTATCCCTACCTGCTCCAGCTTGCCGGCTACCGCGCCTGGCGCGAGGCGGCGGGCGCGATGATCACCCCGGACCACGCCCGGGCCACGGTGCCGGTGGTGTCCGAGCGGATGGGCCGGCTGATCCACGACCCGGCCCTGCGTGACGTGCCGGAGGCCCAGCGGGCCTACCTCGCCGCCATGGCGCAGGACGACGGTCCCTCCTCGACGGGCGAGGTGGCCGCGCGCCTGGGCCTGACCGCCCAGCACGCCAACGTCTTCCGCACCCGGCTGATCCAGCGTGAGCTCATCGTCCCCGCGGGCCACGGCAGCGTCGACTTCGGTCTCCCCTACCTCCGCGAGCACCTGCGTCGCCAACCTGACTGAGCGCGGTCCCACACTCCACCGGGCGCGGTCCCACACCCGACCGAGCGCGTCGCGTTGCGCTCCCAGACCCGACCGGGCGCACGGTGTTGCGCTCCCAGACCCGACCGGGCGCACGGTGTTGCGCTCCCAGGCTCGACCGGGCGGCCAGGGGTCCACCGACAGCGTGCCCTACCCTGCGGGGGTGGACCTGCCGCACGATGAGCTGACCCCTGCCACCCGCGCCGTCGCCCTGGGACGACCGGACCGCGAGCCCGGGGTGTCCGTCAACCCGCCGGTGACCTTTACCTCGACCTACATCGCCGCGGAGCAGGTCGAATACGCCCGCGTCCGCAACCCGACGTGGACCGCACTGGAAGAGGTGCTCGGCGGCCTGGAGGGCGGCGAGGCGCTCATCTTCGCCTCCGGCCTCGCCGCGATCGACGCCGTGCTGACGCTGGTCCCGCCGGGCGGGCGGGTCATCGCGCCCGGCCACGCCTACAACGGCACGGCTGGTCTGCTCCGCGAGGCCGCTGCCGAGGGGCGCCTCGAGGTGATCACGCTCGACATCTCCGACACGGACGCGGTCGTGGCCGCGCTCGACGGGCTGGAGGGGGGCCGGGACCTGCTCTACATCGAGTCGCCGACTAACCCGATGATGGAGGTCGCGGAGATCCCGGTGCTGGTCCGGGAGGCCCGGGCACGCGGCATACTCACCGCCGTCGACAACACCTTCGCGACGCCGCTGCTGCAGACGCCGCTCGCCGACGGCGCGGACCTCGTCGTGCACTCCGCCACGAAGTACCTCTCCGGTCACTCCGACGTCCTCATGGGAGCGGTCGTCACGGCACCCTCCGAGCAGGGTCGTGCCCTGCGGGAGCGGCTCCTCACCCGCCGCACGCTGCACGGCGCCATCCCGGGACCCATGGAGGCCTGGATCGTGCTGCGCGGCATCCGCACCCTGGCCGTGCGCCTGGAGCGGGCCGCCCAGAACGCGCAGACGCTGGTGGAGCGGCTGGGGGCGCACGACGCCGTGACCAGGGTCCGCTACCCGGGCTTCGGGGCGATGATCGCGATCGAGGTCGGCGAGGGGGCGGAGGCGGCGGACCGAGTCTGTGCCGCGACCCGCCTGTGGACCCACTCGACCAGTCTCGGCGGCGTCGAGTCCCAGCTGGAGCGCCGCCGCGCCCAGCCGCTCGAGGTCGAGACCGTCCCCGAGTCCCTGATCCGGCTCTCCGTCGGCATCGAGGACGTCGAGGACCTCTGGCGCGACCTGTCCCGCGCCCTCGACGGCGCCTGACCCGGACCGCGCCGGCGCGCGCCCGCCCCGCTCCGGGCTCGGGCCACGGGATCGGGCAGCTGGCCCCGTGCACACCGGATCAGGCAGACGGCCCCAGACACACGGCACCGGGCAGATGACACCGAGCACACGGCATACTGCGGACATGAGCCTCTATGCGGTGGTCTACACCTACTCCGACGACTCGGCCGGCCGGGACGAGCACCGGCCGGCGCACCGCACCTTCCTCGGCGGCCTGGCCGACGAGGGCGTCGTGGTGGCCTCGGGTCCGCTGCGGGGCGACGGGCCGGACCGGGCGCTGATCCTCCTCGAGCGTGACTCGGCGGAGGCGGCCCGCGAGCTGTTGCGCGAGGACCCGTTCGCCCAGCAGGGGCTGATCGACTCCGTCGACGTCCGCGAGTGGGACGTCGTCATCGGCAGCATCGCCTGAGTCAGTCCATCCGGCGGTAGCCGTAGAGGTCGCGCTGCGCCTCGTTGATCCGGATCGTGCGGCCGGGGCTGTCGGGGTCCGGCACCTGCAGCGTCCGCCCGTAGGTCTCGTCGATCAGCAACGCCTCCACCCCGACCCCGCGCAGCACCGGGATCAGGGTCTCGACATCGCCGTCGAACTCGAAGGCCAGTTCCACCTCGGGCTCGCCGTCGGTGTCGTGCACCGCAGCCAGCCCACCGCCCTCCAGGGCGTAGTCGGTCCAGACGTTGCTGTCGGCCACCAGTCGGCCGCGGGCCCCCATCGCCGCGAGTATGCCGCGAGCCCCGTCCACGTCCTGCGTCACCCAGATCGGGAGGACAGCGAGCGCGGGGTCGTCCGGGGTCGGCTGCTCTGGGTCGGCCGCCGGGTCGACGGTGAACTCGGTGCCGTCGGGCGCGGTCACGCTGACGGCCCGTCCGTGCGGGGCCTCGCCGAGGGTGCCGGGGACGGCATCGCGGGTGTGCTCGTGCCACGCGTCCAGGTCGGCCACCTCCCAGCCGAGGGTGGTCAGCCCCGACGGGCGGTCCTCGCTCGCGTCGTGCAGGGCCAGACGGCCGGAGCCGACGGCCAGCACGGTCCAGCCGGGGGCGTCGGTCACGACCGTCGCGCCGAGGGCCTCCAGCCAGCGCCGGTGGGCGGCGATGTCCGCGGTGAAGCGGATCGGTCGGGCCGTGAGCTGTTGCGTCACTTCGGCTCCTCCAGGTAGGCGCGGACGATCTTCTCGACCAGCGCGGACATGCTCACGCCTTCGTCGACCCCGCGGTGCTTGAGCTCCTTGATCAGGTCCTTGGGCAGATAGACGTTGAACTGCGCCTTCTCGGTCATGAATAGAATGCTAGCAAGCGAGGATCAGTAGAGCAACCCGCCCACCGGCCGTGCGACGAACGGGGCGCGATGCGACCGGCCGGGGCCGCCACCCGGAGCCCACCTGGTCGCACGGATCCGCGGACCGAGCAACAGGCTCGCGTCACGCCGGGAGCGTCTCAGGTCTTCGTCACAAACGTCCCGCGCTCGCCGTTCACCAGGTCGCCCGCCTCGTCGAGGCTGCCGATGGCGGCCGCCACA
>JAAYYA010000182.1 GCA_012515595.1 Actinomycetales bacterium
ACGCAGCAGCGCCTCGGACTCGGAGGCGACGGCCACGAAGTCCTTGCTGCGGTGACTGATCTCCATGACGGACATGCCGAGTCCGTTGAAGTCGGTGAGCTCGGCCTGCGCGCGCTCGAGCACCTCGAGCGGCAGCGCGGCGGGACCGGCGGCGAAGTTGTGGACACGCACTGAGGGGACCTCCGTGTGGGGTGGGGTCAGTCGCGGGGTCGCAACGCCTCGTTGAGTGCGGCCGGCAGCAACATATTGTTGCGGCCGACTGTACGACTATGCACCCGCGAGGCCCAAGATCGGGGCGTATGGAGTTCGCCACACCCGGGTTCGCCAGCCGGCACGTCGGAGTGTCTCGTTAGTCTGCGTGCCATGGCAGCAGCACGTCGCGTCCCGGAGGGGCCCGCCCCCGAGCCGGCGGTCCAGAAGCTGCGCGTCCAGTACGCGAAGCGGGGCCGGATGCGGTTCACCTCCAGCCGCGACTTCCAGCGTGCCCTGGAGCGGGCGCTGCGGCTGGCGCGGGTGCCCATGGCCTTCTCCGGCGGGTTCCACCCGCACCCGCGGATCAGCTACGCCAACGCCGCCCCGACCGGGGTCGCCTCGGAGGCGGAGTATGTCGAGCTGTCGGTCACCCGGCGCGTGGACCCCGCCGAGCTCGGGTCCGCGCTGGGCGCCGCCCTGCCCGACGGGTTGGAGATCGTCCGGGTCGAGGAGGCCGCCGAGGGGGCGCTGGCCGACCGCCTGGTCGCGAGCCGCTGGCAGATGGCCTTCCCCGGCCTGGCCCCGGACGCCCTGCGGCCCGCCGTCACGAGGTTCCTCGAGGCCGAGTCGTTCGAGGTCACCCGGATGATGAAGCAGGGACCCCGCGCGATCGACGTGCGGGGTCCGGTCCTCGTGGCGGAGGTGACCGACCAGCCCCTCGCCGGAGGCCCCACCGGGGGACCGGCGGCGGTGCTCCTGCTGACCGTGCGGCATACGACCCCGACGGTGCGGCCGGCGGAGCTGTGGCAGGCGCTCCGGGAGGTCAGCGGGCAGGACCTGCCGCGGCCCGCCGGCACGCGGCTGGCCCAGGGCCCGCTCGGGGCGGACCACGTGGTCCTCGACCCGCTGGGCTGACGACGCGCGGGAGGGCAGCGTCTGGCGCCACCTGTGAGATAGTGGCTGTGGTTGAGCGACCGGCCACACCAGCCGCCCAACCCGACGGATCTTCCGCTGTGCGGCCCACAGAGCCTGCACGCGAGTGAGCGGCCCGGGTGATCGACCCGGGGCGGGCACGGATCTGGTCGGCGCCGCCACGGTGACGCGCGAAGCGCGCGAGCCGCCCGGCGTAACCAGGACGACTTCCGTCCGGTCGGCAGCCTGCCGACCCGACGACGCAACCCGCGCTCCGCGGGAGTGGACCTCAGGGTTCGGTGTGGACTCCCTGCGAGCCACGAGAGGACACCATGGCCACCATGGACCCGAACGCCGACACATCCTCGGACCCCGCAGCAGCAACCGGCGGCGCCACCGCCTACGGGATGCTGTTCTCGCACGCCGAGCCCAGTGCGCCCGTCGAGCCCAGCGCCCCTGCCGAGAGCGCCGAGGCTTCCCCAGAGCGGGCCCCAGAGCCGACCGAGGAGCCGGCGAAGAAGGCGACCGCCCGGAAGGCCACCGCGAAGAAGACGACGGCAAAGAAGGCGACGGCGAGCAAGACCACCGCCAAGAAAACCGCCGCCAAGAAAACCACGGCGAAGGCCACGGGGAGGACCACGGCGAAGAAGACCGCCGCGCCGGCCGAGCCCGAGGTCGACGCGGCCGAGCCCGGAGATGAGGCGGTGGCCGGTGACGGCGCGGCCGTCGAGGAGACCACGGCCGCACCCGCTGCGGCAACCGAGGACCGGGCTACCGACGGCGACGCCCCGGGGCCTGATGACGCGAGGCCTGATGACGCGGGGCCTGATGACGCGGGGTCCGACGACGCGGAGCAGCCTGACACGGACGAGGAGACCGAGGAGGCGGCACCCGCAGCGGCGACCTCACCCTTCGGGCTGATCTTCCAGGCACCCGACCTGAGCGCCGTTCCGGCGCGACCGGCCCGGCGCGGCAGGGGCGGGTCCGACGAGGCACCGGCCGAGCGGGGCGGGGCGGGCCAGCGTGCAGCGGCCCGGTCCGAGGCGGAGGACGCCGACGGGGCCGACGCGGGCGAGTCCGGGGACGGCGGGGAGCAGCCCGCTCGTGGACAGCGGGGCCGACGCCCGGCCCGCGGCAGCTCCGGCGCTGCCACCACCTCCGGCGGCTCCGACGGCGAGACCTCCGACGAGCCTGCGGCCGAGGGCGCCCAGGACGGCACGGGCGACGACGAGGCGGACGGCCAGGGAGCCCGGCGACGTCGCCGCCGCGGCGGTAAGGGCCGTCGGGGCCGGGGTGCGGGTTCCGACGACTCCGGAGACGGCAGCGACGGTGGCACCTCAGAGGGAGGGGCCGATGACTCCCAGGAGGCCGGCGCCTCCGGCGACTCCGAGAGCCAGGAGGCGGAGACCGGCGGAGGCACCGTGCGTCGGCGCCGTCGCAGCAACCGCCGCGGGGAGGACGGCGAGGCCCGCGAGTCCCGCCGGGCGCGCGAGGAGGTCACCGGCGTCCGCGGATCGACGCGGCTGGAGGCCAAGCGCCAGCGCCGCCGCGAGGGTCGCGAGGCCGGTCGGCGCCGCACGATCATCACCGAGGCCGAGTTCTTGGCCCGGCGGGAGAGCGTCGAGCGCACCATGGTCGTGCGCGGGCTGGAGGACCGCACCCAGATCGGCGTCCTCGAGGACGGCGTCCTCGTCGAGCACTACGTCTCCCGCGAGACCCAGACGACCATGGTCGGCAACGTCTACCTCGGTCGCGTCCAGAACGTGCTGCCCAGCATGGAGGCGGCCTTCGTCGACATCGGCAAGGGCCGCAACGCGGTGCTCTACGCCGGCGAGGTCAACTGGGACGCCGCCGGGCTGGACAGCAACGCGCCCAAGCGCATCGAGAACGCGCTGAAGTCCGGCGACTCGGTCCTGGTCCAGGTCACCAAGGACCCGATCGGCCACAAGGGCGCCCGCCTGACCTCGCAGGTCTCGCTGCCGGGCCGCTACCTGGTCCTCGTGCCGGGCAACTCCATGACCGGCATCTCCCGCAAGCTCCCCGACACCGAGCGCACCCGACTGAAGAAGATCCTCAAGGAGGTCGTCCCCGAGGGGGCCGGCGTCATCGTCCGCACGGCGGCCGAAGGGGCCAGTGAGGCCGAGCTGCGCGCGGACGTGGAACGACTGACCGGTCTGTGGCAGAAGATCGAGAGCAAGCAGAAGAGTGCCAACGCACCGGCGCTGCTGCACGGCGAGCCGGACATGACGGTGCGGGTCATCCGCGACGTCTTCAACGAGGACTTCGCCAAGGTGGTCGTCTCGGGAGAGCGGGCCTGGGAGGAGGTCAGCGACTACCTCAACGGCGTCGCGCCGGACCTGGCCGACCGGCTCGAGAAGTGGACCGGCACGCAGGACGTGTTCACCCACTACCGGGTCACCGAGGCGCTGGCCAAGGCGATGGACCGCAAGGTGTGGCTGCCGTCGGGTGGCTCGCTGGTCATCGACCGCACCGAGGCGATGACCGTCGTCGACGTCAACACCGGCAAGTTCGTCGGCTCCGGGGGCAACCTGGAGGAGACGGTCACCAAGAACAACATCGAGGCCGCCGAGGAGATCGTTCGCCAGCTGCGGCTGCGCGACATCGGCGGGATCATCGTCATCGACTTCATCGACATGGTGCTGGAGAGCAACCGTGACCTGGTGGTCCGGCGTCTCCTGGAGTGCCTGGGCCGCGACCGCACCAAGCACCAGGTGGCCGAGGTCACCTCGCTCGGCCTGGTGCAGATGACGCGCAAGCGGGTCGGCGCCGGCCTGATCGAGGTCTTCTCCGAGCCGTGCGTGCACTGCAACGGCCGCGGCATCGTGGTCCACTCCGAGCCGATCGAGAAGTCGGACGGCAACGGGCACGACCACGGTCGCTCCGGGTCCGGCTCGGGGGGTGGACGACGCGGTCGGGGACGCTCCGGCGGTTCCGGTGGCGACAGCACCCCGCAGACCCGGCCCACCCCCGCCCCCGGGGGGCCGACCCCGGCCCAGATCGCGGCAGCGGCCCACGCCGCCGCGATCGCGGGTGCAGCCCAGTCCACCTCAGCGGCCGACACAGAGGCCTCAGCGTCCGCGCCCGACCCCACCAGGGAGGCGGGGGCTGCGGAGCCGGCAGCGAGCCATCCCACGCCCGGCGAGTCGACCGCGAGCACGGCAACCTCCGGTGAGTCGTCGCCGACCGAGTCGGTGGCGTCCACCGCGTCCGAGGAGGGCGGGGCCACGGAGCAGGTCGAGTCCACCCCGGCCGAAACGTCGCGGACGGCGCCCTCCGGCGCCCCCACCACGCCGCCCGTCGCGGAGGCCGCCACGACCGGTCGCCCGCGCCGTCGGCGCGGTCGAGTCGTGGCCCCGGCCGGTCCTCCCGGGGGTGCGACGAGCGCCGAACCGGCTGTGACCGCACCGTCCGGCGCCGGGACCGACTGACGTCGCCTGAGAGCTCACCGCTGAGTTTGTCTCCGGGCCCCCGGACGGGGTAGGCTATCCCCTCGGTGCGCCGCGTCGGCGCCATCGGGGTGTGTCACCCCGCTCCAGGGTCCGGAACGGTCCGACCCCACCCAGATCTGCAGGAAGTGAGTTGAACGTGTACGCGATCGTCCGCGCTGGCGGCCGCCAGGAGAAGGTCTCCGTCGGCGACGTCCTCATCATCGACAAGGTGAGCGGCGAGGCCGGCGATGCCGTCGAGCT
>JAAYYA010000029.1 GCA_012515595.1 Actinomycetales bacterium
CACGCCGTGCGCTCGGTGGGGCTGTGCAGCGCCACACCGTGCGCTCGGTCGGGTGGTCCGGCGTCGGACTGGACTCAAGGGGGAGCGTCAGTCCTCGAGGTCCTCGTCGTCGGAGACGTAGTGCATCGCCGACCCCTCCGGGGAGGAGTCCGGGTTGCCGGTCGACCGGGCGACCATGTCCTTCTCGGTGTCCTCACCCTGGCCCTCGTCGGGGGCCACCAGGCGGGTGGCGGGCTCGCTGGACTCGCCGTACCAGTCCCGTTCGGCCTCGATCGAGTCCGGGTCGTCGCCACCGACTCTCGGGTCGGCGTCCAGCCCGCTCTCGTTGTCCGGGGCGCCATAGGCGGAGTGCGGGTCCGGCTCCTCCTGCATGATCCGCTGCTCGATCGTCTCGTCGGTGCGCTGCTCCTCCGCCGTCGTCCCCCACGACGTCGTGCCCTGCAGTCGCTCAGCGGTCCGGTAGCCCACGTCGAGCGGGTCTCGGTCGCCGATCAGGGTGTCTTCCGGCTGGAGCTGGTCCTCGTCGTCCAGGCTGTACGTGCCGTACTCACCATCGATGTTCTCGCGACTGGTCTGATCACTCATGAGGTGACTCCTTCCGTTGGTCACGAGCCTAGTCCCCGGCATGGCAGTCTGCCTCCATGGGCACAGAGCATTTCGACAGCAAGGCCGCCGACTGGGACAACGATCCGGACAAGGTGAGCAGGGCGCAGGAGGTCGCCGCGGCGGTGGCCGCGTCCGTGCCGCTCACCGAGAGCACCAGACTGCTGGAGTATGGCGCGGGGACCGGTCTCGTGAGCCAGTCCCTCAGTGAGCGGGTCGCCGAGGTGGTGCTGGCGGACAACTCCGCCGGCATGCGCGAGGTGATGAGCCAGAAGATCGAGGCTGGGACGTTGCCGGCACAGGCGCGGGTCTGGGACCTGGACCTGGAACGGGACCCCGTCCCCGACGAGGAGTTCGACCTGGTCGTGACCTCGATGGTCCTGCACCACGTGCGGGACCTGCCGGCCGTGCTCACCGGGTTCGCCGCCCTGCTGCGGCCCGGCGGGCACCTCTGCATCGCCGACCTGGACCGGGAGGACGGCTCGTTCCACGACCACGACTTCGACGGTCACCATGGCTTCGACCGGGCCGAGCTGCGCACGGCCCTGCTGGCGGCGGGCTTCGCCGACGTGCGCACGCAGGACTGCACCTCGATCCTCAAGGAGGGCACGGCATACGGGGTCTTCCTGGCAACAGCGGTCCGCTGACCACCGAGAACTACGGACGGACGGCGATGTCGGACTCGATGCCCGACCCCGGTAAGGCCCGGTACCTGCGGCACCGGGCGGCGGTCGGTGCCTACGGGCGAGCGCTCACCGGGGCAGAGCGCAGCACCCGCGGCAACCGGCATCTCGCCTTCGTGATGGCCTTCGTGGCCGGGGCGATCAACGCCGTCGGCTTCGTCGCGGTCGCCATCTACACCTCCCACATGACGGGGATGACGGCCTCGGTGTCGGACCACATCGCCGTGGGGGAGTGGCGTCTGATCATCCCGCCCGGCACCGCGATCGTCTCCTTCATCCTCGGGGCGGCGAGCACCGCGATCCTGTTCAACTGGATGCGCCGGCGCGAGACCGCCGGGCGGTTCGCCGTCGTGCTCGTCCTCGAGTCCTTGCTGATCCTGCTGTTCGGGCTGCTCGCGGACAGCCTCGACGCGGTGGGCGCGGAGATCCTGATCGTCGGCATCCTCGGCTACGTCATGGGCCTGCAGAACGCCCTCATCACCAAGGTCTCCGGCGCCCGCATCCGCACCACGCACGTCACCGGCATGGTCACCGACATCGGGATCGAGCTGGGCAAGGCTCTCTACCGCAACCGTCGACCGGACACCCCTCCCGTCGTGCACGACCCCGTCAAGCTCCTGCTGCTGACCACGATGGTCTCGCTCTTCGCGGTCGGCGGGGTCGTCGGTGCGCTGGGTTACATCTGGATCGGCTACGAGACCGTCATCCCCTTCGCGATGGTGCTGCTCGCGGCCGGAACGCTGCCGGTGCTGGACGACATCCGGCGCACCCGGCGTGCGGCGCCGGGTCCGCGCGTGGCCGGCTGAGGCGGCCTCCGGCCGAACGGTGCGGTTCACCGGGTGGCCCCGGTTACCCTTGTGGGTGCCATGGACACCGCTGTGAAGACCTACGACGTGCGCACCCACGGGTGCCAGATGAACGTGCACGACTCCGAGCGACTCTCGGGCCTGCTCGAGACCGCCGGCTACGTCGAGCTGGAGAGCCTGCCCGCCGGGCAGCGCCCCGAGGTTGCCGACGTCGTCGTCTTCAACACCTGCGCCGTCCGCGAGAACGCGGCCAACAAGCTCTACGGCAACCTCGGGCAGCTGCGCCCCGCGAAGCTCAAGAACCCCGACATGCAGATCGCCGTGGGCGGCTGCCTGGCGCAGAAGGACCGCAGCACGATCGTGGAGAAGGCGCCGTGGGTGGACGTCGTCTTCGGCACCCACAACATCGGGTCCCTGCCGGCCCTGCTCGACCGGGCCCGGCACAACAAGGAGGCCGAGGTCGAGATCCTCGAGTCCCTCGAGACCTTCCCCTCGACCCTGCCGACCCGGCGCGACTCGGCATACTCCGCCTGGGTGTCGATCTCGGTCGGCTGCAACAACACCTGCACCTTCTGCATCGTCCCGAGCCTGCGCGGCAAGGAGAAGGACCGCCGCCCCGGCGAGATCCTCGCCGAGATCAAGGCCCTGGTCGCCCAGGGTGTCGTCGAGGTGACCCTGCTGGGGCAGAACGTGAACACCTACGGCGTGGAGTTCGGCGACCGGCTGGCGTTCGGCAAGCTGCTGCGCGCCTGCGGCGAGATCGAGGGTCTGGAGCGGGTCCGCTTCACCAGCCCGCACCCGGCGGCGTTCACCGACGACGTGATCACCGCGATGGCGGAGACGCCGAACGTCATGCCGAGCCTCCACATGCCGCTGCAGTCCGGCTCGGACAAGGTCCTCAAGGACATGCGGCGCTCCTACCGCAGCACGAAGTTCCTCGGCATCCTGGACCGGGTCCGCGAGCAGATCCCGGACGCGGCGATCACCACCGACCTGATCATCGGCTTCCCCGGCGAGACCGAGGAGGACTTCCAGGAGACCCTGCGGGTCGTGCGCGCCTCCCGGTTCTCCTCGGCCTTCACCTTCCAGTACTCCATCCGCCCCGGCACGCCCGCCGCCGAGATGGAGGGGCAGGTGCCCAAGGAGGTCGTCCAGGACCGCTTCGACCGGCTCATCGCCGTCCAGGAGGAGGTCTCCTGGGCCGGCAACCGCGAGCTCGAGGGTCGTGAGCTGGAGGTGCTCGTCGCGCCGGGTGAGGGCCGCAAGGACGCCGAGACCCAGCGGATGTCCGGTCGCGCCCGGGACAACCGGCTCGTGCACTTCGCGGTCCCGGAGGGTGCCGGGCGGCCCCGGCCCGGTGACATGGTGACCGTGGCGGTCACCTACGGCGCGCCCCATCACCTGGTCGCTGACTCCGGTGTCCAGGGCGGGCAGTATGCCGTGCGCCGCACCCGGGGCGGCGACGCCTGGGAGGCGCTGCAGGACACGCCGGGTTCCGGCCGTCCCGCCGTGAGCCTCGGGATCCCCGGCATCGGCAAGCCGCCGACGCCGGAGGTCGCCGCTGCTCCCTGCGCGGTCTCCTGAGCCCGTCGTTCAGCGGCTCAGCACGGTCTCGCCCGTGAGCCGGGACAGCTTCTCGGGGTTGCGGACCCCGTAGAGGCCGGTGATCCGGCCGTCCAGCACCGCGAAGGCCAGCACGCTGTCCACCTCGCCATCGAGCCGGACCAGCAACGCGGGCCAGCCGTTGAGCTCCAGCGGCTCGAAGGTCAGCCGGTCGCCGAACCGGGTCAGGCCGGTGAGGTACAGCTTGGCCACCTTCTCGGCGCCCCGGACCGGCCGCGGCAGGGCCTGCTTCACGCCGCCGCCGTCGGCGAGCGCGACGACATCGGGTGCCAGGGTGTCGGCCAGGGCTTGCAGGTCCCCGGTCTCCAGCGCCCGACGGAAGGCCGCCACGGCGTCCTCGGTCTCGGCGCGGGAGACATCGACCCGGGGCCGGCGCGAGGTGACGTGGGAGCGGGCGCGGTGCGCGATCTGCCGCACCGCGTCCTGGCTCTTGTCCACCGCGTCGGCGAGCTCGTCGTAGTCCAGGCCGAAGACCTCGCGCAGGACGAAGACGGCTCGCTCCGTCGGTGTCAGGGTCTCCAGCACGAGGAGCATGGCCATCGAGACACTCTCGGCGAGCTCGACGTCCTCGGCGACGTCGTGGCTGGTCACCAGCGGCTCGGGCAGCCACGGGCCGACGTAGTCCTCGCGCCGGCGGGTCACGGTCCGCAGGTGGTCCAGCGCCGTCCGGGTGACGATCCGCACCAGGTAGGCGCGCGGGTTGTGCACCTCGTCCTGGTCGACAGCGTCCCACTTGAGCCAGGCGTCCTGCACGACGTCCTCGGCATCGGCGGCGGAGCCGAGCAGCTCGTAAGCCACGGTGAAGAGCAGGTTGCGGTGGGCGGTGAACGGGTCGGCGCTGGTGTCAACGCTCATGCGTTCGACGGTACCGGGGTCGAATCGCTGGGGCGTCCGGAGAGCGGGGGCAGGCCGCAGGTCTCGGCGAACTCCTCCGAGCGGATCCCGAGCGCGATGTTGCTGCGGGCGCTGTAGTTCGCGAAACCGGCGCGGGCCGTCAGCTCGACCAGCCCTGCCGGCCCGAGGTCGTCCAGGAGCGCGGCCGCCAGCTCGTCGGTGACGGTGACCGGCGTCGTGCACATGGCCTCGGCATACTCCATCACCCGCCGCTCGAGCGGGGTGAAGACCGTGGACTCACGCCACTGCGGCACCTCGCGCGCCTTGACCTCGTCCAGTCCCTTGTGGTGGGACATGTAGTAGCCGAGGTCGAGGCAGAAGCTGCACCCGACCGCGGCTGAGGCCGCCATCGAGGCGTAGGTCGCCAGGTTGGGGTCCAGCTCGTCCCAGGCCTCGACCTTGCGACCGAAGCCCATCCCGTCCTTGAAGACCTGCTTGTGGTGCCACATCACGCCGATGGACTCCGGCGTCGTGCCGAACATCCGCCGGGTCATCATCGTGACGAACCGGCCGAACAGGCCCGTGACCTCTGCCGGGGGGATCCTCGTGGTGCTCATGTCGTTCCTCCTGTGGGTTCTCGTGGGGATGCCCATGGGACGCCGCCCGGTGGCGTGCTGTGACAGGGCCCTCGAAAAGGGGTCCGCCGACCCCCGCCCCCGGTGCTAGCGTCCACGGGGGGAGACCACAGGGGAGGTGGATGACGTGACCTGGCAGGTCGTGGATCGCGCGGAGCTGTTGCGGGCCTCTGGCGACGACCCATACGTGCGGACGACATGCGGCGCGGTGACTGTCGGTGTCGTTGGTAAGCACGGGTGGGCCGCCCTGCACCGGTGGCGGCCCACAGGTTTCTGGGGCGGCCTCGCCGTCGTGCGCGCTGGGGCACAGGAGGATGCCGAGTCCACGGCGCTGGCAGCACTGCTGAACGCCGCCCCGCACATCCCCGTGGAGTGGTTCTCCACCGCTGCCGGGCAGGACCTGCGCCTGCCCGCAGGGTTCGCCTTCGCCGGTTCCGGCCGGTGGGATTTCCTCAGCACTGCGACGGCGCCGCCCCCGGTCCGACCGCCGCACGGCCTGACCGTGGTGACGCTCGACGACACCGTGGACGCGGAGCGCCTGCAGGAGTTCGGCACCACCCACAACGACGACTTCGAGGGGTTCCCCGGGCACGGCTTCAGCCTGCTGTGGCGGGCGGTCGTCGACGCGGAGGGCGACCTGCTGGCGGTCGGCTCCCTGCACGAGCTGGACACCGGGATGCCGCACCTCTCCGGTCTCGTCGTGCACCGGGACCACCGCGGACGCGGCCTGGGCCGGCTCCTGACCATCGACCTCACCCGGGCGGCGCTGGAGGGCTATGGCACCGCCACGCTCGGCGTCTTCCACGACAACCACCCAGCGATCGGGCTCTACCATTCCTTGGGCTACGTCACCCACCACCGATTCCACACTCGGGACTTCGTGCGCGCCTGACCGCGCGCCGTCAGACGCCTCAAAGACCTGGCGACCGGCCGCGACACGGTGCTACCGTCGAGCGATGCAGCTGCACCAGGTCACCACGACGCCGGACCCCTCCGGCGTTGCCATGGTCTGACCGCTGTCACCATTTCTGAAAGCCCCGGAGCGCGCTCCGGGGCTTTTCTGTCTCCCGAGGCGGCTCCACCCTTTCCCAAGGAGCGACCCATGAGTCTCGACAACCCCGAGCCCGACGGGCTCGACCACCGCGACCTCAACAGGGACCTGCAGGTCTTTGCCACCAACCCGCTCATCGGCTCCGGCCTGCCGTTGTGGCTGCCGGCCGGTGCCGCGATCCGCGACGAGCTGCAGCGCCTCGCCAAGGACATCGCCCGCGCGGACGGGTGCGTCGACGTGCACAGCCCGGTGCTGGCCAAACCGGAGCTGTTCGAGCGCTCAGGCCACCTGGCGAAGTTCGCCGACGACATGTTCCCCGTGATGGACGTGGGGGAGGACGGGCTGGTGCTGCGACCGGCGAACTGCCCCCACCACGCGCTGATCTACGCCAGCACCCAACGGTCGTACCGGGAACTGCCGCTGCGGCTCAACGAGCTGGCGCCGATGTTCCGCGCGGAACGCTCCGGTGTGCTGTCCGGGCTGAGCCGGGTCCGGCAGATCAACCTCGACGACACCCACGTCTTCTGCCGTCCCGACCAGGTGGCCGAGGAGGTAGCCCGCGCCCTGCACTCGGCGATCCGTGCCCAGCTCACCCTCGGGCTCCGCATCGACTACGTGCGGCTCTCGGTGCGGGACGACGGGCCGGGCTGGCTGGGGGCTGCCGAGCAGTGGGCTGCCGCAGAGGAGGCGCTGCGCGGGGCTGCCGACGAGGTGTTGCCCCAGGAGGGGCTCGCCCTGGAGGTCGGCGTCGGCGAGGCGGCCTTCTACGGGCCCAAGCTGGACCTGCAGGTCCGGGACGGGCGCGGACACGAGGAGTCGATCGCCACCGTGCAGCTCGACTTCACCCTGCCCGAGCGCTTCGACCTGGCCTATGCCGACACTGACGGGAGCCAGCGACGCGTCGTCATGATTCACCGCGGCACCGTCGGGTCGATGGAGCGCGTCGTCGCCGCGCTGCTAGAGCACCACCAGGGGCGGTTGCCGTTCTGGCTGGCGCCGGTCCACCTCGCGGTCCTGCCGCTCGGTCCTGATCAGGACGGGGCGGCCCGGGACCTGGCCGACCGGGCGAGGGCCACGGGCCTGCGCGTGCGGATCGACCACGAGGGGACCCTCGGGAGCAGGATCCGCACCTCGCGCAAGAGGCGGGACGCCCTCTTCGGCGTCATCGGCCCGGATGAGCAGTCCGCGGGGGCGGTCCAGGTCAACGACGTCGTCCGCGGGGTGCAGCGGCAGGTCGGCGTCGACGAGCTGGTGGTGCGAATGCGGGAGGCACATCAGTCTCGGTCGGCGGTTCCTGTGTGGTCCGGCTGATGCCGACGACGCACCTCGCCACCGGGGCCGGCGCGGAGGATCCACTCGACGGTGCGTCCGCGGGGCACCGCCCCGTTGCGGACTGCCAGCGGATGGGAGTCGCGGTTGGCCACATCGGTCTCGGTCGTCACGTGAGTCACGCCCCGCCGGACCAGCGTGGCGGCCACGGCTCCCAGCAGCGCCGGTCCCAGCCGGCTCCGGCGCCACTCCGGCCGCACGCCGACACAGCCGAGGCGTGGACGAGGCCGACGGTTCCAGACCCGCACGAGGCCGTCGTACGAGCCGGTGCCGCGGTGCACCGCGACCAGGTAGAACTCAGGGTCGAACTCGTCGTCCTCGAGCGAGTCCTGCAGGTCGCTCACCGCACCCACCCACGCGCCGGTGCCGGGGATCTGGGCACGGATCACGTTGTCGAGCGCCGTGACCTCGGCCGGGTCGCAATCCGTGACCGGCACCAGGCTGTGCTGGGGACTTTCGATGGTGCTGGCCAACTCGCTGACCGGCACCTCCCACAGCTGGTCGATGCGGTGCACCTCAAACCCCAGGCTCCGCAGGATCTCATCGGCATGCCCGTCGCCGACGGAGAGCAGGGCCGGGGCTACACCTCCGGGCAGGGCGGCAATCAGGTCGGCCCACCTGCCCGGGTCGTCCGGCAGCCGCAGCGACCAGTGGCCGTCGGGCCGCAGGATCGCGCGGGCCCCATGCGGCGGAGCACCCCAGGTCACCGTCTCCATCCCAACCCAGCCTGGCAGCAGCGCATCCGCAGGCCAACACGTTTTCGCTGTTGGCGGCTCGTCATCGGGAGGGTATGGGCTCCGCCGTGTCACCCCGTGCACGTGGACGGATGATTCACACGCGTTGCCGGGTCGTGCGGGAAGGATCCATGCACGTGGACGGATCATTCACACGCGTTGCCGGGTCGTGCGGGAAGGATCCATGCACGTGGATGGGTCATTCTCGCCCGCCAGCTCGGAGAACCGGGCGAAGCACCGGGCGCAGGCGCACAGCTCGAGGCGGTGGGTGGTCCCGGCGTTCCACTGCGAGCCCGGGCGGTAGAGCGGCTCGGACTCCCACCGCGGGAACGCCCACGTCGGCACCAGCAGCGGCTCCGGGTCGATGTCCCCGGCACCCCGGCAGCACGGGCAGGCGGAGTAGCCGCGGTCGCCTCCCTGGTGCGAGGTCTCGCGGTGCCGGCAGGTCCGGCACAGGTGCAGCAGGACACTCACGGCGTGACCTCCGGCCGGACCGGCATGAGCAGCGACACCAGCCGGTCCTCGGTGTCTCGCAGCGCCAGCGGAGCGATCTCGCCCTCGGCGGGCAGCACGGCATACCCCTCGCCGACGGTGCTGGCCGCCTCCCAGAGGAAGGCCCGGTCCAGCAGCAGCCCGGACGCGTCACTGACCCCCGAGCCGTCCAGGTGGACGTGCCGGTCCGCACGACCGGACAGACCAGCCAGTATGTCGGCCACGGGCACCACCGTCGGCGTCGCCCGAGCAGTGCCCGGGTCGTGCAGCAATCGGCGGTAGTCGGGGAAGTCCAGGTCCAGGCAGTCACCCTCCACCACGGTGCCGCCGGGGAGAGTCGCCGAGCACCGCGCGGGGGAGACGAGGAGCGTCACCGGCTGCGCCGCCTGCCCCTGAGCCGCCCCCGCGCCGGAGTTCCCACCCGGCTCCTCCCACAGCGCCCTGCGGAGGCGGTCGGCCAGCGCGGTCGGGAGCAACGACATACTGCCCACGTCGTTGCCACCGGGGGCACCCTCGACCTCGGCGACGGCCAGCCGATAGCGGTCGGTGGCCACCAGCCGGACGCCCTCGGCGTGCGGCTCGAGGAGGACCGCGCAGAGCATCGGGTAGTCGGGATCGGCGGACGCGGCGTACCGGACGTCGTCGAGAGCCCTGGCCAGGGCTCTCGCCTCGACGACGATCTCGTGCGGTGCGTGGCGGGGTCCGGCCAGCAGCCCGGTGAGCCGGGCCACCTCGCGCCGCGCGTCGGACAACCCGTCCTCGAGGCGGCGCAGGTGCGCGGCCAGCAGGTCTTCCGCGGCGTCCGTGTCCGGCAGCGACTCCAGCACCGCGCTCATCTCGGCCAGCGGCATCCCCACCCGGCGCATCCCCGCGAGCAGCCGCGCGTCGTGCGCCTGCGCGGGGGAGTAGCGGCGGTAGCCCGTGGCGGGATCCACCGCCGTGGGCACGAGCACCCCCTCGCGGTCGTAGAACCGCAGGGCGCTCACGGTCAGGCCGCTGGCGCGGGAGAGCTCGCCGATGGGCAGCAGTCGGTGGTCGGTCACCAGACCACTGTCAGCCCTCAACCAGGGTGAGAGTCAAGCCGGGTGACCTCAGTTCGGGGCAGGGGGCGCTCCGGGCGTGCGGGTGCCCGGGGCCGCGCCTAGCGTGGTCAGCGAACGGACCGACCCCGCACGAGGAGGGCAGGACCATGACCGACGCACCAGTGGCCCAGCAGGCCGAGCAGATGCCGAAGGCCGACCAGGGAGGCTTTCCGGCGCAGCGCCAGGAGCTCCCCGGGAGCACCACCGCGATGGACCCGGTGCCGGACCACGGCGAGGACACCTACGAGGGCAGCGGCAAGCTGGAGGGGCTGCGCGCGGTCGTCACCGGCGGCGACTCCGGGATCGGCCGGGCCGTGGCGATCGCCTTCGCCCGTGAGGGTGCCGACGTCGCCCTGTCCTACATGGAGGAGGAAAAGGAGGACGCCGAGGCCACCGCGGAGTGGGTGCGCAAGGCCGGCCGCACCGCGGTCTTGTGCCCCGGTGACATCACCGACGAAAAGGTCTGCCAGGAGGTGGTCGACGCCGCCGTCAAGGAGCTCGGCGGGATCGACATCCTGGTCAACAACGCCGGCGTGCAGTTCGCGCGCGACGACGGGCTGGAGGAGATGAGCAGCGAGCGCATCGACCGCACCTTCAAGACCAACCTCTACGCGCTGCTCTGGCTGACCAGGGCGGCGCTGCCGCACCTGGGCAAGGGGTCGAGCATCATCAACGTCAGCTCGATCCAAGCCTACGAGCCCTCGCCGACGCTGCTGGACTACGCGGCGACGAAGGCCGCGATCAACAACTTCACGGTCAACCTGGCCTCCGAGGTGGGCCAGCGCGGGATCCGCGTCAACGCGGTGGCGCCCGGGCCGATCTGGACGCCGCTCCAGCCGGCCACCAAGCCCGCGGAGAGCATCGAGAAGTTCGGTGCGGACACGCCGCTGGGCCGTGCCGGGCAGCCCGCCGAGGTCGCCCCGGCCTTCGTCTTCCTGGCTTCTCCCAAGGACGCCAGCTACGTCTCCGGGACCGTCCTGGGCGTGACCGGCGGCAAACCGGTCTTCTGAGAGGCCCACCCAGCGTGCCCCGGCTGCGACGCGCCGACCCGGATGCCCCAGGGATCACCCGGCGCCGCCGCGGCCGGGGCTTCAGCTACGCCGGGCCGACCGGGCGCAAGGTGGGCACGGCGGTGCGCGAGCGGATCGACGCGCTGGTGATCCCGCCCGCCTGGCAGGACGTGTGGATCTGCCCGGACGAGCTCGGACACATCCAGGCCATCGGCACCGACGACGCGGGACGGCGGCAGTACCTCTACCACCCTCAGTGGTCCCAGCAGCAGGCCGACGCCAAGCACGACCGGGTCGTCGCGATGGCGCGACGGCTCCCGACGGTGCGGGCCCAGATCACCAAGGACCTACGTTCCGACGGACTCACCTGCGAGCGGGTGTTGGCGGGGACGTTGCGCATGCTGGACAGCGGGGCGTTCCGCACCGGTGGGGAGGAGTATGTCGAGGAGCACGACACCCACGGCGTCGCCACCCTGCTGCGCAGCCACGTGGCGGTGCGCCAGCAGGCGGTTCGGTTCACCTTCGTGGCCAAGGGCGGCCTTGAGCGGGATGTGACCCTGCACGACAGGGACCTCGCCGAGCTGGTGAAGGCGCTGCGCCGCACACGGACCGGGTCGGACCGGCTGTTCTGCTACCGGCCGGCGGCCGGAGGGGACTGGCGAGAGGTGCACGCCGGTGACCTCAACGCGCGGTTCAAGGAGCTGGCGGGGGAGGAGTGCTCGGTCAAGGACCTGCGCACCTGGCAGGCGACGGTGCGCGCCGCGCTCTACCTGGCCGGCGCCGAGGAGCCGGCCAGCGACACCGAGCGGCGTCGCATCCTGCGCGAGGTGATGAGCCGGGTCGCCGACGACCTGGGCAACACCCCGGCGGTGGCGCGCGGCTCCTACGTCGACCCGCGGGTGGTGACCGCCCAGGAGAAGGGCCGCACCATCGCGGCGGCCATCGACCGGGTCGGGTCGGACAACCTGGACCGTCCGCGGGTGCGGGCCAAGCTGGAGCGGGCCGTCATCCGGCTGCTGGCGACCAGCTGAGGCACTACGAGGCTGCCGCCGGACGCTCCCACCCGGCGACCGGACCAGGGACGACGAGGAACAGCGGGTGGACCTCCACGTCGGAGGCCGCCAGGCCTTCCCACCGGGCGGCGGTCTCCGGGCTGCGCCGGTGCAGCTTGGCGACCAGGTGCGACCACTCGTAGGCGACCTGGCCGTCAGTGACCGGCACGGTTCCGATCCACCCGGCCCACGGCATACTGCCGGCCAGGGGGCGGTCCACCCGCGCAGGATCGAAACGGTAGCCGCGGGCCGTCGCCTCCTCCCGCAGCCCGGTGAGGAAGGCGCCCACGGTGGCCAGCGCGTCCTCGGTGGCGCGGAACCGCTCCAGCTGCGGGTGCCTCGTGTAGCCCCGGGTCCGCCCGGCCAGGACGGCCTGGGCGAGCAGCGCCTCCCGCCACGCCGCGGTGAGGCCCGGACGGTCGAGGTAGCAAGGGTGCAGGGACCAGAGGCGCACCGAGCGAGGTTAGCCCGTGCCGGCCGATTACCCTGGCGCCATGCCCGCACCCTCGACCGCACCCACCGACCGCGAACTGCTGCTCGGGCGGGTCGCTGCCGTGCTCCTCGGGCTCGAGGTGCTGGCGATCGCCGGCTTTGCCGCGTTCTACCTGGTCGAACTGGTCCTCGGCGAAGGCAGCGACCCGATGATCGTGCTCATGTCGGCCGTGACGATGGTGGTCTTCGTGGTCGGGTTGGGCTACGCCACCGTCGGCCTGTGGCGGCGGCACCCGCGCGCCCAGGCGCCGGCCATCGCCTTCAACTTCCTGCTGGTGCCGCTGGGCATCGCGATGTTCCAGTTCGCCTCCCCGTGGCTGGCCGGCGCGGTGCTCGTCGGCGCGGTCGGGACCATCGCCGCGACCTTCCTCATGGGTCGCCTCGATTAGGGCTGGACCCGGAGGGCCTCGACCCACCAGAATCAGGGTGTGGACTCCCATCCTGGGTCAGGGGTCGGCCCGGAGGCGATGGTCCTCATCGTCTCTGCAGACCCCGCGGACCGTGAGCGGCTCCGGCGCTGCCTGCCGCCCGGGACCGCCGTGCGCGTCGCGTCCACCCGGGCCGAGGCGGTCGACGTGCTGCACGCCTCCACCGACGCCGTCGGCGTGGAGGTAGCCTCCGGCGTGCGCCTGCTGCCCGACGGCGGGCTGGTGGCCGAGTCAGAGGTCACGCTCACCCCGCTCGAGTACGCCATGCTGCAGTGCCTGCTGTCCCCGCCCGGCTCGGTGTGGAGCCTGCTCGCCCTGAGCGAGAAGGTCTGGGGGACCTCCTTCGTCGGGGACGGATCACAGGTCCGAGCAGTCGTGAAACGACTCCGGCGCAAGGTGCTCGCGGCCGGCGCCGACCTGCAGATCGAGTCCGTCCGGGGCCGCGGACTGCGGGTCGCCCCCGGGGTGCGGGCCCAGCAGTCGCACGACTGCCCCACAACTGCCCCAGAGGACCTGTTGCCGGGTGGCTCCTACGGCACGTAGTTTGCCGAGCAAACCGGGCCACTCCGGTCCGGCACGCGGGGTGAGGAGCCACGATGGGCAAGTCCACTGTTGTCAGGAGGTGGTCGGCGGCAGCTGCAGGGGCTGCGTTGCTGATCACCACGATGGGTTCGGGCGCGGTCGGGAGCGTCGTGCCGTCAGCCCCCACGCCAGGGCCCACGGACGACGCGGTGATCAACACCGACGTCCTGGACGAGCTGGACACCCGTGGGAGGGCCGACTACTGGGTGCATTTCACCGACAGACCCGACCTCGGGTCCCTGCAGCAGATCAGCGACTGGGACGCTCGCGGCCAGGCCGTCTACGGCGCGCTCGCCGAGACAGCCGACGGGAGCCAGGCGCAGCTGCGCGCGGACCTGGACGCCGCGGGCCTGAGCTACACGTCATACCTGATCACCAACGCGGTGCTGGTCCACGCCGGTGACGAGGCCTCCGTCCACCGGGCTGCGGCGCTGCCCGGTGTGGACGGGATCTACCCCACCAGGGACTACGAGCCGCCGGACCACCGGCCCGGTGAGCTGACCGCGGTCGGCCCGATGGCTGTGGAGTGGGGCATCACCGACATAGGTGCCGACCAGGTATGGTCCGACCTCGGCGTCTTCGGTGACGACATCGTGGTGGCCAACCTGGACACCGGCGTGCAGTTCGACCACCCCGCGCTCGTCGACGCCTACCGCGGCAACAACGGCGACGGCACCTTCACCCACGACTACAACTGGTTCGACGGCGCCGCCTTCTCACCGGACGAGCCGGGCGACTACGACGGGCACGGGACCCACACCGCCGGCACCATGGTCGGCGACGACGGCGGCGACAACCAGGTCGGCGTCGCCCCGGGGGCGAAGTGGATCGCGGCCGGCACCGACTGGAGCGACGCCTCGCTGTTCGCGGCGGGCGAGTGGTTCCTGGCCCCGACCGACCTGTCCGGCGCCAACCCCGACGCGGCCATGCGGCCGCACATCGTCAACAACTCCTGGGGAGTGCCCGGTCTCACCGACCCGTTCATGCCCGACATCCTGGAGGCCTGGGAGGCCTCGGGCATCTTCGGCGTGTGGGCCGCCGGCAACGAGGGTGACTTCGGCTGCGAGACCCTGCGGTCACCGCCCCTCATGGAGATGACCTACGCCACCGGTGCCTACAACTCGACCCGTGAGATCGCCAGCTTCTCCAGCCGGGGGCCGGGCGAGAACGAGGAGACCAAGCCCAACATCGCCGCTCCGGGCGAGGGAGTGCGCTCCTCGGTCCCGGGCAACGGGTACGCCGTCTTCGACGGCACCTCGATGGCGGCACCGCACCTGGCCGGAGCGATCGCCCTGATGTGGTCGGCCTCGCCGGCCATGATCGGCGACGTCGCGGGCACCAAGGAGCTGCTGGACCAGACCGCGACCGATGCTCCCGACCTGGAGTGCGGCGGCACCGACGAGGACAACAACGTCTACGGCGAGGGTCGGCTGGACGCCTACGGGCTCGTGCTCGAGGCTCCCATCGGGGACGTCGGGACCGTCGAGGGCACCGTCACCGACGCGGCGACCGGTGACCCGGTGCCGGGGGTCCGGATCGAGCTGGCCGGCCCGCAGAACCGCACCCTTACCTCCGGTGCCGACGGCACCTTCCGGGGCCGGGTGCTCTCCGGCGACTTCACCGTGACCGCGTCCAAGTTCGGCTGGATCACCGAGTCGACGTCGGTGACCGTGCCGGTCGACGACATCGCGGTGCTGAACATCGCCCTGGACGCGGCGCCCACGGGCACGCTGTCCGGCACGGTGACCGACGGGTCGGGGCATGGCTTCCCGCTGTACGCGCGGGTCAACGTGGCCGGCACGACGCTGTTCACCTACACCAACCCGGTCGACGGCACCTACGCCTTCGACCTCCCGCTGGACACGTATGCCGTGATCACCGTGGACGCGCAGTACCCGGGCTACCAGCAGGGCTGGCGGGAGGTCCAGCTCAGCGGCGACCAGGTGGAGGACTTCAACCTCGAGGTCGACGCCCTGTCCTGCGTCGCCAACGGCTACTCCCCGCACAGCAACGGGTCGACGGAGACCTTCGACGACGTGGTCGCCCCACCGGGCTGGACCGTCGAGGACAACATCGGCAACGGGCAGGTCTGGGTCTTCGAGGACCTCGGCTTCTGGGGCAACAACACCGGCGGTGAGGGCGGCTTCGCGGTCGTCGACAGCGACAACTACGGGCCGGAGGGTCAGCAGGACACCTCCCTGGTGAGCCCGTCCTTCGACCTCACCGGCGTGAGCAACCCGACGCTCAGCTTCCGCCACTTCCACATGTTCCTGGGCGAGTCGGCGGACGTGGACGTCAGTCTCGACGGCGGCGCGACATGGACCACGATCTTCACCTCGGCCGGTGCCGAGGGGGTCCAGGAGTTCCTCGAGCTGCCGGTGGCCGCGGACATGTCGGACGTGCAGGTCCGGTTCCACTACTACAACGCCGCCTGGGCGTGGCTGTGGCAGGTGGACGACGTCTTCGTCGGTGAGTACCTGTGCGAGCCCGACCAGCCGGGTGGCTACGTCGTGGGCAACGTCTACGCCAGCTCGACCGGCGACCCCGTCCGGGGCGCCAGCGTGACCAGCGTCGACGCTCCTGAAGACCGGGGAGTCACCGTCGACACCCCGGCGGACGAGAACCTGGACGACGGCTTCTATTGGCTGTTCAGCACGCTGACCGGCACGAACCCGTTCGAGGCGACCGCCCGCCGCATGACCACCGAGACCCAGGACGTGGACGTCCCGGACAGCGGTGCCGTGCGAGCCGACTTCGAGCTCGGCAGCGGCCTGCTAGTGGTGGACCCGGAGGAGATCAGCACCGAGGTGGTGCTGGGTGAGTCGGCCACCGTCGACCTGACCGTCACGAACAACGGTGACGGGGTCGCGGAGGTGGAGCTCCGGGAGGTCGCCGGCGGCTTCGAGATGCTGCGCGCCGACGGAACCCGGGTCGACACCAGCACACTCGGCGTCGGCGCGCCGGTGCGGACGGTCGAGGCCGAGCCGTCGGTCAGCGCCCTGTCCGGCCGCAGCGCTCCCGACGCGGACCCCGCGCAGCGCCAGCCGGCCGGTCCCGCGGAGGAGCCGTGGACCGACCTGACGTCCTATCCGTTCACGGTGATGGACCACCGGGTCGTCAACCTCGACGGGGACTGGTACTCCATCGGCGGGACGGACGGGTTCGAGGGCTTCGCGGACGTCTGGCGCTACGACGCCGCGAGCATGTCATGGGTAGACGTGGCGCCGCTGCCGGAGCCGGCCTCGGCGGTGACCGCGGGTGTGGTGCAGGGACAGATCGTCGTGAGCGGCGGCTGGCGGCCCGACGGCA
>JAAYYA010000183.1 GCA_012515595.1 Actinomycetales bacterium
CTGGGCCGATCCTGAGCTGGCGCCGACGGTCGAGCCATAGGAGGTCCCGTCCTGGCCGCCGGCGTGGTGGTGCCCCGCGGCTGACATCTCGCGGCTACCCACTCGGCACTCCCCGCCGAGTGTCGCGACTCTTGACGGCCGGAGCCGCATGCCCGTCGAAAGTCGATGCACTGGGTGCGGCCGCACGTGCGGGTGCACGCATGCCACGGGCAAGCGGGCCTCCCCCACACCAGCGATCCTTGGTAGCCGCGCAAAGGCGGGCGGCTGCGCTTATCCCTCTGAACGTCCACCCGGTCGGCCGGGCCGCTCGGCCGGCAGCTCCCACGTCGACCACGGCGAGGTCCGGTGCCCCATGAGCGTCGAGACGAACTGCCGGCGCACCGCGGGCACCTGCGCGACCGGCCCGGCGAGCAGGTCCCGCGGCCAGCTCAGCGGCACCAGCCCGGACTGGAAGAGGGGTGTCATGAGGCGGGTCCACCAGGTGTACCACCGGACGTGGGCGCGCCGCTGCTGCTCGTATGCCGTCAGGCCGGTCCGCAGGTCGCTTGCCTCCGCGAGGCAGCCGGCCAGGGTCCAGGCGTCGGCCAGCGCGAGGGAGGCACCGGCGCCGAGCTGCGGGCTCATCGCGTGCCAGGAGTCGCCGACGAGGGCCACGGCCGCACGCCCGCCGGGGGCCACCCGGTGCGGGTGGCTGACGACGACATCGCGGTAGGTCGCCGCCAGGAGGTGGTCGACCCGCTCGAGCAGCGGGGCGTAGCGCCCGGCGAACGGCCGCGCCTCGTCCCGCCAGGCCGGCACGCCGCGCCGCATCGTCGCCTCCATCTCGTCGGTGCGGATCGACCAGAAGATGGAGCTCTCCCCGCGACCGGTGGGCAGCACCCCGAGGTAGTGCCGGGTGTCCCGGAAGCACTGGTAGAGCGCGTCGGCCGCGACCTCGTCCGGGTCGGGCACGACCGCCCAGAGTGCCCCGTAGGCGTAGGGATGGTCCCGGACCGTGACCCCGAGGGCGCGGCGCACCGCGGAGCGGGTGCCGTCGGCCCCGACGACCAGGTCGGCCTCGCCCCACCGGACCGGGCCGTCCGCACCGGCGACCCAGACGCCCAGCCGGTCACCCGCGGGTCGCACGTCCACGACCTCGACGCCGGTCCCGACCTCGACCGCGGAAGCCAGCACCGCGTCATACAGCAACCTGAACAGGGCACCCCGGTGGACACCGAGGGCGGGCACCGAACCCGGCACATCGGCATACGCGAAGTCCATCACCTGCCGACCGCGGACGGTGACGGCGTCGACCCGGGTGACCGGCCGGGACAGCGCGCGGAGGGCGTCGCCCAGGCCCAGGAGGTCCAGCACCTCCTGGCCCAGGTGCTGCAGGAGGATCCCGGCACCCACGTCATCGGGCTCGCCGGCGCGCTCGAGGAGCCGGACCCGGTGGCCCTGAGCAGCCAGGAGCAGCGCGGTGACCGTGCCCGCCGTGCCGCAGCCGACGACGACGACCTCCAGCTCGCGCCGCATCAGCGAGGGCCGACACTCACTGCGGGGTGCCGCACTGCGTGTCCCCCTCGTCCAGCAGCCCGCGACGGCAGACGGCGACCCCGAGCTGGAAACGGGTGTCGACGCCGTGCTCGTCCATCAGCGTGGAGATGCGCCGCCGCACCGTGCGCAGACCGAGGCCCACGTGCCGGGCGATGGCCTCGTCCTTGAAGCCGAGCCCGAGGAGCTCCAGGACCCTGATGTCGGCCGCGGCGGCGGTGCCGTCGTGGACCGGGTCGGCCCGGCGCCAGAGCTCGGCGAAGAGCGCCTCGAACATGAGACGGAGGTTCTCCGCCCGCACCAGCAGCATGTCCGGGGCACGCACCTCCTGCTCCTCCTCGTCGGCCAGGAGCACCCCCTGGTCGCCGAAGATGATGAAGTCGAGCGGCACGTCCTCCAGGTAGCGCTGCTGCTCCCCCGCGGTGCTCCTCGCCTCGGCGAGCTCCCGCCAGTGCGGGTCCTCGAGCACGGAGAGCGGGAAGACCGACTGCTGCACCCGGCCGCTGGCCAGGATCTCGGCCCGCAGCTCCTTCACCGCCTTCAGATGACCCGGTCCGCGCCCGAGAGTGGAGGTCACCTGGCACACCGGCCCCTGCGAGCTGCGCGCCAGTCGCTCGATGGCCGCTGGGGCCTCCGAGGCGGGCACCCGCTCCCACGGGGCGACCCGCGGACCGGACAGCAGGAGCCCCCGCCGGAAGTCGGACTCGTAGGTCTCCAGGGAGTGCCGCACGTCGATCAGCTGCTGACGCCGCGTGGTGAGGTCAGCCTCCTCCGAGTCGAGGAGCCGGCCCAGGGCGATCCGGGGGTCCTCGGCCTGGATGATCGCGCCCTCGGCCAGGTGGATCAGCCGCATCGCCTCGAGGTCCGCGAGCTGGCGGGCCGCCTTGGTCCGCGTCCACCCCAGCTCGGCCGCGTGCTCCTCGATCGTCGCGGGCGCGCGCCGTAAAATGTGCCGGTAGAGCACCTGGGCCTCGTCGCCGAGATCTAGCGCCGAACGTTGAGGGTTCATGCATGGCAGGTTAAGGCCACTGGCAGCGAAGAGCCAGGTTTTGATGATTTTGTGAGGCAAGATCTATCCCGTCAGATCGCACCGCACGGGGACGCGAGGTCTGGCGCAAGGGGGAAGCGGCCGGGGCCCGCCGTCTTCGGACGGGGGCCTCCGGCCGCCTCCATGTTCAGGGCCGCCTTCTCACGCCCACCGCCCTCGCCCGTCCGCCTCGGTCCGCCCTTCGTCCGTCCGCCTCGGTCCGCCTACGCCCGTCCGCCTCGGTCGCCCACCTCGTGGGTCAGCCCAGCACCCTCTGACGACCTCGACCTTCCCCACGAGCGGCCGGCCACCCGACCAGAGCACCGCAGCCGCCGGTCCGTCCCCCTGGTGGGTCAA
>JAAYYA010000184.1 GCA_012515595.1 Actinomycetales bacterium
GCGAGCCACTTCTACGCCTGGGAGACCAGCCAGCGACTGGGGCTGGGCGCCGAGGGCGGGGTGCGGGTCGGGCTGGCGCCCTACAACGACGCCACGGACATCGACCGGCTGCTGGAGGGGCTGCGCACCCTGCCGCGGTGAAGGCGCGCTGACCCGTGCCATTACAGTGACCCCATGCCGATCAGCAAGGTCCTTATCGCCAACCGCGGCGAGATCGCCGTCCGCATCGCCCGCGCCTGCAAGGACGCCGGGCTCGGGTCCGTCGCCGTGTATGCCGAGCCCGACCGGGACGCGCTGCACGTCAAGGTGGCTGACGAGGCCTACGCGCTGGGCGGGAGCACGCCGGGCGACTCCTACCTGGTGCAGGAGAAGCTGATCGACGTCGCGCGCCAGGCGGGCGCCGACGCGGTGCACCCCGGCTACGGCTTCCTGGCCGAGAACGCCTCCTTCGCCCAGGCCGTCATCGACGCCGGGCTGACCTGGATCGGCCCGGGCCCGGAGGCGATCGACTCGCTCGGCGACAAGGTCAAGGCGCGGCACATCGCGACCGCCGCCGGCGCACCGCTTGTGCCCGGAACGAAGGACCCGGTGGCCGACGCGGACGAGGTCGTGGCGTTCGCCCAGGAGCACGGCCTGCCGGTCGCGATCAAGGCGGCCTACGGCGGTGGCGGCCGCGGCCTGAAGGTGGCCCGCACGATCGAGGAGATCCCCGAGCTGTTCGAGTCCGCGGTGCGCGAGGCCGTCTCCGCGTTCGGACGCGGCGAGTGCTTCGTCGAGCGCTACCTCGACAAGCCGCGGCACGTGGAGACGCAGTGCCTGGCCGACCAGCACGGCAACGTCGTCGTGGTGTCCACGCGCGACTGCTCGCTGCAGCGTCGCCACCAGAAGCTGGTCGAGGAGGCCCCCGCACCGTTCCTGTCCGAGGAGCAGCAGGCCGAGCTGGACCGCGCCTCCAAGGCGATCCTGACCGAGGCCGGCTACGTCGGCGCCGGCACCTGCGAGTTCCTCGTGGGCCAGGACGGCACCATCTCCTTCCTCGAGGTCAACACCCGCCTGCAGGTCGAGCACCCGGTCACCGAGGAGGTCACCGGCATCGACCTGGTCCGCGAGCAGTTCCGCATCGCCGACGGCGAGGAGCTGGGCTATGAGGCCACGGAGGTCCGCGGGCACTCCATCGAGTTCCGGATCAACGGCGAGGACCCGGGCCGCGGCTTCCTCCCTGCGCCGGGGTCGGTGCTGACCTACAAGGTGCCCAGCGGCCCCGGCGTCCGGCTGGACTCCGGCGTCGAGGAGGGCGACGTCGTCGCCGGCGCCTTCGACTCGATGCTCGCCAAGCTGATCGTCACCGGCCGGGACCGCCAGGAGGCGCTGGCCCGCTCCCGCCGCGCGCTGGCCGAGTTCGTCGTCGAGGGCATGCCGACGGCTCTCACCTTCCACCGGGCCGTCGTCGACGACCCGGCGTTTGCCCCGGAGGACCCGGATCAGCCGTTCACGGTGCACACCCGCTGGATGGAGACCGAGTTCGACAACACCATCGAGCCGTATGCCGGACCCACAGCGGACGCCGACGACCGGCCCGCGGAGCGCCAGAACCTCGTGGTCGAGGTCGGCGGCAAGCGCGTCGAGGTCTCCCTGCCCGGCGGCCTCTCCCTCGGGGGCGGCGGCAACGGAGGGGCCCGCAAGAAGGCCCCGAAGCGCTCGCGTTCCGGCGGCGGCGCCGCGGCGGCCTCCGGCGACGCGGTGACCGCTCCGATGCAGGGCACGATCGTCAAGATCGCCGTCGAGGAGGGCCAGGAGGTCGCCGAGGGAGATTTGGTCGTCGTGCTCGAGGCGATGAAGATGGAGCAGCCGATCAACGCCCACAAGGCCGGCACCGTCACCGGGCTGTCCGCCGAGGTCGGCCAGACCGTCGGCAACGGCGCCGCCATCTGCGAGCTCAAGGACTGACGCTCCCCCTCCCCCGACCGGGCGCACCGGGTTGCGCTCTCACCGGCCACCGAACGCACCGTGTTGCGCTCCCACCAGCCACCGAGCGCACCGTGTTGCGCTTACCGGCCACCGAACGCGTCGTGTTGCGCTCCCACCGGCCACCGAGCGCGTCGTGTTGCGCTCCCACCGGCCACCGAACGGACCGGGAATATCCGGCCTGACGGCACCGCTGAGTCACCATGAGTTTCGACGACGTTGTGGACCTGCTCGACCGGACCCCGGTCGTGGCCATCGTGACGACCCGTGCCGACGGCTCACCCATCGCGACACCGATCTGGTCGGTCGTCGTCGACGGGACTCCCTACCTGCGCTCCGCCTACGGTCCCGACTCGTGGTGGTACAAGCACGTGCTCTCGGGCCGCCCGGTGGCGTTCGCGATCGGCGACGGCCGTCTCGCCGAGCGGGACCGCACGTCGGCTCTGGACCTGCCGCGTGAAGCCGTCACGGCGGCGTATGTCCCCGGCGACGACGAGGTGCAGGGTGCCATCGAC
>JAAYYA010000185.1 GCA_012515595.1 Actinomycetales bacterium
GGAGCTCGCCGCGCGCAAGCGGGCCAGGCCGTCCGACGACTGGCGCGGCCGCAACCGGGACTCGATGCTGACCTACTGGGCCCGGGACACCGGGGTGACCCGGGCGATCTTCCGCGCCGCCGCGCGGGCCGAGGCGTTCACCTGGCTCGGGCTGCTCGTCGGGATGTACTTCAAGCACGTCGCCGGGACCACCGAGGTCGGGGTGCAGGTCTTCGGGCCGCTGCACGGCGCGATGTTCCTCGTCTACGGCGTGGTGGTGCTGACCACCGGCAGCGTCTTCGGCTGGAGCGCGCGGGTGCGGCTGCTCGGACTGGCGTCCGCGGTGCCGCCCCTCGCCTCGCTGGTCTTCGAGCGGTGGGCGCAGCGCGCGGGGCTCCTCGACGACCCGGCCCGAGGCGGCCCCCAGGGCTGACCCACGCGGCCGGGATGCACGCTCCACGGGCCTCACCTAGCGTGAAGGGACCCCCAAGATCGGCCCCAGGAGCGGCCCGGCGAGTGGGCCACGGCCGGGGCCGGGACAGTGAGTCCACCATGGCCAGCAACCGCGGGATCGCCTACCTCGAGCCGGGCAAGACCGAGGTCCAGGACATCCCCTACCCGGAGTTCGAGCTCAAGGACGGGCCCGGGGTCAACCCCGACAACGTCGGCCGCCAGGTGCCGCACGGCGCCATCCTCAAGGTCGTCACCACCAACATCTGCGGCTCCGACCAGCACATGGTCCGGGGTCGCACCACCGCGCCCCAGGACCTGATCCTGGGCCACGAGATCACCGGCGAGGTGGTCGAGACCGGCCCCGGGGTCGAGTTCATCAAGGAGGGCGACCTCTGCTCGGTCCCGTTCAACATCGCCTGCGGCCGCTGCCGCAACTGCAAGGAGCGGGCCACCGGCATCTGCCTGAACGTCAACCCCGACCGGCCCGGCAGCGCCTACGGCTACGTCGACATGGGCGGCTGGGTGGGCGGCCAGGCCGAGTACGTCCTTGTGCCGTATGCCGACTGGAACCTGCTGAAGTTCCCCGACCGGGACCAGGCGCTGGCCAAGATCATGGACCTCACCATGCTCTCGGACATCTTCCCGACGGGCTTCCACGGCGCGGTCTCCGCCGGGACCGAGGTGGGCTCGACCGTGTACGTCGCCGGTGCCGGTCCCGTGGGCCTCGCCGCGGCCGTGTCGGCCCAGCTGCTGGGCGCCGCCGTGGTCGTCGTCGGTGACCTCAACGAGGAGCGGCTCGCCCAGGCCCGCAGCTTCGGCTGCGAGACGGTCGACGTGTCCAAGGCACCCGTCCCGGACCAGCTGGAGCAGATCCTCGGGGTGCCCGAGGTGGACTGCGGCGTCGACGCCGTGGGCTTCGAGGCCCGCGGCCACGGGGAGCACGCGGACACCGAGCAGCCCGCGGCGGTGCTCAACTCGCTGATGGACATCACCCGTGCCGGTGGTGGCCTGGGCATCCCGGGCCTCTACGTGACCGGCGACCCCGGCGGCGTGGACGACGCCGCCAAGGAGGGGTCGCTGTCGATGCGGCTCGGTCTCGGCTGGGCCAAGTCCCACTACTTCGTGACCGGCCAGTGCCCGGTGATGAAGTACCACCGCGGCCTGATGATGGCGATCCTCCACGACAAGGTCGACATCGCCTCGGCCGTCAACGCCACGAAGGTCTCGCTCGACGAGGCGCCGCAGGCCTACCAGGACTTCGACTCCGGGGTCGCCAAGAAGTACGTCATCGACCCGCACGGGATGGTCGGCTGAACGATCCTGGCGCCCGGTCCACCGGGTCTGGCACGGAGCGAGGCCGGCCCCACCCGGAGGGGGGTCGGCCCGCGCATGGGGCCGGGCTCCCCGGCCGGTGCCGCTCCGAGCCCCCGCATAGGGTGAGGGGGTGAGCACGGACGAGGCTGGCCTGGGGCTGCGGGAGGTCGGTCCGGGCGTCCTCGAGCTGACCTGGCCGGAGGGTGCTGTGCTGTCTCCCGACGCGGTGAACCGCCTCGTCGGGCGCGCCTTCGCCGACGGCGCGCGCCGGGTCGAGGCGGAGGTGCCGGTCGGGGACCGGGAGACCCGGGTGGCGCTCCAGCGGGCGGGTCTCCGGCCGGAGGGGCTGGCCCGGGGACGCCGTATGTCGTCCGCCGGCACGCCCGTCGACGTCACCCGGCTCGCCCGGCTGGCCGAGGACCCCGAGCCGGGCACCCGCGCCTCCTTCCTGGCGATGCTGAACGCGACCCTGCCGCGCACGCGCGTGATCGCGCAGGGCCTGATCCGGGACGACCGGGGGCGGGTGCTCCTCTGCGAGCTGACCTACAAGTCCGACTGGGACCTGCCGGGTGGCGTCGTGGACCCGCATGAGCCGCCGTGGGCCGCGCTGCGGCGGGAGGTCCGCGAGGAGCTCGGTCTGGACCTTCCGCCGGGGTCGCTGCTGGCGGTCAACTGGATGCCGCCCTACCGCCAGTGGGACGACGCCGTGCACTTCGTCTTCGACCTGGGGGTGGTGCCCGACGTGCTCGAGCGGGCCGTGCTCGACCGCCGGGAACTGGCCGGGGTCCACTGGGTCGAGCCCGCGGACGCCGACCAGCGGATGGCCCCCTACGCGGTGCGCCACCTCACCTCGATCCTGGCCTCCGACAGCCGGTCTGGGCCGCTCGTGCTCGAAGACGGCTCCCTTCCCGAGGCCGATGTCACCTAGCATGATCTTTTGTGCCCCGCCACCGCAGTGAAGAACAGACATCCCTGAAGCGTCCGCTCGCCATCTTGCTCGCGCTCGCTGTCGCCGTCCTCGCCGTCTTCGGCGTGGTCCAGGCGCTCTCCGGCGACGACTCCGGGACCGACGACAACCTCGCCGGGGAGGACCCGACGGGGGACGAGCCGGACACCGTCACGCCCCCCGACACCGACGCCGCCACGGCCACCGAGGTCCCCGCGGCGCCCACCTGCGATGAGATCCACGAGGTCACCATCCTGGCCGCGCCGGACATCGCGCCGGTGGTGACCCAGGTGGCGCAGGACGCGGACCCGTGCACGACATACGAGATCGTCGCCCAGGCCTCCCTCGACGTGGTGACGGCCTTCGCCGGCGGCCAGGCGCCGGAGGCGCAGGTGTGGATCCCCAGCTCGGCGGCGTTCGCGGACGCGCTGGCCGAGGCGGGCGCGCCCGTGGAGACCGGCCCGGTCGTCGCGACCTCACCGGTCGTCCTCGCTGCCGAGCAGTCGTTCTTCGAGGAGACCACCGAGGGCATGGCCGAGCAGCCCACCTGGGCGGACCTGGTGACCGCCGGCGTGCCGCTGGTCGTGGGTGACCCGCAGACCGACCCCGCGACCACCGCGACCCTGCTGGCCGCCCAGTCCGGGCTCGGTGACTCCGACGCCGCCGCCGTGCTGGTCCAGAACCTCATGGTGACCCTGGCGCAGAACTCCACCGCCGACCCGCTGGCCGCGGTGGCCTCGGGCCTGCCGATCTTCGTGCCCACCACGGCCGGGCAGGTCGCCGCCTCCGCAGGCACCGACACCGAGCTGGCCGGGCTCACCCCGCGCGGTGGGGCCGGCTCCCTCTCCTACCCGTATGTCGTGCTGCCCGGTGCCGCGGACGCCCCCGGTGTCGCGGAGCTCCAGGAGGCGCTGCTGGCGCCCGAGGCCGCCGCCGCGTTCGAGGGGGGCGGTTTCTCCGCCGGGGACGCCGACGCGACGCCGGTGGACGCCGAGGCGGTGGCCGCGCTGCAGGAGCAGTGGAGCGCGCTGAACCCGCCGTCCCGCCTGCTGGCTGTCATGGACGTCTCCGGCTCGATGGACGAGGTGGCCGGGGAACTGTCCCGCATCCAGATCCTCAGCCAGGCGGCCGAGCGCGGGCTTGGTCTGTTCCCCGACGACAGCGCCCTGGGGCTGTGGGCCTTCTCCACCAACCGTGGCCCGAACGGCGAGGACTGGGAGGAGCTGATCCCGGTGCGGGTGCTCTCCCAGGACGTCGACGGCACGACCCAGCGCGAGCTGATGGCCGGGGCCGTTGCCGGGCTGAACGAGGACTTCACCACGGGTGACACCGGCCTGCACGACACGATCCTGGCGGCCTACCTGCACATGCAGGAGGAGTGGGAGGAGGGCTTCGTCAGCTCCATCGTGCTGCTCACCGACGGTGTGAACGACGACTCCACCGGCGGCCTCAGCGAGGAGGAGCTCATCGCCGAGCTGGCGGAGGTGGCCGACCCTGAGCGGGAAGTGCGCCTGATCCTGATCGGTATGGGCCCGGACGTGGACTCCGCCGCGCTGGACCGCGTCGCGCAGGCCGCCGGTGGCCAGTCGTTCGTCGCGGAGGACCCGCGGGACATCGGCCAGGTCTTCATCCAGGCCATCGCCGCCCGCCGCGGCTGACCCGCGCCGCTGGCTGAACCGGCCCGGCGGCTGACCCGGCTGCCGGCTGACCCGCGCAGCCGGACGCCCGTCCACTCGCCGCCGGACAGCACGGAGCCCGACCAGCGTCTGCCGGTCGGGCTCCGTCGTATCGCCAGGCTGAGTGTGTCGTCAGAGATCGCGGGGATCGTGACGCTCGATGACGTCCGGTGCCCCCCGGCGCTCCTCGATCACGGTGTGGCTGCTGTTCGCCCGCTGGGCGTTCTGGATCAGGCCCATGATGAGCGCCAGCGCGCCACCCGCCATCAGGATCCAGCCGACCACCTGCAGGTCGGTGTCGATGAGGCTCTCGTCGAGAGTGGTGAACGAGATGATGGCTCCGACGACGAGCAGAGTGATGCCCAGTCCGATGCCCATGGAGTCTCCTTTGCTCGGTGCCCGCCGTGCGGCGAACTCCTTCCAGCATGACCCGGGCTGTATGCCGCCGCCCTGTGAACCGGTAGGTCCGCTCGTCGACGACGCGGTGCGCTCGGTGGGCCGGATTATCGCCACGCGGTGCGCCCGGTGGGGTGGATTTCCGCTACGCGGTGCGCTCGGTGGGGTGGATTCTCGCCACCCGACGCGCTCGGTGGGCGGGGCTCGGTGGGTGGGGGCTGGGCTGGTCAGGTGCGCGGGTTCTGCCCGCTGCTGCGGTCGACGGCGTCGCGGTAGCGACGCTCGGTGACGTCCGGCCCGCGCCGTTCCACCACCGGCCCGGGGTGGTCCCGGTAGTCCAGGCCACCGCGCACCACGGGGGGCGCGCCGTCGGCCTCGGCGGACCGGTCAGAGCCGCCAGCGCGCAACGAGCCGCCAGCACGCTCCGCGCGGCCCCGCCGCAGCCGGTCGACGACGAGCCACAGCGTCCCGAGGGCCCCGACCAGGACCAGGACCACCGCGCCGGCGAGGAACAGCTCGAGCCAGAGGCTCACGCCACGGGCAGCTGCTGGTCGAGGAAGGTGACCGTGGTGTCCCAGGCCGAGGTCGCGGCCTCCGGGTGGGAGAACATCGGGTGCGGGTTGTCGAAGGCGTGCCCCGCGCCGTCATACAGCTCGAACTGCACGGGGTGGTCGCCGCGCGTCACCCACGCGCGGATCTCCTCAACGGTGTCCGGGGGGATGTAGGCGTCGGCCGTGCCGAAGTGGTGCAGGCTCGCCGCCTCCACCTGGAGGCCGGCGTCGACCAGCTGGGGCAGCGCGGAGCCGTAGTACGAGACCAGCACCCGGGGTGGAGTCGGCGCCTGGGAGGCGACGGCATACGCCAGCCCGCCGCCGAAGCAGAAGCCGACGAATCCCACGCCGCTGACGTTCGGCAGCGAGGCGACGTGCCCCGCCGCGGAGACCCCGTCGCGCACGGCCGTGTCCCAGTCGAGCTGCCCGGCCAGGGCGACCCCCCGCTCGAGCATGTCCTCGGCGCCCTCGTCGACGGTGCGCTCAGGCAGCCGCCAGTAGAACTCAGGTGCCAGCACGGCATACCCCAGCTGGGCGAGATCCTCGCAGCGGCGGCGGATGTAGTCGCTCAGCCCGAAGATCTCCTGGAAGACGACCAGCGCGGGCCGCTCCCGCCCGTCCCCGGCCTCCGGGAACCACAGCAGGGCCGGCATCGCCCCGTCGGAGGTCGGGATGGAGACCTCGCTCACCTCGGTCATCGAGTCAGTCCTTCCCGTCGGGCAGCACGGCGTTGAGGATCATCGACACGATCGTGATCACCAGGGCGCCCCACACGGCGTCCCACCAGAAGTCCGTCACGTCGAAGCCCAGGTTGACCCAGCCCGAGACCACGCCGGTCAGCCAGAGCATGAAGGCGTTCAGGATGAACGTGAACAGCCCCAGGGTGAGCAGCAGGACGGGCAGGGACAGCACGAACAGGATCGGCTTGATGATGGCGTTGAGCACGCCGAAGATCAGGCCGACGGCCAGGATCGTGAGGACCTTTGCGGTGGTGCTGGTGGTGTCCTCGAAGACGATCCCGTCGAACAGGAGGGAGGCGATCCAGAGGGCGACACCGTTGACAACGACCTTGATGAGGAAGCTCATGGGGCCCATCGTCGCACCCCACACCCACAACGGGCCGCTTATCCACGACGAACCGCGCCGGGCGGCAGCGTTACCCTCGGTCCATGAACGATGGTGTCCGCCTCCGCAAGACGCTCGACGGCGTCCCCGCCTACAAGCCGGGCAAGCCGGCCGCGCCGGTGGAGGGGCTGACGGCCTACAAGATCTCCTCCAACGAGAACCCGTACCCGCCGCTGCCCTCCGTCCTCGACGTCGTGGCCGAGGCCGCGGGCACCATGAACCGCTACCCGGACATGGCGGTCACCCGCCTCACCGCGGCCCTCGCCGAGCGCTGGGACGTGCCGACCACCCACGTCGCCACCGGGACCGGCAGCGTCGGCGTGCTGACGCACCTGGTGACCATCACCTGCGAGCCGGGCGACGAGGTCGTCTACGCCTGGCGGTCGTTCGAGGCCTACCCGATCGTGGTCGCCCTCGCCGGGGCCGTCTCCGTGCAGGTGCCGGTGACCGACACCGCCGAGCACGACCTGCGCGCGATGGCCGCCGCCGTCACCGACCGCACCCGGCTGATCCTGGTGTGCACCCCCAACAACCCGACGGGGCCGCACGTCTCCGACGCGGCGCTGCGCGAGTTCCTGGACGCGGTGCCCCGCGACGTCCTGGTGGTGATCGACGAGGCCTACCTGGAGTTCAACACCGCCGCCGACGCCGCGGACGCGCTGGGCATCTACCGCGACTTCCCCAACGTCGTGGTGCTGCGGACCTTCTCCAAGGCCTATGGGCTGGCTGGATTGCGGGTGGGCTACGCCATCGCCCACGAGGACGTCGCGACGGCGCTGCGCAAGGCGGCCACGCCGTTCGGTGTCTCCGACCTGGCCGAGAGCGCGGCGGTCGCCAGCCTGGGGGTCTTCGACGAGCTGGAGGTGCGTGTCAAGGCGCTGGTCGACGAGCGGGGGCGGGTGCTCGCCGGGCTGCGGGAGCAGGGCTGGCCGGTCCCCGACACCCAGGCCAACTTCGTCTGGATGCCGCTGGGCGAGGACACCCTCGACTTCGCCGCCGCCTGCCAGGAGCGCGGGCTCACCGTCCGGCCGTTCCCCGGCGAGGGGGCCCGGTGCACGATCGGTGAGACGGAGGCCAACGACCGGCTCCTCGAGGTGGCCGCCGCGTTCCGGGACCGCTGAGAACCGCGGTCCGTATGCCGTGTGGTCGCCCCGGAGCTCAGCCGAACAGGGCGTCGTAGAGCCGCTCGAAGCGCGCTGACCGGTCGGCGTAGTAGCCCTGCCTCGCGGGTGCCGGCTCCAGGGTCGGGCCGTGGTCGGCGTCCGCGCGCTCCACGCCGGGGGCGAGGGTCTCCAGGGCCAGGAGCGCGGTGCCGTGCAGCGTCGACCTCTTGATCGTGATCGGGGTGACCGGGGTGCCCATGGCGTCGGCCATGACCTGCAGCAGCTCGGGGCGGTCGGCCGTGACCCGGCCGCCGCAGTAGAGCTTGTCCGGCTCCGGTGCCACCTCGCGCAGCACCGCGACCACCCGCGCGTAGGACAGCGCGATGCCCTCCACCACGCCGCGATAGAGCTCCACCGGGGTCGAGCTGGCCCCGACGCCGGTGAAGACCGCGCGGGCGTCGGCGGCCCACCCGGTGCTGCGCTCGCCGGTGAAGAACGGCAGCA
>JAAYYA010000186.1 GCA_012515595.1 Actinomycetales bacterium
CTGGGCCGAGCGCGACCTGCCCTCCTGGCCGAGCCCACGCCCGGCCATGGACCCGCCCCGGGACGAGGAGTACTCCCGCGTCAGCGACCCGGCCCGCTACCGGATCGTCCACGAGCGCGCCCGGGCCTGGACTGAGTTGCTCAGCGAGCTCCCCGGCGTCCGTTCGGAGAGTATGCCGTCCGCTCCCCTCGACGCCAACGGTCGCCTCGGCAGCTTCGACCGCGGCACCCGCCTCACCAGCGACCGCGAGGGGACCCTGCCGCTGCTGCTCCTCGAGCGGGACGCGGCGATCACCGACCACGCGGGCTCGGACGGCGGGCCAACCCTGGCGGTCCTGCACCTTGCGGTCGCCGAGCCGACGGTCGAGCTGGCCTTCCACCCCGACTGCGGCTGCGACGCCTGCGACTGGGGCTCCGCCGACCTGCTCGAGGCGATCGACGAGGCGGTGCGGCACGTGGTCGCCGGACCACTCGTCATACTCGAAGGCCCTCGCTGGCAGGCCCAGTGGCACCCGGACGGCGGCTCCTCCGGCGGCGCCGGACGCGGACCCGACCACGACAGGGTGATGGAGCTCTGCCGTCGCCTGACAGAGGGCGAGGACGTCCGCCTGCCCCGCAGGACCCGCGCGTTCGTGGGCAGCTCGTGGCTCCCGTGATCGGGCGGATGCCCGTTCCGGGCGTCACGGCTGAGACACTGCAGGCGTGAGTCAGCCAGCAGAGCAGGAGCAACCGACCTACTACGAGCGCGTCGGGGGGCACGAGACCTTCGTCAAGCTCGTGCACGAGTTCTACCGGGGCGTCGCGACCGACGAGCCGCTGCGCGCGCTCTACCCCGAGGAGGACCTGGGCCCGGCCGAGGACCGCCTGCGGATGTTCCTCGAGCAGTACTGGGGCGGCCCCAAGACCTACTCCGAGACCCGCGGCCACCCGCGCCTGCGGATGCGGCACGTCGACTATGCGGTCACCCCGACGCAGCGGGACCGCTGGCTCAAGCACATGTTCGCGGCCATCGACACCCTCGACCTCGACCCGATGGACGACGAGCTCATGCGCGGCTATATGTCCCATGCCGCCAACTTCATGATCAACGCCGAGGACGAGGACTGATCGGCAGTATGCCGTGGGGCCGGTCCGCGGCCGGCTCACCCGAGGCATCGGTCCAGTCATGACCCGGGCACGTGCCCCGGAACTACCCATACTCTTGTCGGCCAATGGGTAGAAGCCGTGCACGTGCCGGTTCTCACGGCCGAGTGTGCCCACTTTTGACAGCTGGCAGCGGGAACCCGTCAAAAGTCGGGACACTGGGCGGGGGGACGAGGTGGCGGCGGAGATGTCCCATGTCCGGGGCGCCTGAGGCAACCTTTCGGGGAGCCAGCGGGTCGGGTGGGCAAGGGAGGCAACGATGACGCGACGCAGCACCGGCCGGTCGCCGGCCCCGCCACCGGGCTTCACCGAGTTCGTCATGGGGCGCAGTGCGTCCCTGTTCCGGACCGCGGTCCTGCTGACCCGCGAC
>JAAYYA010000187.1 GCA_012515595.1 Actinomycetales bacterium
CCCGTGCTGTCGGGCCGCAGCGCGTCACTCATGACCCGGTCAAAGTCTCGTGCGTTCATCGCAGTCCCTCGCTCTCGTTCAGGGCCGGCACCGTGTCCGGCAGCAGGGCACGCAGCTTCTTGGCGGCCGCGTTCGCCTGGCTCTTGACCGTCCCGACACTGATGCCGAGCGTGTCGGCGATCTGCTTCTCGGTCTGGTCCTCGAAGTAGCGCAGCACCATCACCGCGCGTTGTTTGGGCGGCAGCTGCAGGAGCGCCTCCCGGATGCCTTGCCCGGTGGCCCAGGCCTCGATCGGGCGGTATGACGTGGCCCCCGCCCGTCCTCCGGCCTCACCGGGGTCCGCGTGCAGCGACTCGCGCCGGACCTTGCGCCACCGCGACACCGAGTCGCGGTACATGGTGCGCTTCACCCAGGCGTACTCGGCCCCCCGGTTGATGGACTCCCACCGGTCCGCCAGCTTGATCAGCGCCTCCTGCACCAGGTCCTGCGCCGTGTGAAAGTCACCCGTCATCAGCGTCGCCGCGTGCAGCAGCGCCTGCTGGCGGGCACGGACGAACGAGATGAACTCAGCCTCTGCCGTCTCGGTTGCCACAAGCACTCACCTCCCTTTGCTGTCCCCCGGAGCCCCCATTGGTCCCGGTCTGGCACAGAGACGCACGCTAGCCGGAGGAAGGTTGGGTCGGGGTGGGAATGGATTTGCGCGACCCTCCGTTGAGAAGGTTGAGCATTCAATCAAACTGCCGGCGACAGGGTCGGTGAGCGGAAGGAAGGCAGTCATGCAGTTCGGCATCTTCAGCGTCAGCGACATCACGACCGACCCCACGACGGGCCGCACCCCGACCGAGGGCGAGCGGATCCAGGACCTGGTCAAGATCGCGCTCAAGACCGAGGAGGTCGGGCTGGACGTCTTCGCCACGGGTGAGCACCACAACCCGCCATTCTTCGCGTCGTCGCCGACGACCTTCCTGGGCTACATCGCCGCGCAGACGACCACCCTCCAGCTCTCCACCGCGACCACGCTGATCACCACCAACGACCCGGTGAAGATCGCCGAGGATTACGCGATGCTGCAGCACCTGGCCGGCGGCCGGGTCGATCTGATGATGGGCCGGGGCAACACCGGCCCGGTCTACCCCTGGTTCGGGCAGGACATCCGCAACGGCATCGCCCTGGCGGTGGAGAACTACCACCTGCTGCGGCGGCTGTGGCGCGAGGACGTCGTGGACTGGGAGGGCAAGTTCCGCACCCCGCTGCAGGGCTTCACCTCCACGCCGCGTCCGCTGGACGGCGTCCCGCCGTTTGTGTGGCACGGCTCGATCCGGTCCCCGGAGATCGCCGAGCAGGCGGCCTACTACGGCGACGGCTTCTTCCACAACAACATCTTCTGGACGATGGACCACACCGCCCGGATGGTGGACCTCTACCGCCGCCGCTACGAGCACTACGGCCACGGCCGCGCGGACCAGGCGATCGTCGGCCTGGGCGGTCAGGTGTTCATGGCCAAGAACAGCCAGGACGCGGTGAAGCAGTTCCGCCCGTACTTCGACGTGGCGCCCGTCTACGGCCACGGCCCGAGCCTGGAGGAGTTCACCCGGGCCACCCCGCTGACCGTGGGCAGCCCGCAGCAGGTCATCGAGCGGACCCTGGGCTTCGCCGACGCGGTCGGCGACTACCAGCGCCAGATGTTCCTGATGGACCACGCCGGCCTGCCGGTCGAGGTCGTCCTGGAGCAGATCGAGATGCTGGGCTCCGAGGTGGTCCCGGTGCTCCGC
>JAAYYA010000188.1 GCA_012515595.1 Actinomycetales bacterium
CCGGTCCTGGCCCACCAGTCGTCACTGCGCGAGGTCAACCTCGGCGTGGTCCTGCGGAGCGTGTGCGCCGCGCCGGAGCCGTTGTCCCGGGCCGGGGTGGCAGCCACGACCGGCCTGACCCGGTCGACCGTCTCGCGGCTGGCCGACGAGCTCGTGGCCGGTGGCCTCCTCGAGGAGGGGGAGGCCGCGCTGGGCACCCCGGGCCGACCCGCCAAGCCGCTGCGACCGTCCACCCGCGTCTGCGCGGTCGGGCTGCAGGTCAATGCCGCCCACGTCGCCGCCCGGCTCATCGACCTCCGGGGCGAGGTGGTCGCGGAGTCGCGCTCGGAGCCGGACCTGGTGGGCTCGGACCCCATCGGTGCGCTCTCCCTGCTCGCCGACCACCTCGGCACGGTGCTCGCGGCCACGCCGCAAGGTGGCCGCGTGGTCGGAGCGGGTCTGGCCCTGCCCGGCGTGGTCGACGGCACGGGGGAGCGGCTGCTGCTCGCGCCCAACCTGGGTTGGCGCGATGTCGCTCCCTGGGCGGGCCTGCGGGAGCAGCTGCCCGAGGTGCCTCTGAGTCTGGGCAACGAGGCCAACCTGGCCGCGCACGCCTTCACCCAGCCCGCGCCCGGGCGTTCCGGTCGGTCCAGCCACTTCCTCTACGTCTCCGGCGAGATCGGCATCGGTGGGGCGGTGGTGACCGACTCCCGGGTGCAGACCGGGAGGCACGGCTTCGCCGGCGAGATCGGGCACATGCCCTTCCGGCCCGGTGACGACCCCTGTCCCTGTGGGTCTGACGGATGCCTGGAGCGGTATGCCGGTCGTCTCGCCATGACCCGCCGGGCCGGGCTGCCGCCCTCGACGACGCTGGCCGAGCTGGACCGGCTGGCCGAGGCGGGGCACGAGCCCAGCCGGGAGGCGGTCGACCTGGCCGCCGAGGCGCTCGGGGTGGTGCTGGCCGGCGCGGTCAACCTCCTGGACGTGCCGATGATCGTGCTCGGTGGTGAGATCGGCGACCTCGCGGACCGGATCGCCCCCCGGGTGCAGGCCCGGCTGCGCGCCCGGGTGATGGCGGCGGACTGGATGCCGCTGGAGGTGGTCCGGGACGCTGACGACGTCGCGGGCGCCAGCGGCGGTGCGCTGCTGCACCTCGCCCGCGTGGTCAGCGACCCCGCCCAGCACCTGGCGGTGTGACTGCGGCGGCAGGGGGCAGGGCGCTGATCAGCAGACTGACACTCCGGCTCGCCCCCGGCGTCAGCAGCACCTCCTCCGGCGTGCGGTTGAAGGCGTCCGGTGGGCAGGTCATCGGCTCCACGGCGGCGGCCTGCCGGCCGATGCGCTCGCCGGTGTAGAGCTGCACCCACGGGGCGTCGCTGTCCAGGCGCACCCCGGGTGCCGTCGGGTGGGTCAGCTCGACGGACCAGGCGGCGGGCAGGTCGGTGAACGCGTGGTCCACCGAGCGGCCACGCAGGGCGGCCGGCCCGCTGAGGTCGAGCTCGGTCCCCGCCACGGGCACGAGGTCGGTCGGGGTCCCTCGGCCGTCGGTGTGCAGGACCGCCGCGGCCGGCAGCGTGATCGCGCACTCGTCCAGCAGGCGCCGGTCGCAGGTGAGGTAGGGGTGGGTCGAGGCGCCGAAGGGGGCCGCGACCGGCCCGGTGGTGGTGCCCTCGACGCTCACGCTCAGTCCGCCCTCGGCATCGAGGGCGTAGCTGGTGGTGCAGCGCACCTGGAAGGGGTAGCCGGGGGTGGCCGGCAGGTCGAGCGCCCACCGGGCGCTGTGGGCGGTGCTGTCCGCCAGGTCCCACCGCTGGAAGGCCGCCAACCCGTGCAGCGCCGCCCCGGTCTCCGGCTCGTTCACGGGCAGCTCGTATGTCGTGTGGTCCACCGTGTAGCTCCCCCCGGCCACCCGGTTGGGCCACGGGACCAGGGTGCGCCCGCGCCAGGCGTC
>JAAYYA010000189.1 GCA_012515595.1 Actinomycetales bacterium
CCAGCACCCTCGCTGGCGGCCATCAGCGCCGGGAGCGCGTCCTCGGCCTCGGTGTGCATGGTGCGGAACTTGAGCATCTTGAAGGTGCGCCCGTCACGGCCCACCCGCTCCTGCCGAAAGAAGACGGGACCGCGGTCGTGGGAGTGGATCAGCAGCGCCAGCCCGAGGAAGACCGGCAGCAGCAGCACCAGGCCCGCAGCGGCACTCGCCCGGTCCAGGAAGTTCTTCAGGACCAGCGTCGGCCCCTCAAAGGTGGGGGCATCCACGTGGATGAGCGGCAGTCCCTGCACCGGGCGGGTGCGCACCCGAGGCCCGGCGACGTCCATGATGCCGGGTGCCACGACCAGGTCGACGTCGGTGCCCTCCAGCGCCCAGCCGAGCCGTCGCAGACCGGCGGACCCCAGACCGGCGGAGGACGAGACCGCAATGACGTCGACGTCCAGGTCAACGGCCCGGAGGAGCACGTCACCCTCCGAACCCACCACCGGGACTCCCGCGACCTTGCTGCCCACGGGGGCGTCGTCCACACAGGCACCGAGCACGTTGTAGCCGGCGTCGGGGGTTCGGCGCAGCGCGACGACGAGCTGCTCCACGTTGTCGCGGTCGCCGACCAGGAGCACGCCGTCGGACATCCGGCCCGCGCGGCGCTGCCGCACGAGCCAGCGACGGGCGACGTAGCGGGACCCCAGCAGCAGCAGGGTGCCCAGCGGGAAGGCCAGCAGGACATAACCGCGGGCCACGTCCACCTTCAGCGCGTAGGCGCCGATCGCCAGGGCGGCGAAGAGCATGAGAGAGGCCTGGAAGACCTGCCGGTACTCCTGGACCCCGTGACCGGTGAACCGGCCGTCGTAGGCCGAGTGCAGGTTGAGCATGAGAACCCACGCGATCGTCAGGATCAGCCCGAGCTCGGTGTAACCGATCCCCGTGGCCGCCAGGTCTGCCTGCGCGAACCCGAAGCGGGTGACGGTGGTGATGCCCAGCGCGACCACGATGACCAGGAGGTCGGAAACGCGGAGCCAGCGCAGGTAGTTCACCAGGTAGCCGCGGGCCCGCGTGTGCCCGGCCCCACGGCGGACGCGCGGACGCCCCGTGTCGGCCAGGGAATCCGGCACGACGAACAACGGCGCCGAGGAGCGTCGGCCCATGGCCTGTCCCAGGTTCTGCGCAGAACGGCGTGCGGCAGAAGTCGTCGCCTCCACCTGCTGTGGTGCCGTCATCCCTACCCCGTCGTCGCGCGATTCTCGGAGGCTCCAGCGTCGCCTCATGAGAACTTTACTTTCTCATTACCGAACGCATAGTAGTTGCTTACTCTTCTTCGCGCTACCCCCCGGTCACATCGGATCCTGCGAACCCCGACGGACACCCCTAGTCTACCGCGCGTGCCGCGTCCGGCGCACACACGGTCCCGGGACCCGTACCGGCTCAGCCGAGGGTGCGGAGCACCGAGGGCAGAGCCTGCTCGATCTGCTCCTGCATCTCCCGGTACACCGCGTCGTCCCGACGGAAGGGATCGACGATGTCCGGCTCCACGACGACGCCGGGGCCGCGACGACCGATCAGGGTGGCCGCCAGCGCCTGGAGCCGCTCCCGGGGCGGCAGGTCCCGCGCCACCAGCGGGTCCTGCGCGACCACGTCCGCCAGGACCGCGAACTCCCGGAAGGTGAAAGTATGCCGCAGCGCCCGCGGGTATTGACGCAGCACCAGGCTGCGGTGGTCAGCGGTTGCCGTGAGCACGAGATCGGCCTCGGCGACCAGCCCCGGGGTGAGACGGCGGGCGACGAAGCCGTCCGGCGAGCCGCCGAAGGACCGGAGCACCTGAGCGGACCGTTCGTCCATGGGGTGACCCACGAGACCGTGGGTGCCCGCGCTGGCGACCACGTAGGCACCTGGCCCCCAGCTCTCGTCCAGGTGACGCTGCAGGACCCGCTCGAGCAGCGGGGACCGGCAGATGTTGCCCGTGCAGACCGTCAGCACCCTCCCCGGGCGCGCCTGGGAGCCCGGGCCCGCCGCCGGCCCCGTCACGTCGTCCCCCGGCCGGGGCCGCTCGTCGATGCCCTCACCGTGCCCCGCCCCAGCGCTGGCCATGGCCGTGCGCCTGGACCCGGCGCGGCTGGTCACCGTCGATGTCGTCGGCGCGGCTCTCGTCCTGCCGGGTCAGCACGATCTCGAGCCAGTCCTCGGAGAGCACCTCCGCCACACCGTGGCCCCACTCGACCACCGTGACCACGGAGTCGAGGTCCGCGTCGAGGTCGAGGTCGTCCAGCTCCTCGATCCCGCCGAGGCGGTAGGCGTCGACGTGGACCAGGGCCGGCCCGGAGCCCAGGCTGGGGTGCACGCGAGCGATGACGAAGGTCGGCGAGGTGATCGGTCCCCGGACCTGCAGGCCGGCGCCGATGCCCTGGGTCAGGGTGGTCTTGCCGGCCGCGAGGTCCCCGGTCAGCAGCACCAGGTCCCCGGCCCGCAGGCTCCTGCCGAGCTCCACACCGAGGGCGTGCGTGTCCTCGGCGGTGGCCAGCTCCCGGGTCTCCCCGTCCAGGACGGACGCCAGGGCCGTCGTGCTCATGCCCGCTGCCGCGGCCGGCCCCGCGCGGGACGCGTCTGCCGGTCCCTGCGGCGCTTGCTCAGGTCCGTCACCGTGTGCCTCGAGCCGGCCCGGGTGGCGACGCGCGTGCCGGGCTCCCGGGAGCGCTCCGCGCGGGTGACCAGGTCCAGGAGCTCGCGGTTGAGCAGCTCGTGGTGCTCGAGCATGATGATGTGACCGGCGTCCTTGACGAAGACGTGCTCCGCGCCGGGGATCGCCGCCACGATCTCGGTGCTGTGGACGGCCGAGGTCAGGGCGTCTTTGTCCCCGTTGAAGACCAGGACCTCCTGGTCGGACATGTTCGCCAGGGCCTCGCGCTTGTCGTGGTCCTCGAGCGTGTGGGTGAAGGAGGACATGACCGACAGCGGGGTGCCGAAGATCATGTCGGCGGTGAGCCGGACGACGGACAGCGGGACCGGCGACCCGAAGGAACCCCGCGCCACGAAGAACTCCTGCAGCTCCCTGCCGCCGCGCAGCAGTGACTCGAAGAGGTCCTGGTGCGGTGAGATCTCGGCCAGCACCCGCGGCCCGACCTTGTTGACCGCGCCGCCCAGCAGGGAGCCCAGCCCCCAGGTGATCCGGTGCAGCCCCCCGGCGCTGGTGCTGATCAGCGCGACGCCGATCACCCGGTCGCGGAACAGGCCGGGGTCGGCCTCCGCCAGCGCCATGACCGTCATGCCACCCATCGAGTGACCCGCGAGGACGAGGTCTCCGCTCGGCGCGACCTCGGCGAGCACGTGCGCGAGGTCGGTGCCGAGCTGCTCGACGTTGTAGGACTCGTCGGGCCCCTCCCCGGAGCTCCCGTGGCCGCGCAGGTCCCAGACGACGACCCGGTGGCCCGCCTCGACCAGGGCGCGGCGCTGGTAGAACCAGCAGCGCAGGTCCAGGGTGAACCCGTGGCTGAGGACGACGGTGGTCCCGCTGCCGTCCCAGCCGGGCGGCACGTCGATCTCGACGTGGAGCGGCACACCGTCGTCGGCGACGACGACGCGGGTCTCGTCCGGGACGACCGAGAAGTCGTCCTCGACCCCCAGCGCGATGGCGTGCTGCCGGTCGCGCCAGAGCCGGTCGACGGTGACCGCGCCGACGGCCGCGAGACCGGCCGCGGCGAGGCCGGCACCGATCCCGACCAGGGCGTTCGTGCGCTTCTGACTCACCGGGCCTCCTCTGCGCCACCCGGCCCGCCGACATACTCCCGGGGGACCCGGGGGCCGAAGCGGGTGACGATCTCGTAGTTGATGGTGCCGACCGCCTCGGCCCAGTCCTGCGCCGTGGGCTCGCCCCTGCTGCCCGGCCCGAAGAGCACGACCTCGTCCCCCGCGGTGACCGGCAGGTCGCCCACGTCGACGACGAACTGGTCCATGCACACCCGGCCCGCGATGCGGTGCCGCTGCCCGCCCACGAGGACCTCGGCCACCCCGGAGGCATGGCGCGGCACGCCGTCGGCGTAGCCGAGCGGCACGTCGACCAGCGTGGTCGGGGCGGTGGTGGTGTAGGTGTGGCCGTAGGAGACACCCTGCCCCGCAGGCACCCGCTTGACGACCGACACCTGGGCGAGCGCCGTCATGGCCGGGACCAGACCGAAGTCCTCGGAGCTGCCCACCTCCGGGGCGGGGGTGAGCCCGTAGACGGCCAGACCGGGCCGCACCAGGTCCCAGGCGGCCGCCGGGTTGGTCAGGGCGGCGGCCGAGTTGGACATGTGCCGGACCTCGGGGCGCAGCCCGGCCCGCTCCGCCTGGGCGACGGCGTCGGCGAAGGCCTCCTGCTGCGCCCGGACGGTCGGGTGCTCGGGCGCGTCCGCGTAGGCGAAGTGGGTGAACAGGCCGGTGACCCGGACGGCCTCCTCGGCCTCCAGCAGCCGGGCCCGGTCGACCAGCGCCGACCAGTCGGTGGCCGCCCCCGGCGAGGCGGGGAACAGGTAGGCGCCGTTGCGCCCCAGCCCGGTGTCGGCCTTGAGGTGCACGCGGGCGGTGCGTCCGACCTCACGCGCCGCGGCGGCGACCTCGTCGAGCATCCAGACGGCGGACACCCCGAGGTCCACGTCGGCCCGGATCGCCTCGGCGAAGCCCGCACCGGGGGCGTGCAGCCACGACAGGACCGGTGCCGTGACGCCGCCGGCCCGCAGCGCGATCGCCTCTGCGAGCTGGGCGACCCCGAGCCAGGTGGCCCCGCCCGCGAGCGCGGCGCGGGCCGAGGGGAGAAGCCCGTGGCCATAGGCGTCGGCCTTGACGACCGCCATCACGCCCGCGGCACCGGCGCGCTCGCGCAGCACCCCGACGTTGCGCGCGATCGCGCCCAGGTCGATCACGACCCGTGCGGGGACCGGCACCGGTGCCGTCGTGTGCTGCTCGCTCATGGTGGGGACAGTCTGCCAGCGAGTGCGCTCTCGATCCGAAAGGGGCACCGTTGGTCGTGCCGATCAGGGACGCACATCCTGCACAGGCCGTCAGTCCGCGAGCCCTGCCTGCACCGCCGCCAGCTGGGTCATCAGGCTGCTCTGCACCTCGGTGCCGCTCTGCGCCACGGCAGCGGCGATCCGGTCACCCAGCTCGCTGGTCGAGGCTCCCATCGCCGCACCCGACAGCGCGGGCAGCTCGGCGAGCACCCCGGCGGTGGCCGACTCGACGGCGGCCGCCGCGGCCCCCTCCCCCAGGCTGGCCAGGCAGAGCGCCAGCGAGAGCGCCGCGCCTGCGGGGTTGGCCAGGCCCTGGCCCTGGATGTCGGGGGCCGAGCCGTGCACCGGCTCGAACATGCTGGGGGCGGACCCCTCGATGTTGAGGTTGCCGCTCGCGGCGACCCCGAGGCCGCCCTGCAGGACCGCCCCGAGGTCGGTGATGATGTCGCCGAACAGGTTGTCGGTCACCACGACGTCGAAGCGCTCGGGCGCGACGGGCAGGTGCATGCACATGGCGTCGACGTGCACGTAGTCGTGCGCGACGGACGGGAACCGTTCGGCGACCTCGTCCACGACCGACAGCCAGAGGGCGCCCGCCTCGGTCAGCACGTTCGTCTTGTGGCACAGGGTGACCCGACCCCGGCGCTGCTCCGCCAGGCGGAAGGCGAAGTCGACAGCCCGGTGCACGGCATACCAGGTGTTGGTGGACCCCTGGGTGGCGACGGCGGCGCGCGTCCCGCGGTGCACGGTGCTGCCGCCCCCGACATAGCTGCCCTCGGAGTTCTCCCGGACCACGACCAGGTCGCAGCGCTCCGGCGTCAGGCCCGCGATCGGGGTGGGCACACCGGGGTAGAGCCGGACCGGCCGCAGGTTGATCGCCTGGTGCAGCTCGGCGCGCAGCGCCAGGATGATGCCGCGCTCCAGGACGCCGGGCGTGACCTTCGGGCTGCCGATGGCGCCGAACAGGATCGCGTCGTGGCCCCGGAGGAGGTCGACGGTCTCCTGGGTCAGCAGGTCGCCGGTGGCCAGGTAGCTGTCGGCCCCCAGCGAGACGTCGGTGCGCTCGGTGGTGAACCCGAAGCGGGCCTGGGCGGCGTCGAGGACGGTCAGCGCGGCCTGCGTGACCTCCGGGCCGATCCCGTCCCCGCCGATGACCGCGAGCCGGTGCGAGCGCACCGTTCCGGTCCCCGCGGCTGCACCCGGCACGTCTGACTGCGACACATCGTCCTCCTGGAGATCACCGACCTAGATCTCATCAGTCTGCACGATGGGTCCCTCGAGTCCTTGGGCGGCCGCGTCGGTGGGTCCGGGGTCGGGGAGTTCGACGCCGCCGGCGATGACGGCGCCGTCCAGCCCCGCGGCCCCCCGGGTGAGCGGTCCGACGCGCCCGTCGACCTCCAGGCCCTGCGCGGTCTGGAAGGCCTCGACGGCGCCGATGGTGTTCTCCCCCGCCTTGCCGTCCACGGTTCCCACCGCGAAGCCGCCGTCCTTGAGGAACTGTTGGAACCGCGCGACGTCGTGACCGAAGGCGTTGCGGAACCACACGGCCGCGGTCGAGGAGCGGCCGATCTCCTCCTCGAACGCCGCCGCCGCCTCGGCGATCTGCTCCGCACCGGTCCCGGGGGCGATCTCCAGGTGCATCCCGTCGCGCTTGCCGTGGGCGAAGTCGAGACCGGAGCGCCCGATGCTGCGTCCCTGCGCGTCGCGGGCCGAGTCCGCGATGGCCCGCACCAGGTCCCGCTCTGCCTGGGTGAACCCGTCGCTGTAGGCACCGCTGACCGTCGCCTCGTAGGGGTGCAGGTGGCCGTTGATGTCGATGGCCGAGCCGGACCGGTGGTTGCTCTGGTCGCCGGTGCCGACGGTGGTGCCGGGCGGGCGGTAGGCGTGGATGCCGATCAGGTCGAAGGCGCCGGACTTGGTGCTCGACCTGCGCTCCCTGGGACGGAACCAGTTGTCCCGGTGCGAGGTGGCGATCGGCTCGATCTGCGCGTGCCAGCGACGGGCCCACGCCTCGAGGATCACGCAGACCGCCCGGTCGCGGCCGTAGACGACCTTCCACCCCGGGGCCGTGAACGAGGCCTCCGGGTAGTCGGCCAGCACGGTCAGTCCGTTGAACGACATCGCCGTGGCCATGTGCACCCCTTCCCGAGGTGGCTTTCCGCCGCGTCAGGCGGCCCGGTTACAGTGTGACCTACGAGGGCCGGCACCGACAGGGGTGTGCGGCCGTGATCTGTTTGTGGAGGAGGAGCAATGGGACACACGCTGGCCGAGAAGGTCTGGCGTTCGCACGTGGTGCGACAGGCGGAGGGTGAACCGGACCTCCTTTACATCGATCTGCACCTGGTGCACGAGGTGACCAGCCCGCAGGCCTTCGAGGGCCTCAAGGCGGCCGGCCGGCCGGTGCGACGCCCGGACCTGACGGTCGCGACCGAGGACCACAACGTGCCCACGACGCCGGGACCGGTGCTGGACCTGATCAGCAAGACCCAGCTGGAGGCGCTGAAGGCCAACTGCGCCGAGTTCGGCATCGTGCACCACAAGCGCGGCCGTCTCGGCCAGGGCATCGTGCACGTCATCGGCCCGGAGCTGGGCCTGACCCAGCCGGGCATGACGATCGTCTGCGGTGACAGCCACACCTCCACGCACGGCGCGTTCGGGGCGCTGGCCTTCGGCATCGGCACCTCCGAGGTGGAGCACGTGCTGGCCACCCAGACGCTGCCGCTCAAGCCGTTCAAGACGATGGCGATCACGGTCAACGGCCGGCTGGCCGAGGGGGCCACGGCCAAGGACATCATCCTGGCGGTGATCAACCGGATCGGCACCGGCGGCGGGCAGGGCTACGTCCTGGAGTACCGCGGCGAGGCGATCGAGGCGCTCTCCATGGAGGGTCGCATGACGATCTGCAACATGTCGATCGAGGCCGGTGCCCGCGCCGGCATGGTCGCCCCGGACGAGACGACCTTCGCCTACGTCCAGGGCCGCCCGCACGCCCCGACCGGCGCCGACTGGGACGCCGCGGTCGAGGCGTGGCGGCAGCTGCGCACCGACGACGACGCGGTCTTCGACGAGGAGGTCGTCATCGACGCCTCCACGCTGCGGCCCTACGTCACCTGGGGCACCAACCCGGGCCAGTCGGTCACGCTCGACGACGTGGTCCCGGACCCGGCCGACCTGGGCGACGAGGACGCCCGCGGCAACGCCGAGCGGGCGCTGGAGTACATGGACCTGGCCCCCGGGACGCGGATGCGCGACATCGCGGTGGACGCGGTCTTCCTCGGGTCCTGCACCAACGGCCGGATCGAGGACCTGCGCCTGGCCGCCGACGTGCTGCGCGGGCGGGCGGTCGCCGACTCCGTGCGGATGATGGTCGTCCCCGGCTCGCACGCGGTGCGGCTGCAGGCCGAGGAGGAGGGCCTGGACCGGGTCTTCCTCGACGCCGGTGCCGAGTGGCGCCTGGCCGGCTGCTCGATGTGTCTGGGCATGAACCCCGACCACCTGGCCCCGCAGGAGCGCTGCGCGTCCACCTCCAACCGCAACTTCGAGGGGCGCCAGGGCGCGCGCTCGCGCACGCACCTGGTGAGCCCCGCGGTCGCGGCGGCCACCGCCGTCGCCGGCACGCTCACCTCCCCCGCCGACCTGCCCCCCGCCGACCCGAGCGGCACCGCGGACCGGCGCGCCCGGCATACTCCCTCCGCGTCCCACGAGGGGGTGTCGGCCTGATGGAGAAGTTCACCACCCACACCGGCGTCGGCGTGCCGCTGCGCCGCAGCAACGTGGACACCGACCAGATCATCCCGGCGCACTGGCTCAAGCGGGTCAGCCGCACCGGCTTCGAGGACGGTCTGTTCAGCCGCTGGCGCGAGGACCCCTCCTTCGTGCTCAACCAGGAGGAGTATGCCGCGGGCTCGGTCCTGGTGACCGGCCCCGACTTCGGCACGGGGTCCAGTCGGGAGCACGCCGTCTGGGCGCTGCAGCAGTACGGCTTCCGGGTCGTCATCGCCTCCCGGTTCGGTGACATCTTCCGCGGCAACAGCGGCAAGGGCGGCCTGCTGACCGCCCAGGTCGCCCAGCCGGACGTGGAGCTGATCCTGAAGTACCTGGAGAACGAGCCCGGCGCCACCATCACCGTGGACCTGGAGGCGCGCACCGTCACCGCCGGCGACATCGTCGTGCCCTTCCAGGTCGACGACTACGTGGCCTGGCGCCTGCTCAACGGCCTGGACGACATCTCCCTCACCCTCCAGCACGAGGACGCCATCACCGCCTACGAGGCGGAGCGGCCGTCCTACAAGCCGGTCGTCACCTCCGCCTCGCACTGAGTGGAGGGGCCGTCAAGGATCCGTGCACGTGCATGGGTCCTTGACGGCGGCC
>JAAYYA010000190.1 GCA_012515595.1 Actinomycetales bacterium
GAGCTCGGGGTGACCATCGCCTCACCGCGCGAGCACGAGCGCCGCGGCGGGCACATCACGATCAGGCGCCACGACTTCGCCGAGGTCAACCAGCGGCTGTGGGGGCAGGGGGTGATCCCGGACTTCCGGGCACCCGACGGGTTGCGGCTGGGCCTGGCGCCGCTGTCGACCAGCTTCGGCGAGGTGGCCGCCGGGATGGAGGCCATCCGGGCGCAGCTGGGCTGAGGACCGCACGTAGTCTGGCGGCCGTGGCTGACTACGACCTGATCATCATCGGCACCGGCTCGGGCAACTCCCTGGTCACCGAGGACTTCGCGGACAAGAGGGTCGCGGTCGTCGAGCGCGGCGTCTTCGGCGGGACCTGCCTCAACGTGGGGTGCATCCCGACCAAGATGTTCGTCTACGCCGCGGAGGTCGCCACCACGATCCGCGAGGCGCAGCGCTACGGCGTGGACGCGACCCTGGACGGCGTGCGGTGGCCGGACATCCGGGACCGGGTCTTCGGCCGGATCGACCCGATCTCCGACAGCGGCCGCGACTACCGGGTCAACGGACCGAACACCGAGGCCTTCCTCGGCCACGCGACCTTCGTGGGGGACCGCGAGCTCGAGGTGGAGATCACCCAGCCGGGTGGGAAGCACGCGGTGGGCGAGCGGCACCGGATCACCGGCGAGCAGGTGGTCATCGCGACGGGCAGTCGGGCGACCGTGCCAGGGGTGATCGAGGCCTCGGGCGTCCCGTACGAGACCTCGGACACCGTGATGCGGCTGGACGCGCTGCCCGAGTCCATGGCGATCATCGGCGGAGGGGTCATCGGCGCGGAGTTCGCCCACGTCTTCTCCGCGCTCGGCGTGCGGGTCACCCACCTGCAGCGCAGCGAGCGCCTGCTGCACCACCGGCTGGACCGGGAGATCAGCCTGCTCTTCACCGAGCAGGCGGGGAAGCAGTGGGACCTGCGGCTGAACACCGAGGTCACCGGCGCGGCCCGCACCGACGCCGGGGTGCGCCTGCAGCTCAGCCAGGGAGGCCCGCTCGACGTCGATGTGGTGCTCGTCGCCACCGGACGGGTGCCCAACAGTGACGGCATGGGGCTGGACGTGGCCGGCGTGGAGCTGCACCCGGACGGTCGCGTGGCCGTCGACCAGCACGGACGGACCAGCGCCGAGGGGGTGTGGGCGCTGGGCGACGTGAGCGCGCCCGTGCAGCTCAAGCACCTGGCCAACCACGAGGCCCGGGTGGTCGCTCACAACCTGGTGCACCCCGAGGACCTGCGCAGCTTCGTCCACACGAACGTGCCCGCCGCCGTCTTCAGCCACCCGCAGGTGGCCACGGTCGGCCTGACGGAGGAGGCGGCCCGGGAGGCGGGCCACGACGTCACGGTCAAGGTGCAGCGTTACGGCGACACCGCCTACGGCTGGGCGATGGAGGACACCACCGGCGTTGTGAAGCTGATCGGCGACGCGTCGACCGGGCTGATCCTCGGGGCCCACTTCATGGGGCCGCACGCCTCGACCCTCATCCAGACGGTGATCCACGCGATGGCCTTCGGCCAGCCGGCGCAGGAGGTCGCCCGGGACCAGTTCTGGATCCACCCGGCGCTCGCCGAGGTCGTGGAGAACGCGCTGCTCGGTCTCTGAGCCACGCCGCGGGCGCGGGCGCCGACAGCGGTGTGAGGCGTGGGAGAACGTAGGATGGTCGGGCGGGGAACCGGAACGTGACCGGACCCGTTCACCAGCCACGCGGCATACTGCGCCGCGGACACGAACTGACGGAGCACCAGACGATGACGTTTGACCACAAGGTCAAGGACCTGTCCCTCGCGGAGTCCGGCCGGCACCAGATCCGCCTGGCGGAGCACGAGATGCCCGGACTGATGGCCCTGCGTGAGCGCTATGCCTCGAGCCAGCCGCTGGCCGGGGCCCGGATCGCGGGGTCGCTGCACATGACGGTGCAGACCGCGGTCCTCATCGAGACCCTGGTCGCCCTCGGCGCGCAGGTGCGCTGGGCCTCCTGCAACATCTTCTCCACCCAGGACGAGGCCGCGGCGGCCGTCGTGGTCGGCACCGGCACCCCGGAGGACCCGCAGGGCGTGCCGGTCTTCGCCTGGAAGGGCGAGACGCTGGAGGAGTACTGGTGGTGCACCACCCAGATCCTCGACTGGCCGGGCGACGAGGCCCCGAACATGATCCTCGACGACGGCGGGGATGCGACCCTGCTGGTCCTCAAGGGCCGCCAGTGGGAGCAGGCCGGCGCCGTGCCCACGCCGACCGAGGAGGACAGCGAGGAGTACCGCGTCATCCTCGACACCGTGCGCGAGACCCTGGAGTCCCAGCCGACCCGGTGGACCACCATCGCCGAGGGCATCCGCGGCGTCACCGAGGAGACCACGACGGGGGTCCACCGCCTCTACCAGCTGCACGAGACCGGTGACCTGCTGTTCCCGGCGATCAACGTCAACGACTCGGTCACCAAGTCCAAGTTCGACAACAAGTACGGCTGCCGGCACTCCCTCATCGACGGGATCAACCGCGCCACCGACACCCTGATCGGCGGGAAGGTCGCCGTGGTGTGCGGCTTCGGCGACGTCGGCAAGGGCTGCGCCGAGGCGCTGGCCGGCCAGGGCGCACGCGTCATCGTCACCGAGATCGACCCGATCTGCGCGCTGCAGGCCGCGATGGAGGGCTACCAGGTCGCCCAGCTGGAGGACGTCCTCGGGATCGGCGACTTCTTCGTCACCACAACCGGCTGCTGCGACGTGATCCGCCCCGAGCACATGCTGGCCATGAAGGACAAGGCGATCGTCGGCAACATCGGCCACTTCGACAACGAGATCGACCTCGTGGGGCTCTCCCGCGTGCCGGGCGTGAAGAAGACCGAGATCAAGGCGCAGGTGCACGAGTGGACCCTGCCGGCGCAGGAGGCCGAGGCCGACGCCCCCGCCCGTGAGGAGCGCTCGATCATCGTGCTGTCCGAGGGGCGGCTGCTGAACCTGGGCAACGCGACCGGGCACCCGAGCTTCGTGATGTCCAACTCCTTCGCCAACCAGACCCTGGCGCAGATCGAGCTGTTCACCCGGCCCGACGAGTACCCCGTCGGCGTCCACGTCCTGCCCAAGCGGCTGGACGAGGAGGTGGCCCGCCTGCACCTGGGCGCGCTGGGCGCCGACCTGACCGAGCTGACCAAGAAGCAGGCCGAGTACCTCGGCCTCGACGTGTCCGGGCCGTTCAAGCCGGACCACTACCGCTACTGAGGTTGACGACGTGAACGCACGCGTATTGGTGGTCGACGACGACCAGGCCCTCGCCGAGATGCTCGGCATCGTGCTCCGCAAGGAGGGGCTCGAGGTGGCGCACTGCGCCGACGGCGGGCGGGCCGTGGCGCTGTTCCGCGAGTTCCGGCCCGACCTGGTCCTGCTGGACGTCATGCTGCCCACCCTCAACGGCGTCGAGGTGTGCCGTCACCTCCGGGCGGAGTCCGGGGTCCCGATCGTCATGCTCACCGCCCGCACCGACACCAAGGACGTCGTCGCCGGGCTCGAGGCCGGGGCCGACGACTACGTCGTCAAGCCGTTCAAGCCGCAGGAGCTGCTGGCCCGGATCCGGGCCCGGCTGCGGCGCAGCGACCGGCGGGAGCCGTCCCAGCTGAACGTCGGCGACCTCGTCGTCGACGTGGCCGGCCACACGGTCAAGCGGGACGGCGTGGAACTGCCGCTGACCCCCCTGGAGTTCGACCTGCTGGTCGCGCTGGCCAGCCGACCCAACCACGTCTTCGACCGGGAGTCGCTCCTGGAGAAGGTCTGGGGCTACCGCCACGCCGGTGACACCCGGCTGGTCAACGTCCACGTGCAGCGGCTCCGGGCCAAGATCGAGAAGGATCCGGAGAACCCCCAGATCGTGCTGACCGTGCGGGGGGTCGGGTACAAGGCCGGGCCGGCCTGAGGACATGAGCACCCCCGCGCAGGACGCCGGGGGAGTGGTCACCTGGTGGCGCTCCTCCCTCCGGTTGCGGGTGATCATCACCACCATGCTGCTCGGCAGCATCGTGACGGTCATCGTCGGGGCGGCCCTGTTCGGGCAGGTGGCCGAGGGCCTGGTCCGCCAGGCCGTCACGGCCGCGACGGCCGACGCCGCCCAGGAGGTACGCAGCGTCCAGGCCTCCTTCGACGCGATGAGCCGCAGCGACGACAGCAGCCTGAACGCGACGGCCAACGACATCATCAAGGGCCAGGTCGCCTCCGCCGACGAGGCGCAGCGGCGCAGCGTGCTCACCCGCAGCCTCGGGAACGACCGGGACGCCCGGATCGCGACGCTCGCCTCGGACGACGTGGAGCCGAGCGCGGTCCCCGAGCAACTGGCCCAGGCGCTGGAGGACGACCCCCGCAACCAGCAGGTGATGGTGACCGACGTCGGCTTCCGCACCAACGACACGTCGGTCGCCTCCGTCATCGTGGGCGCCCGGGTGGACATCTCCCGGGCGGGTCCGCACAACCTCTACCTGATCTACCCGATGGAGCGGGAGCAGGCCACGCTCGACCTGATCCGGCAGTGGTTCGCCGTCGGTGGCCTGGCGCTGCTGATCCTCATGGGGGCCGTCGGGTGGGTCGCCTCCAGCATGGTCGCCCGACCGGTCGGCCAGGCCGCCCGGGTCAGTCAGCAGATGGCCCGCGGCCACCTGGACGAGCGGCTCCCGGTCCGAGGCTCGGACGAGCTGGACCAGCTGGCCATGTCGTTCAACACGATGGCCGACAGCATCCAGAGCCAGATCCGGCAGCTGGAGACCCTCTCGATGCTGCAGCAGCGCTTCGTCTCCGACGTCTCGCACGAGCTGCGCACCCCGCTGACCACGATCCACATGGCGGGCGAGGTGCTGTACTCCTCGCGCGAGGACTTCTCCGGGCCGGTGGCCCGCTCCGCCGAGCTGCTCTACGAGGAGCTCGAACGGTTCGAGGACCTGCTGACCGAGCTGCTGGAGATCAGTCGCTACGACTCCGGGGCCGCCGACCTGGAGATCGACCGGATCGACCTGGTGGGGGTCATCCGTCAGGTGCTCGAGGCGCTCTCGGCGCTGGCGGAGCACACCGGCTCCGAGGTGGCTGTCCGGGTGCCCAACGCGCCGGTCGAGGTCGAGATGGACCAGCGGCGGGTCAGTCGCATCCTGCGCAACGTGGTGGCCAACGCCCTGGACCACGGCGAGGGCAAGCCGGTGGAGGTCACTCTGGAGGAGCGGGAGAACTCGGTCGCCGTCACCATCCGCGACCACGGCGTCGGGCTGACCCCGGAGGAGGCCACCATGGTGTTCGACCGGTTCTGGCGCAGCGACCCGGCCCGCAACCGGACGACCGGTGGCACCGGCCTGGGGCTGGCGATCTCCCTCGAGGACGCCAAGCTGCACGGCGGCTACCTCCAGGTGGCCGGGGCGCCGGGCGAGGGCGCCGCCTTCCGGCTCGTGCTCCCGCGCCGTCAGGACACCCCGATCGCGGTGGAGCCGGGACCCGTGCCGTTCCCGACCGCCCCCGAACCGCTCCCGGAGGCCGCCAGCATCCGCGGCACTGCCGGAACGGAGGTCTCGACATGATCGCCCGCCAGCCCCTGCACACCCGGCTGCTCGTCGTCATACTGCCCTTGGTGCTGGCCCTGTCGGCCTGCGCCGGTCTGCCCACCAGCGAGGCCGTGCGACCCGGCCTGCCGGTGCAGGGCGCCCCCGTCCAGAACGTGCAGGCCCTCCCGGTCGGGCCGGAGGAGGACGCCACGCCGGAGCAGATCGTGGCCTCCTTCCTGCGCGCCAGCAGCAGCTTCGCGGACGACCACGAGGTGGCCCGGACCTTCCTCACCGGTGACCTGGCGCGGCAGTGGCGACCCACCAGCAGCGTCCTGGTCTACGACGGGGAGCCGGAGCTCTCGACCGAGTCCGGGTCCGTGGTGGCCCGGGTCAGCGTGCGTGGCACGGTCGACCAGGACGGCTACCTCGTGGAAGTCCCTCGCGGCACGGAGCAGACGCACCGGTTCACCATGCGGCAGGTCGCGGGGGAGTGGCGCATCGCGGCCTTCCCCGAGGGCGACGGGTTGTGGTTGTCGGAGACCGCCTTCGAGCAGCAGTACACCTCGGCCGCCATCAACTACGTGACGCCGGACACCGGCCTGTTCGTCCCGGACGTGCGGTGGTTCCCCCGTGGTGACGGGCTGGCCACCAGCCTGGCGAGCGC
>JAAYYA010000191.1 GCA_012515595.1 Actinomycetales bacterium
CTGCTGGTCAAGCCCGGGATGACCGGGATGTGGCAGATCAGCGGGCGCAGCAACCTGTCCTGGGACGAGTCCGTGCGTCTCGACCTCTACTACGTCGAGAACTGGAACCCCCTGCTCGACCTGATGATCCTGTGGCGCACCGTCCGCGTCGTCACCCGGCCTGGCGAGGCCGGCGCCTACTGACCCGGTCGACCGCCCGCAGCCGCGGGTGAGGGTGCCGATACGCTGACCGTGTGCTGGCTGCCTACGTCGCTGAGATCAACCCGGACGACCCCCTCGCAGGGCTGGTGGTGGGGGAGCGCCCGGAACCGGAGGTCCCCGACGGGTGGGTCCGCGTCGAGGTGCGGGCCGCCGCGCTGAACCACCACGACGTGTGGTCCCTCAAGGGCGTCGGCCTGCCGCCGGACCGGTTGCCGATGATCCTGGGCTGCGACGCCGCCGGCGTCGACCAGGACGGGCGCGAGGTGATCGTGCACTCGGTCATCTCCAGCCCCGGCTGGACCGGGGAGCAGACCCTGGACCCCCGGCGCTCGCTCCTCTCCGAGCTGCACCAGGGCACGCTGGCCGAGCAGGTGGTGGTGCCCGCGGGCAACCTGGTCCCCAAGCCGGCCGACCTGTCCTTCGAGGAGGCGGCCTGCCTGCCCACGGCGTGGCTCACCGCCTACAAGATGCTCTGCGTGAACGGAGGCCCCCCGGGCTCCACCGTCCTGGTCCAGGGCGCCGGCGGTGGCGTGGCCTCCGCCGCGATCGCGCTCGGGGCGGCGACCGGCTATCGGGTGTGGGCGACCAGCCGCGACGAGGCTAGACGTCAGCGGGCCCTCGAGCTGGGGGCCGAGGCGGTCTTCGAGCCCGGCCAGCGGCTCCCCGAGCGGGTCGACATCGTGCTGGAGACCGTCGGGGCGGCGACCTGGTCCCACTCGGTCTCCAGCCTGCGTCCCGGGGGCACCGTCGTGATCGCGGGTGCCACGTCGGGAGACGCTCCGCCGAAGGCGGAGCTGACCCGGATCTTCTTCCAGCAGATGAGGGTCCAGGGCTCGACCATGGGCAACCTGGAGCAGCTGCGCCAGGTGGTGCGGGTGGTGGAGCAGACCGGTGTCCGTCCGCTGATCGACCGGGTGATCCCGTTGTCCGAGGCGGCGGACGGCCTCGCCGCGCTGGCCGCGGGTGAGGTCTTCGGCAAGGTGGTGCTGACCCCGTGACCGGCGCTGCTGACGCGGCACCCGGCGGAGGCATGGGCTACCTCGGCCCGGCCGGCACGTTCTGCGAGGCGGGGCTGCGGCGCCTCGACCCCGAGGCCGCCGCGACCGCGTGGCCCGCCCCCAACGTGGCGGCGGCCCTCGAGGCGCTCCGCGAGGGACGGCTGGAGGCGGCACTGGTGCCCTTCGAGAACTCCGTCGAGGGGTCGGTGTCGGCGACCCTGGACGAGCTGATCCGCGGCACCCCCCTGGTCATCACCGGCGAGGTGCACGTGGAGGTGGAGTTCGCGCTGATGGCCCGGCCCGGGACCGCCCTGGCCGACGTCCGTCGCATCGCCACCCACCCCGTCGCGCACGCGCAGACCCGTGACTGGGTCAGCGCCCGGCTGCCCGAGGCCGAGGTGATCCCGGAGTCGTCCACGGCGCGCGCTGCCGTGCTCGTGGCCGCCGAGGTCTACGACGCGGCCATCGCCGCGCCCCTGGCCGCCGAGCGGCACGGGTTGGACATCCTGGTCGGCGGCATCGCCGACCGGCCCGGCGCGGTGACCCGGTTCATCCGGCTCGCGCGCCCCGGGCACATCCCGCCGCCCACCGGGGCGGACGTGACCACGGTCGTCGCCTACCTGCGGCGCAACCACGCGGGAGCCCTGCTCGAGCTGCTCAACCAGTTCGCGATGCGCGGCGTCGACCTGGTCCGGCTGGAGTCCCGTCCCACGGGTGAGGCGCTCGGACAGTACTGCTTCGCCATCGAGGCGCTCGGACACGTCAGTGAGCCCCGCGTCGCCGAGGCGCTCTCCGGGCTGCGCCGCGTGTGCGCCGACGTGCGCTTCCTCGGGTCCTACCCCCGCGCCGACGGGACGCCCACCCGGGTCCCGGACGAGGCGACGTCCACGGCATACCTCGACTCCCGGGAGTGGCTGGAGAGCCTCACCGGCCCCTAAAAACGACCGGGCGCACCGTGTTGCGCCCCACGAGGCCACCGAGCGCGTCGTGTGGCGCTCCCAGCCCTGACCGGGCGCGTCGCGTTGCCCTCAGCCTCGCTCGGTGGGCCGGATTTCCACCACGCGGCGCGCTCGGTGGGCCGGATTTCCACCACGCGGTGCGCCCGGTGGGCCGGATTTCCACCACGCGGTGCGCTCGGTGGGATGGCGGGTGTGCGCCCGCCGTATGGCGTCGCGGCGCCTCAGTGGTCGACCTTGAGCCACTCCTGCCAGCCGGCGTGCAGCACCAGCCAGGCGATCAGTCCGTAGCCCGCCTGCCCCGGGTGCACCCCGTCACCGGCCGCCAGGTCGGACTGCCACTGGTCGTGGTCCTTGAGCGGGTGGAAGCAGTCGACGTAGGGCACCGAGCGGCGCCCGCACACGTCCGCCAGGGCATCGGCCAGGACACCCAGGCGGGCGTTGACGTCGGCGTCCAACGTCGGCGTCGGTCCGACCACGAAGGTGCTGATGCCGGTCGTCGTGGCCTCGTCCAGGATGTTGGCCAGGTTGAGGCGGGAGCGTGCGGTGGTGATCCCGGCCGTGATGTCGTTGGCGCCGACACCGACGATGAGGCGCCGCTCGGACCGGCCCTCCCACCGGGGCGTGCACTCGGTGCGCCAGCGCGTCATTACCGCGGCGCTGGACTCCCCCCGGACCCCCAGGTTGTAGGCCGTCAGGTCGGCGTCCTGGACCGGGCTGCGGCCGACCACGCGGCTCACCCAGCCCAGGGCCTTGGGGTCGCCGTAGCCGGCGACGAAGCCGTCGCCCACGAAGCACAGGCCGATGTCACGGGGGCCTTCGGCGACGTGGAACTCGGCGCTGGGGTTGAACTCCACGGCGGGCTCGTCCTCGTCGGGTGTCACGCGTCCTCCCTCACTCGTCGTCATCATCGTCCGACCGGGCCAGCCAGGTGGCGAGCCGGTCCACCGCCGCCTCGAACTCCGGGTGCAGGTCCACGAAGGTGCGCAGCTGCTCGGAGAGCCACTCGAGGGTGACCTCCTCCTCGCCACGCCGGGTGGCCAGCTCCTCGATGCCGCGGTCGGTGAAGTACACAGGCGCAGACTAACCCGCCGAGGCCTCGACGTCCTTGTGCCACGACTCGGTGACGTAGACCGTCGTCCAGCCCATCGACGTGTAGAGCCCGTCCGCGCCGGTCGGTGACTGCGCATCGACCTCGAGCCCGACCCGGTTGCGCCCCCGGGCGGCGGCGTCGGCGATCACGGCCCAGAGCAGGGCCTTGGCCACGCCCCGGCCGCGCGCGCTGGAGTGCACCCCGATGTACTCCACGTAGGAACCGTCCGGCACCGGGTTGCCCTCGGCGTCCAGCCGTCCGGTGACGGTGGTGCCCACCAGGGCGCCGGCCGGCGCCCCGTCGACCTCGGCCAACCACCAGTGGTCCCACCGGTGCCCGGGGTCGGCCCGCAGCCGGTCCAGGAACTCCTCGAAGGTCTCCCGGTAGCTGTTGAAGTGGTCGGCGAAGGACTCCTCGAGGATCTCGTGCACGGCGTGCAGGTCGTCGTCATCGGGCAGGCCGACCGCGTCGTCGCGGCGGACCCGGTGCACCACGACGCCCTCGCGCGGCTCAGGGTGGTCCGTGGCCTCCTCCGGGGTGACCGGCCGTTCCATCTGCCACCAGGTGCGGACCAGCCGGAAGCCGGCGGCCTTCAGCCACCGGTCCTGACGCTCGTCGTCCTTGAAGGCTCCTGAGTCCATCTGCGTGGCGGCCAGCCCCCGGTCGCGGGCGATGTCGGCTGACGTGGACTCGGCCAGCGCGAAGGCGTAGGCGGCCACCGGTTCGGCGATCTCGGGGTCGAGGTCCGGGTCGACGGTCACCCCGACCAGGACCCGTCCTGCCGCACGGTCGTGGCAGCTCACCCAGGCGCGGGCGGCCCCCTCGGGGTCCCGGATCAGCCAGTGGGTGCGGGTCACGGCCCCGCGCCCGGTCACGTCGGCAGCGACCTGCTCGCTGTCGGCGCCCGGCCAGCCCCGCGCCTCCTTCTCGTGGCGGCGGAGCAGCCGGACCAGGTCCTCGACGTCGTCCCCGGTCGGTTCCCGCGCCGTCCAGCCGGCGGGCAGGGCAGCAGAGGACGGGGCGACGGCGGGGGAACTCATGCCGGCATTCTTTCAGGACGCGCCCGTGGGGCCCACTCGGCCCGGGTCAGCGGTCGAAGACCTCCCGGAGGAGGGACGCCTGCTCGACTGCGTGCACCTTCGTCGAGCCCGTGGCCGGGGAGGCCGAGGCCGGACGGGAGACGACCCGCAGGGGCCGCTCCTCGCCATACTGCGCCATCGCCTCGGGCAGGTTCAGTGCCATGTGGGACCAGGCGCCCTGGTTCTTGGGCTCGTTCTGCACCCAGACCAGTTCGGCGTCCGGGAACGCCTTGACCTGCTCAGCGACCTCGCGGCCGGGCACCGGGTAGAGCTGCTCCACCCGGATGATCGCGGTGCGGTCGTCCTCGCGCTTGGTGCGCTCGTCCTCCAGCTCGTAGACCAGCTTGCTGCTGGCCAGGAGCACCCGGTCGACCTTGGCCGGGTCCAGCTCGACGCGGTCCGGCAGGACGGGCTGGAAGGTGCCCGTCGTGAAGTCCTCCGGGCTGCTCCCGGCGCCCTTCAGGCGCAGCATGGCCTTGGGGGTGAAGACGATCAGCGGCGTGCGCGGGCGGGCGAAGGCCTGCCTGCGGAGCAGGTGGAAGTATGACGCCGGGGTCGAGGGGTAGGCGACCGTCATGTTGTCCTCGGCACAGAGCTGCAGGTAGCGCTCGATCCGGGCCGAGGAGTGGTCGGGTCCCTGTCCCTCGTAGCCGTGCGGGAGCAGCAGCACCACCGAGGAGTTCTGGTTCCACTTCTGCTCCGAGGAGGAGATGAACTCGTCGACGATCGTCTGGGCGCCGTTGGCGAAGTCGCCGAACTGGGCCTCCCACATCACCAGGGCGTCGGGGCGCTCCACGGAGTAGCCGTACTCGAAGCCCATCGCGGCGTACTCACTGAGGAGCGAGTCGTAGATCCACAGCTTGGCCTGGTCGTCGGCCAGGTGCAGCAGCGGGTTCCACTCCTTGGCGGTCACCTTGTCGGTCAGCACCGCGTGGCGCTGCACGAACGTGCCGCGCCGGGTGTCCTGCCCGGCGAACCGCACGGGCGTGCCCTCGACGAGCAGCGACCCGATGGCGATCAGCTCGCCCATGCCCCAGTCGATGCCGCCCTCGCGGGTCATCTGATGGCGGCGCTCCAGGAGCTGGGCCAGCTTGGGGTGCACCGTGAAGCCCTCGGGGATGGCCACGAAGGCGTCGCCGATCCGCTCGACGAGCTCCTGGGAGATGCGCGTCTGGCGCGGCTTGTGCGGAGCCCGCTCGTCCTCGTCCTGGGCCCGGGGCCGGTCCAGCTGCCCGGTGGTGCCGTCGTCCTCGCCCTTCAGGGCCGCCTTGGTCTCGGTGAAGACCTGCTCGAGCTGGCGCTGGTAGTCGCGCAGCGCCTTCTCGGCGTCGTCGATGGTGATGTCGCCGCGGCCGACCAGGGACTCGGTGTAGAGCTTGCGGACCGAGCGCTTGCCCTCGATCAGCTCGTACATCAGCGGCTGGGTCATCGAGGGGTCGTCGCCCTCGTTGTGGCCCCGGCGCCGGTAGCAGACCATGTCGATGACGACGTCCTTGTTGAACGCCTGCCGGAACTCGTAAGCCAGCTCGGCCACGCGCACGCACGCCTCCGGGTCGTCCCCGTTGACGTGGAAGATCGGCGCCTGGACCATGCGGGCCACGTCGGTGCAGTAGACCGAGGAGCGCGAGGACTCCGGCGCCGTGGTGAAGCCGACCTGGTTGTTGATGACGACGTGGATCGTGCCGCCGGTGCGGTAGCCGCGCAGCTGCGAGAGGTTCAGCGTCTCGGCGACCACGCCCTGCCCCGCGAAGGCCGCGTCACCGTGCAGCAGCACGGGGAGCACGGTGAACTGTTCGCCGGCGAGGTCGAGGCGGTCCTGCTTGGCCCGGACGATGCCCTCCAGGACCGGGTTGACGGCCTCCAGGTGGGAGGGGTTCGCCGCGAGGTAGACCCCGGTGGCCTTGCCCTCCTCGGTGGTGAACTCACCCTCGGTGCCCAGGTGGTACTTGACGTCACCGGACCCCTGCACCGAGCGCGGGTCCTGCTTGCCCTCGAACTCGCGGAAGATCTGTCCGTAGGACTTGCCCGCCAGGTTGGCGAGGACGTTGAGGCGCCCGCGGTGCGGCATCCCGATGCAGACCTCGTCGAGGTCGTCGTTGGCGGCCTCGGTGAGGATCCGGTCGAGCAGCGCGATGACCGACTCGCCACCCTCGAGGCTGAACCGCTTCTGACCGACGAACTTGGTCTGCAGGAAGGTCTCGAAGGCCTCGGCCGCGTTGAGGCGGCGCAGGATGCGCAGCTGCTCGTCCGGCAGGACCTTCTCGTAGGGGACCTCCACGCGCTCCTGGATCCACTCGCGCTGCTCGGGGTCCTGGATGTGCATGTACTCGATGCCGACCGTGCGGCAGTAGGAGTCGCGCAGGATGCCCAGGATCTTGCGGAGGGTCAGGCGCGGGGTGCCGCCGAAGCCGCCCGTCGGGAAGCTGCGCTCCAGGTCCCACAGGGTGAGCCCGTGGTTGGTGATGTCCAGGTCGTGGTGCTTGCGCTGGCGGTACTCCAGGGGGTCGGTGTCGGCCATCAGGTGGCCGCGGACCCGGTAGGAGTGGATCAGCTCCTGCACCCGGGTGGCCTTGGAGACGTCGTCGTCGTGGCTGGCGGTGATGTCCGCCGCCCAGCGCACCGGCTCGTAGGGGATGCGCAGGCCGGTGAAGATGTCGTCGTAGAAGCCGTCCGCACCGAGCAGCAGCTGGTGAAGCACCCGCAGGAACTCCCCGGACTGCGCGCCCTGGATGATGCGATGGTCGTATGTCGAGGTGAGGGTCAGCACCTTGCTCACCGCGGCGCGGGCAACCGCGTCCGGGCTGGCTCCCTGCCACTCGGCGGGGTAGTCCAGAGTCCCGACCCCGACGATCGTGCCCTGGCCGGGCATCAGGCGGGGGACGGAGGAGACCGTGCCGATGCCGCCGGGGTTGGTCAGCGAGATCGTGGTGCCCTGGAAGTCCTCGATGGTCAGCTTGCCGTCGCGGGCCTTGCGGACGATGTCCTCGTAGGCGCCCCAGAAGTCGCCGAAGTCCATCTCCTCGGCGCTCTTGATGTTCGGCACCAGCAGCTGGCGGGTCCCGTCGGACTTGGGCAAGTCGATGGCCAGGCCGAAGTTGACGTGCGCCGGCTCGAGGAGGGCGGGTTTGCCGTCCTGCTCGGTGTAGCTGTTGTTCATCTCCGGCATCGCGCGCAGGGCCTTGACCATGGCGTAGCCGATGAGGTGGGTGAAGGACACCTTGCCACCGCGGCTGCGCGCCAGGTGGTTGTTGATGACGATGCGGTTGTCGATGAGGAGCTTGGCCGGGATGGACCGCAGGCTCGTGGCGGTCGGCACCTCCAGGCTCGACTCCATGTTGGTGACCGTGCGCGCCGTCGCACCGCGCAGCCGGGTCACCTGGGACTCGTTCTGCGGTCCGGTCGACTTGCGGGCCGGGGCGTCGCGCGGTGTCGGCGGGGGCCCGCTCGGCTCCACCTTGTCGGCCGGCTTCTTCTCGTCGACCGCCTTGTCCGGCTCGGGCTTGGTTTCGGCCGGCCTCTCCGGCTTCGGCTCCGCGGCCTGGGAAGCCGGCTTGGGGTCGGGCTTCGCGGCCGGCTTGGTCTCGGCCTTCGCGGCGGGTGCGGGCTCGGACTTCGGGGCCGGCTGCGCCGCGGGCTCGGCCTTCGCGGCGGGCTGCGCCGCAGCGGCCGGTGCGGAGTTGGTCGACCCGGTGGGTTGCGCACCGTCCTGGGCGGCGAAGAACTCACGCCAGGCGACGTCGACGGATGAGGGGTCAGCCTCGTAGCGCTCGCGCATGTCCTCCACGAGCCACTCGTTGGCCCCGAAGTCGGCTAGGGGGTTGTCGCTGCTCAGGGACTGGTTCGCCACGGCGTGCGCGCCTCTTTCTCACAGGTAGTCGGCCGAACTTGTGCGTGGCCCAGCCTATCCCCGACGGGGCACATCTCGCGCAACGGGTCAACGGCTCAGGCGATGTCCTTCCGCCTGGTCAGCACGAGGCCGATCAGCGTCATGACCGCGGCGTACGCCAGCAGCGTCAGCGCACCGCCCCACCAGGTGAGCTGGTCGCCTCCGCCGCCCATCGCCTCGGCCAGACCGGGGTCCACGCCGGAGTAGAGCGAGAGGGTGGCGGTCGTGGCCTGGCTCGGGAAGAACTTGGCGAGCACGTCCCACCCCTCGAAGAAGGTCAGCGCGAAGCCGACGAGGGGCTCGACGATGAGGGCGAAGGCGATGCCGACGAACAGCGCGGCGACCTGGTTGCTGATCAGCACGCCCAGGCCCAGGCCGATGAGCCCCCACACGACGAGGATCAGGGCCATCAGGGCGAAGGTTTGGCCCAGGCCACCCACGTCGGGCAGGAGCGACCGGCCGGCGGTGGCCAGCAGGATGCCACCACCGACCAGCGCGCCCAGGATGTGCGCCACCGCGTTCACCACGAGCACCACGACGAGAGAGGCCACCTTGGCGAAGATCACCTGGTGCCGGCGGGGTCCGGCCAGGAAGGTGTTGGAGATCGTCTTGTGCCGGAACTCCTGGCCCATGCTGAGCACCCCGATGACCAGGGCCAGCATGTAGGCGAACTGGATGCCACCGGAGTAGATCATCCGGACCAGCGTCAGCTCGGGGATGGCGTCACTGACCTTGATCATCGCCTCGCCCACCGGCATCTCGCCGTAGAGCGTGAAGTAGCCGGTGAAGGCTGCGAACAGCGCGCCGACCAAGAACATGGCCAGCGCCATGCCCCACCACATCCGGGTGGTGAAGTACTTGCGCAGCTCGGAGCGGATCAGGTTGCTCATCGGTCGCTCCCCTCCGGTGCGTCGCTGCCCGGCCCGGGCGATGGCGGCGGTGGGGCGCCCGTGGGTGGTCCCGCCGGGAGCGCACCGTCTGTCAGGTTGCGGTTGCGGTTCTCCGGCGACTCGGTGAGCTGGAAGTAGAGGCGCTCGAGGTCGGTGCGCAGCACGCGCAGCTCGTGGACCGGCACACCTGCGCCCAGCGCGATGTCACCGACGCGCACCAGGTCGCCGGTGACCACGCGGACCGCGCCGGGTCCCTGCGCCGGCTCGTCACCGGCCTCGAGCCCGGCCGCGCGCAGCGCGTCGATCAGCCCCCGGGAGTTGCTGGTGCGCACCAGGGCGGTGGTCTCGCCGTGGAGCTCGTCGATGGTGCCCTGCCGTACGAGCTGCCCGTTGGCGATGATCACGACGTCGTCGACCGTCTGCTCGACCTCGGTGAGCAGGTGGGAGGAGATCAGGATCGTCTTGCCCTCGGAGGCCAGGTGCCGCAGGAATCCGCGCAGCCACCGGATGCCCTCGGGGTCCAGCCCGTTGGCCGGCTCGTCGAGGATCAGCACGTGCGGGTCGCCCAGGAGCGCGGCCGCCAGGCCGAGCCGCTGCCGCATGCCCATCGAGTAGCCGCCGGCCCGCTTGCGGGCCGCCGCCGGGATCCCGACCAGCGCCAGGAGCTCATCGACCCGGGAGTCCGGTATGCCGTGGGTCGCGGCCAGCACGCGGAGGTGGTCGCGGCCGCTGCGGCCGGGGTGGAAGTTGGTGGCCTCCAGCGCGGCCCCGACCGTCTCGAGGGGGCGCGGCAGCTCGGCATACGTCACGCCGTCGATCAGGCCCGTGCCGCCGGACGGGCGGACGAGACCGAGGAGCATCCGCAGGGTCGTGGTCTTGCCGGCCCCGTTGGGGCCGAGGAAGCCGGTGATCCGGCCGGGCGTCACCTCGAAGGAGAGGTGGTCGACCGCGACGAAGTCGCCGAACGTCTTGGACAGGTCGCGGACCACGATCGCGGCCTCGCGCGTGTCGGGCGGTCCCCCCGCGGCGGCGGTGACGGTCATCGAGCTTCCCCTTCGGTTCGTGGACGGGAGAGGTGACCGTCCGGCATACATGCCATCACGTGACGTGCGCTGCGCGCATCCCCATTGTGGGGGAGATGCGGCGCCGGCCGTAGGGACAGATGTCACCCGCGAGTCGGAGGCCAGCCACCGTCCGGGGCGGGGGCTGGCACCCGACCTAGACTCGTCGGTGTGGGCGCGGCGAGCGAGGACCTCAACCGCCGGATGCTGCGGGCGCGGGACCTCATGGACCGGTCGTATGCCGAGCCGCTGGACATCCCCTCCCTCGCCTCGGCGGCGCACGTGTCCGCGCCGCACTTCATCCGCAGCTTCCGATCGGTCTTCGGCGAGACGCCGCACCGTTATCTGCAGCGGCGCCGGGTCGAGCGGGCGATGTTCCTGCTGCGCACGGGTGAGCGGCCGGTCACCGAGATCTGCTTGGAGGTCGGGTTCTCCAGCCTCGGCACCTTCAGCCGCACCTTCAGCGCGATCGTCGGGGAGAGCCCGACGGCCTACCGGCGCCGCGGCCCGCTCCCGATGGCCCCGTCCTGCTTCGCGATGCGCTGGGCCCGGCCCTCGGAGCACGCCCCGCGGCCTGGGGCGGAGAGCCTTCCGAGCTGAGTCATTTCGGAGAAGCGGACGGCCCCCCGGTCGCCCTACCGTGAAGCCATGATCAAGGACCTACAGATTTCACAGATCTTCGTGACCGACCAGGACGAGGCGCTCGACTTCTACGTCAACGTCCTCGGGCTGGAGAAGGGCAACGACATGAACTTCGGGCCGATGCGGTGGCTCACCGTGCGGGTGCCCGGCGCCGACCGGGAGATCCTGCTGGAGAAGCCCGGGCCGCCCGGCTACGACCCCCAGACCGCCGAGGCGGTCCGGGACATGGTCACCAAGGGCGCCGGAGGCGGCACGCTGTTCTTCACCACCGACGACGCCCGCGCCGCCCACGCCGAGCTCGCGGCCAAGGGCGTCGACCTGCCTGAGGAGCCGACCGAGCAGCCCTACGGGATCGACTTCGGCCTCCGCGACCCCTCCGGCAACCACATCCGGATCAGTCAGCTGCACCCGCAGGGCTGAGCCTTACAGCTTGACGACGACCGTCTTGGTCTGGGTGAAGGCGTCGAGCGCCTCGACGCCCTTCTCCCGGCCGTAGCCGGACTTGCCCCACCCGCCGAACGGCAGCTCGACGCCACCACCGGCGCCGTAGTTGTTGACGAAGACCTGGCCGGCCCGCAGGGCCGAGGCGAGGCGGTGGCCCCGGGACAGGTCCCGCGTCCAGACCGCAGCCAGCAGGCCGTATGCCGTGGCGTTGGCGAGGGTGACCGCCTCCTCCTCGTCGTCGAAGGTCATCGAGGCGATCACCGGTCCGAAGACCTCCTCCTGCGCGAGCCGACCCTGCGGGTCGACGCCGTGCACGAGGGTGGGGGAGAAGTAGGCGCCGGCCGCCAGCCTGTCGTCGTCGGGGCGGGACCCGCCGACCAGGAGCTCGCCGCCGGCGAGGTCGTCCATGAAGCCCTCGACGCGCCGCTGCTGCTTCGCCGACACCAGGGGCCCCAGGTCGGGGTCCTCCGAGCCGGGGCCGATGGTCGTGGCGCGGAACCGTTGGACCACCAGGTCGAGGAGCTCGGCCTGCACGTCCCGGTGCACCACGACTCGGGACCCGGCCGAGCAGGTCTGACCCGCGTTCTGCAGAGCACCGCGGGCGATCGCCTCGGCGGCTGCGGGGAGATCGGCGTCCGCGAAGACGACCTGGGCGGACTTCCCGCCGAGCTCGAGCACGGTCGGGACCACCCGGTCGGCGGCGGCGTGGGCGATGACCGAGCCGACCTCGGTCGAGCCGACGAAGCTCAGGTGACCGATCCCCGGGTGGGCGGTCAGCGCCGCCCCGGCCTCCGCGCCGGTGCCGGTCACCACGTTGACGATGCCCGGCGGGAACCCGGCCTCGACCGCGAGGCGGGCCAGCGCGACCGCGGTCCGCGGGGTCTCGTCGGCCGGCTTGACCACGGTGGCGTTGCCGGTGGCCACGGCCGCCGCGACCGAGCGCGAGAACAGCTGCATCGGGTAGTTCCAGGCGATCACCGAGCCCACCACGCCGAACGGCTCCCGCACGGTGTAGACGTGCAGGTCCGGCCCCTTCGGGATGGTCTGGCCGTAGTAGGAGTCGATCGCGTGGGCATAGAAGCGCAGGTAGCGCGCGGCCACCGCCGAGTCGGTGCGGGCCTGGCTGATCGGCTTGCCGGTGTCCTCGGACTCCAGCCGCGCCAGCTCCTCGGCGTCCCGGGCCACCAGCGCGGCCCAGGCGGTCAGCAGGTCCGAACGCTCCTCGGGCGTGCTGCGCACCCAGTCCCGCTGGGCCGCGGCGCCCACGGTCACCGCGCGGTCGACCTCCTCCGTGCCGCCCCGGGAGACACCACCGAGGCTCTGGCCGGTGGCGGGGTCGATGTTGTCGAAGGTCTCGGCGCTGGCGACGTCCTGCCCGCCGATGTAGGAGCTGATCACGTCCATGACGCGACTATGGCACGGGCTCGGCGGGTCGCGAGGGGGCGGGCCGCGGCCGCTGGTCGGCGCTGCCCGTGGGCGCGTCCGTCAGGCGCTGGTGCGCCCGATGCGCACCCGCCAGACCTCGGGGCCCTCCTCGAGGTACTCCCAGCTGAACTGGCCGGTGTGCTCGGCCTGGAACTGGTAGTACAGCGGCTTGGGGTCGTGGTCGTTCACCAGCACGAAAGCCGTCTCCGGCTCCAGCGCGGTGTAGGTCTCGAAGATCGTCGTGTGGCGGTCGCGCGGGATCAGCTCGCGGACGTCGAGCTCACGGTCCTGGGACATGGGGTCCTCCTGCTCGGAATTACTTCACATTACGTGTCACAAATTATCGCACCGGTCGTCCCGGGCAGCGGGCGGGGCCGGTGAGCCCGGTGCGGGCGGGCCGACCGTCCGGATGACGGAGCATCGCCTCCGGGCTGGTAATCTGTGACGCCGTTGCCCCCGTAGCTCAGGGGATAGAGCACCGCCCTCCGGAGGCGGGAGCGCAGGTTCGAATCCTGCCGGGGGCGCAATGTCCTGAGTCGCGACACCGTTTACACGGTGTCGCGGCTCAGGATTTTTTTGTAGGTTCACGCGGGGTTGTCGTGGGTGTCGCGGCTCATCGGTCGTGGGTCACGAGGGTTGTGGGCGGATCGGGC
>JAAYYA010000192.1 GCA_012515595.1 Actinomycetales bacterium
CCGACCGCGGCACGGGCCCTGGCCACCGAGTTCGGCTCGATGGACGCCATCCGGGCCGCGACCCAGGAGCAGCTCGCCGCGACCGAGGGTGTCGGCCCCACGATCGCGCAGTCGGTCGTGGACTGGTTCGAGGTCGACTGGCACCGGCAGATCGTCGAGGACTGGGCCGCCGACGGCGTGCGGATGGCCGACGAGCGGGACGACTCGGTCGAGCGCACGCTCGAGGGGCTGACCGTCGTCGTGACCGGGTCGCTGGAGGGCTTCAGCCGTGACGAGTCAAAGGAGGCGATCGTCTCCCGCGGTGGCAAGGCGGCCGGGTCCGTCTCCAAGAAGACCGACTACGTCGTGGTGGGCGAGAACGCCGGGTCCAAGGCCGACAAGGCCGAGCAACTCGGGGTGCCGGTCCTCGACGAGGCGGGCTTCGTGCGCTTGTTGGAGACCGGGTCACCGGACTGACCGCCACGGAGACGTGACACTGGTGCGCCTCCGCCCACCAGTGTCACGTCTCCCGGTCGTGCCCGTCCCAGACCACCTCGCGCGACCCGGTCAGTCGCGCTCCCTCGCTCACCGGATGCTCGGTCAGGAGCCCCGTGTGCATCAGGTGCAGCACCGGCACGCCGTGCTGCAGGACCGCGAGGTCGGCGACGATCCGGCGGTGGCAGCGCCACCAGACGGCCTCGCTGCACATCACCGCGGTCCTGCGCTCCGCCGCGCTCGCGAGCACGTCCTGCAGCGCGACCGTGAAGTCCTCGGTGCGGGTCCCGGCGGCGTAGGCCCGGAACTGCGCGACGCGCCACCAAGGGTCCGGGCTGGCGGCGTCCTCGTCAGCGGTGAGCCGGCGTCGCCCGCCGAGGCGTTGCTCCCACCGATAGCCGATGCCCCGCTCGGGTAGCCACTGTTCGAGCGCCTCTCGCCGGGCATCGGGGTTGTGCCGGCTGCCCGGGAACCGGCGGATGTCCACGAGCTGCTCGACGCCGGCAGCGGTGAGCAGGTCCCCGAGGTCGTTCCGGTCGAGCGTGCCGTGCCCGACCGTCAGCAGCGTCGCCGGCTGGTCCATCCGACCCATGCTGCCACCGCCGCCCCGGCCACCCCGGACACACTGGCCACCAACCACCCCGGCCACCCGCAAACGCACGGTACGCGGACAGCGGGCGCCACGGCATACTCCCCAGTGCGGGTGAGACGCGGATCCGGCGCACGGGGGATGCGCCCGCTCCGCGCGCGTGGGCAGCATGGGGGCATGCGCTGGTTGTGGCTCCCGATGCTCGCCTTCTTCGCCTACCTCGCGGGTGGGGCGGTCTGGGAGGGCGAGTGGGTGATGGTTGCGGTCTATGCGGCCGTCGGGGGCGGGCTGACCTACTGGCTGAGCCCGTGGCAGGGTGGGAGGAGCCTGCGACACGAGGAGGTCATGGCGATGCCGGAGTCCGAGCGTGAGGTCGTCGTCTACTGGCGGCCGGGCTGTCAGTACTGCATGCGGCTGAAGTCATCTCTCGGCGACCTGCGCGACAAGGCGCTCTGGGTCAACATCTGGCAGGACGACGAGGCCGCGGCCTTCGTGCGCAGCGTCAACGACGGCAACGAGACCGTACCCACCGTGGTGATCGACGGGGAGGCGCACACCA
>JAAYYA010000193.1 GCA_012515595.1 Actinomycetales bacterium
CGGCGAAGTCGGCGCGGCCCGGCTCGAGGTACTTGTCCGGCCGGAAGGTCGGCAGCACCCGGTGGTGGAAGGAGTCGTCCGCGGCGAGCGCGGCGTGGTGGGACAGGTCGTCGCAGGGGTCGTCGGTGGTGGCCAGCACCGAGATGCCGAACCGGTCCATCAGGGCGCGGGGCCGGAAGTCGTCGCCCGCGATCACCTCGGCGATCCGGTCGTAGCTGGCATCCGCGGTCTCCTCCGACAGCGGCTCGGTGACCCCGAAGATGCCGACCAGCTCGTCCTCCAGCCAGTAGCGGACCGGCGTGCCCAGGAACAGGTCCCAGTGGCGGCACAGGTGCGCCCACGCCCGGCGCGCGCCGGCCTCGTCCAGCTCGGCGCCGCCCACCCCGAGCTCGGCCAGCGGCACCCCGGCGGCGTGCAGCATCCGGAAGATGTAGTGGTCCGGGGAGAGCAGCAGGGAGGTGGGGTCGGCGAAGGGGGTGTCCTGCGCCAGCCACTCCGGCGGCACGTGGCCGTGGGGGCTGATGATCGGCAGGTCCTTGGCTGCGGCGTAGATCTCCCGGGCGATGCGACGCGTGCTCGGATCGGCCGGGAGGAGCCGGTCCTGGTGGAGTCCGGTGGGCGACATAGATCCACCTAAGCCGATTCCCCCGTGGACGTCTAGGGCTCAGGGCAACTCTGGGCAACCTGTGGACGCCCGGCCGCCATTCGGCGAGCCTGCACTTGTTCTTCCGCGCCGACCGGGCCAGAGTTGGCGGGGAGACTCCCCCACCATTCTCAGCAGGAGGCGCCAGATGACCACGACAGCCGCTCCACTCGCCCAGGTGGGGGTGATCGGCCTCGCGGTGATGGGTTCCAACCTCGCGCGTAACTTCGCCTCCCGCGGCCACACCGTCGCCGTCTACAACCGCACCTTCGAGAAGACCGAGGTGTTCAGCACCGACTTCGGTGCCGAGGGCGCCTTCGTCGCCACGCCGACCCTCGAGGAGTTCGTCGCCGCGCTCGAGCGGCCGCGCAAGATGATCATCATGGTCAAGGCCGGCGCCGGCACCGACGCCGTCATCGACCAGCTCATCCCGCTGCTCGAGGAGGGCGACATCGTGGTGGACGGCGGCAACGCCCACTACGAGGACACCCGCCGCCGCGAGGAGAAGCTGCGCGGCATCGGCCTGCACTTCGTCGGCGCCGGCATCTCCGGTGGTGAGGAGGGCGCGCTGAAGGGCCCGAGCATCATGCCGGGCGGCAGCCCTGAGTCCTACGCCGCGCTCGGCCCGCTGCTGGAGGACATCTCCGCCAAGGTCGACGACGAGCCGTGCTGCGCCTACATGGGCACCGACGGCGCGGGCCACTTCGTCAAGATGGTGCACAACGGCATCGAGTACGCCGACATGCAGTTCATCGCCGAGGCCTACGACATCCTGTCCGCGGCGGGCATGACGGCCAGGGAGATCGCCGAGGTCTTCCGCCAGTGGAACACCGGCGACCTGGACTCCTACCTGATCGAGATCACCTCCGAGGTGCTCGACCAGGAGGTCGACGGCCGGCCCCTCGTGGAGGTCATCACCGACCAGGCCGAGCAGAAGGGCACCGGCCGCTGGACCGTGCAGATCGCCCTCGAGCTGGGCGTGCCGGTCAACACCATCGCCGAGTCCGTCTTCGCCCGCTCCACCTCGGGGCACACCGCCCTGCGCGAGGCCTCCCGCGGGCTGGCCGGGCCGGACCGCACGATCGCGGTGGACGACCGGGCCGCCCTCGTGGACGCGGTCCGGGCGGCGCTGTGGTCGTCCAAGGTGGTCGCCTACGCCCAGGGCCTGGACCAGATCCGCACCGCCAGCGAGACCTACGGGTGGGACGTCAACATCTCCGAGGTGGCGCGCATCTGGCGGGCCGGGTGCATCATCCGCGCCAAGCTGCTGGAGCGGATCCGGGCGGAGTATGCCGGGGCGAACCTGACCACGCTCCTCGCCGCCCCGAGCGTGGCGGCCGAGCTGGGCAACTCCCAGGACGCCTGGCGTCACGTCGTGGCCGTGGCCACCACCGCCGGGGTGCCGGTGCCGGGCTTCTCCGCCGCGCTCGCCTACTACGACACCGTCCGCTCCGAGCGGCTGCCGGCCTCGCTGGTGCAGGGTCTGCGCGACTTCTTCGGGGCGCACACCTACCAGCGCATCGACAAGCCGGGCACCTTCCACACCCTGTGGTCCGGTGACCGCAGCGAGGTGGAGGTCTGAGTGGTCGACGTC
>JAAYYA010000194.1 GCA_012515595.1 Actinomycetales bacterium
GACATCTGGCCGGACGCCGAGGAGGTCGAGCAGGTCATCGCCAACTCGATCAGCCGCGACATGTTCACCGAGGACTACGCCGACGTCTTCGCCGGTGACGAGCGGTGGCAGAGCCTGCCGACGCCGGAGGGTGACACCTTCGACTGGGTCGACGAGTCCACCTACGTCCGCAAGCCCCCGTACTTCGAGGGCATGGCGGCCCAGCCCGAGCCGGTGCAGGACATCGAGGGTGCCCGGGTGCTGGCCAAGCTGGGTGACTCGGTGACCACCGACCACATCAGCCCGGCCGGTTCCATCAAGGGCGACAGCCCGGCGGGCCAGTACCTCTCCGGGCACGGCATCGAGCGTCGTGACTTCAACTCCTACGGCTCGCGCCGGGGCAACCACGAGGTCATGATCCGCGGCACCTTCGCCAACATCCGGCTGAAGAACCAGCTGCTGGACGGCGTCGAGGGCGGCTTCACCCGCAACCTGCTCAGCGACTCCGACGAGGCCGTCTCGATCTTCGACGCCGCGGCCGCCTACCAGGAGGCCGGTGTCCCGCTGGTCGTGCTGGCCGGCAAGGAGTACGGCTCCGGCTCCTCGCGTGACTGGGCGGCCAAGGGCACCCTGCTGCTCGGGGTGAAGGCGGTCATCGCCGAGTCCTACGAGCGGATCCACCGCTCCAACCTGATCGGTATGGGCGTGCTGCCGCTGCAGTACCCCGAGGGCCAGACCGCCGACAGCCTCGGCCTGGACGGCACCGAGACCTTCGCCTTCACCGGCATCACCGCGCTGAACGACTCGATCCCCGAGACCGTGCACGTGGTCGCCGAGAAGGAGAGCGGCGAAAAGGTCGAGTTCGACGCCCTGGTCCGGATCGACACCCCCGGCGAGGCGGACTACTACCGCAACGACGGCATCCTGCAGTACGTCCTGCGGTCCCTGGCCAGCGCCTGACCCGCACGACGCGCGGCCCCGCACCAGTCACTGGTGCGGGGCCGCCCCAATTTTCGTAGCGGTTCCGTACGGCCCCGCACCTTTCGGTAGCGGTTCCGTACACCGCCCGCGGGTCTTGGTAGTGCCTTCGTCCGGCTTCCCACAGGTCGCGTCATGGTGCGCGCCGACTGCAGCGGCTCTTGACGCCTGGGGCGCGTTCCTCGTCGAAAGTCGGTGCAGTCGGCGTGCCAGTGGAGCGCATGCCCGGGACCCTGGCGTACGAAACCACTACGAAAAGGTGTGGGGGGCGTGCGAAACCCCTATCAAGAAGGTGGGGGAATGGACAAGCGCGTCCCTCTGTTGTAATACTTGAACAGTCAACTACTCAGAGGATGCTCCATGACCACGACGCCCGACCTGCTCAGCCCCAAGGACCTGCTCTCGGCAGACACGGCCATGGGCGCGGTGACGCTCGACGTCGCCAACCTGGACGCGATGACCGCCTACTACCGTGACGCGATCGCGCTGCAGGTGCTGTCCAGCGAGGGGGACCAGGTGACCCTGGGTCGCGGGACCGAGCCCGTCGTCATACTGCGGCACAGCCCCGGCCTGAAGGCGGCCGGCCCCGGCCAGGCCGGCCTGTTCCACACCGCGATCCTGTTCGAGACCCAGGCGGCCCTGGCCGCCGCGGTGGCCTCGGCCGCGCAGTACCCCGGCGTCCGTTTCGTCGGCTCCAGCGACCACCTGGTGAGCCAGGCGTTCTACTTCGACGACCCCGAGGGCAACGGCATCGAGCTGTACTGGGACCGGGACCGCAGCCAGTGGA
>JAAYYA010000030.1 GCA_012515595.1 Actinomycetales bacterium
CGGGACTCGATCAGCACATGGTCGTGCACCGTTCCTCGTGCGCGGTCACGTGTGCCCCGTGCGGGGCTGCCCGGTCAGCGGTTCTCGCTGCCCCTCGCGACCTTTTCCAGAGGAGTTGCTGGTGTAGCCGCCAGCCCGGCGTGTGCTCGCCTCGTGTCCCGGACTACCGACTCAACCGGTCGACGTCCTCGTGCATCACTCCACCAGCTCGGTGGCCCAGTTCGCCTCCTGGAGTCGGCTGTCCAGCTCGCGGTGGTCGCGTGCCAGGTGATCGGCCTGCTGGTGCAGCTGCGGCACCGACAGATCGGTCATGTCGCGCAGCTCCGACCGGAGCTGCCGTGCCCCCCAGCCGACGTCGCCGCGCTGCCCGCTGGCGGCGTCCGCCAGCGCCACGGTCAGTCTGTGCTTGGCGGACAATGCGTCGCGCCGTGCGATCGCGTCGGTGATGGTCAGGCCCGGCTCCAGTTCCGTGCTCGCGTTGGTGCGGTTGATCCGTCGGACCAGCTGCTCGATCTCGTCGATCACCCCGAGCGCCTCGGTGTGCAGCGCGGCGGGGTCCTCCGGCGGCGGGGTGCCCTCCTGGTAGCGGGCGCTCCCCTTGGCCCGGGCCCTCAGCTGCTCGAGCCGCTTCTGAGCGTCTGCGCGTCGTGACAGTGCCTCGGCCAACCTCATCCTCGTCCCCTCTCGTGAGCCAACGCGCACACTATGGCTCAGATCCGGGCGGCACGCCGTGATCTGTCCACAGGCCGCCCGTGACCGGCGGAGACGTCGGTGGTCGCGCCTCAGGAGAGACCGCTGATCGTCCCGTCCGCGGCCAGCTCGATCCGCTCGGCGTTGGGGTGCCGGGACAGGCCGGGCATGGTGCGCATCTCGCCGGCGATCGCGTAGACGTAGCCCGCGCCGACGCTGGCCCGCACCTCCCGGACCGGCAGGCGCCACCCGGTCGGGGCGCCGAGCAGGGCCGGGTCGGAGCTGATCGACAGGTGGGTCTTGGCGATGACGACCGGCAGCTCGCCGAAGCCGGCGTCCTCGTAGGTCTGCAGGGACTTGGCCGCGGCAGGCGTGTAGTCGACGCCGTCCGCGCCGTAGATCCGGGTCGCGACGGCCTCGATCTTCTCCGCCAGGGAGTCCTCGAGTGCGTAGGTCGTGGTGAACCGGGTGGGTTCCTCGACCGCCGCGAGCACCTCGCGGGCCAGGTCCTCGCCCCCGGCGCCGCCCTCGGCGACGTGCCGGGTCACGGCGCACCGCACGCCCAGTTCGGCTGCGAGCTCGGCGATGACCGCGTGCTCGCTGTCGTGGTCCTGGGGGAAGGCGTTGATCGCCACGACGGGGGTGACCCCGAAGCTCTGGATGATCTCGACGTGCTTGCGCAGGTTGGCCAGGCCTGCCCGCACCTCGTCCGGGTTCTCCTCGAACAGACCCTCCGGGAGCGCGCGGCCCGGCCGGATGTCGTAGGTGCCGGAGTGCGCCTTGAGCGCGCGCACGGTTGCCACGACCACGGCGGCGTCCGGGGTGAGCCCGCCCAGACGGCACTTGACGTTGAAGAAGCGCTCGGCCCCCATGTCCGCCCCGAACCCGGCCTCGGTGACGACCAGGTCCGCGTGGCTCAGCGCCACCTGGTCCGCCACGACCGAGGACGTGCCGGTGGCGATATTGCCGAACGGGCCGCAGTGGATCAGGGCCGGGCCGCCCTCGAGGGTCTGCAGCAGGTTGGGCTTCAGGGCGTCGCGCAGGATGACCGCCATGGCTCCGGCCACGCCCAGGTCCTCGGCGCTGACCGGCTTGCCCTCGACGGTGTAGCCCACGACGATCCGTCCCAGCCTTGCCCGCATGTCCTGGTAGGAGGTCGCGAGGGTCATCAGCACCATCACCTCGGACGCGGCCGTGATGTCGAAGCCGGTCTCGCGCACCAGCCCGTCCGCGCGCGCCCCCAGCCCGACGACGATGTTGCGCAGCGAGCGGTCGTTGACGTCCATCACCCGGCGCCAGGTGATGTTGCGCAGGTCGAGGCCGAGCTCGTTGCCGAAGTGCAGGTGGTTGTCGACCGCGGCCGCAAGCAGGTTGTGCGCCGCCGTGATGGCGTGGAAGTCACCGGTCAGGTGCAGGTTGAGGCGCTCCATCGGCACCACCTGGCTGTAGCCGCCCCCCGCGGCCCCGCCCTTGATCCCGAAGGTCGGGCCCATCGAGGGCTGCCGCAGGGTCGCCACCGCGTTCGACCCGAGCCTGCGCAGCGCCTGGGTCAGACCGACGACCACCGTCGTCTTGCCCTCGCCCAGGGGGGTGGGCGTGATCGCCGACACCACGACATACTTCCCGCGGGGTTCCTCGGCGGCCGCGGCCAGGTCGATCTTGGCCACGTCGCGGCCGTAGGGTTCGACGTGCTCGGGGGCGACGCCCAGGTCGGCGGCGACGTCCGCCATCGGGCGCAGTATGGCGGAGCTCGCGATCTCCAGATCGCTCGGCAGGGCAGTGGGACGGCTCATGGGACGAGCGTATTGCGCCCCACTCGGTGACCGCCGCTGGCACCAGCGCGACACACCTGTGACGGTCGCTTTCCGGTGTGAACGACCCCGTCCAGGTGCACGTCCCCGTTCGCGCCCTACTCGGTCAGGGACCGCATCTTCTTGGCGATGAACGGGATCGCCCTGGCCGGGATGAGGCGGCCCAGGCCGTCGATCATCTTGGCGTCCTTGCCGATGAGGACGCGCGGCTTGCCGGTCTCGACGGCGGAGACGATGAGCCGCGCGGCCTCCTGTGGAGAGGTCATCTTCGCGGCCGTCGTCTCGGCGTCGCCGAGGTCCCGCTCCACCCCGGAGTTGCCGAGGATGTCGGTGGCGATGCCGCCGGGGAAGACCACGCTGACCTTGAGTGGCTTGCCCTCGTGCTCGGCGATGAGACCCTCGGTGAAGAGCTTGACCGCGGCCTTGCTGGCGCCGTAGGCGCTCTGCCCGGGGAAGGGCACCAGGCCGCCCATGCTGGTCACGTTGACCAGGGACGCCTCGGGGAGCGCCTCCAGCACGGGGAGGAAGGCCTTGGTGGTGTTGACCGTCCCCCAGAAGTTGACGTCCATGACCCGCTCGATCTCGGCGAAGCTCAGCTCGGCGATGGGCTTGAAGTCGTGCACGATGCCGGCCACGTTGACCAACGCGTCGACCCGGCCGTGAGCGGCTGTCACCGCCTCGGGCAGGGCGAGCACTGCATCCCGGTCGGTGATGTTGACGGCGTGGGTGCTGAGCCGGTCGCCGGCGCCCGCCAGCGCTGCCGTCTGCTCGAGCCCACTCTCGCTGATGTCGACGGCGGCGACGTGGGCGCCCTTGGCCAGCAGCGCCAGGACGACCTCCTGACCGATCCCGTTGCCGCCGCCGGTGACGACGATGACCTTGCCGACGATGTCCATGCTGTTCCTCGTCTCGCTCGGTGCGGTGTCGGACGGTGCTGTCCGGTTGGTCGCAGCGTAGTGGCGTTGCGTACCCACATCGCCACCCTCTGCGGGAGTCGGAGAGGATGGGAGGGTGGCTCCCTCGCAGGTGAACCCGTCAGCCCTCACCCTCGATGAGGTCTTCTCGCAGGTCGACTCCGACCCCGACCGGGGCCTGAGCGCGGCCGAGGCCGCCCGCCGGCTCGCCGCGGACGGCCCCAACGAGCTGGAAGGTGCTCCTCCGGTGCCCGCCTGGCGCAAGCTGGTGGCCCAGTTCCAGGACCCGTTGATCTACCTGCTGCTCGCCGCCGTGGTGATCGCCACGGCGGCCTGGCTCGTCGACGGCGCCCAGGGGCTGCCGACCGACTCGATCGTGATCACCCTGATCGTCATCGCCAACGCGGTCCTCGGCTACAGCCAGGAGGCGAAGGCCGAGCAGGCGGTCGCTGCGTTGCAGCGGATGACCGAGTCCAACGTCACCGTGGTCCGGGGCGGTGAGACCCAGGTGGTGCCAGCCTCCGAGCTCGTGCGGGGCGACCTGATGGTGCTGGCCGAGGGGGACAGCGTGGGGGCCGACGGGCGCGTCGTGCGGGCCAACGCGCTCCGGGTCGCCGAGGCGGCGCTGACGGGCGAGTCGACGGCGGTGACTAAGAGGCCCGGCGTGCTGGCCGGTGGGGAGCCGCTGGGCGACCGCACCAACATGGTGTTCCGGGGCACCGCCGTCACCCAGGGCACGGGCCGGGTGATGGTCACCGGGACGGGCATGCGCACCGAGATGGGCGCCATCGCCACGATGCTGGAGCAGACGCAGCGGGAGCCGACGCCGCTGGAGCGCGAGATCGGGCTCGTCGGCAAGATGCTCGGGGCGATCGTGGTCGTCATCGCCGTCGTGGTGATGGCCACCGTGTGGCTGATCAGCGGGGTGGACACGCTCGACGACGCCGTGACCGTGCTCCTGCTCGGGGTCTCCCTGGCGGTCGCGGCGGTCCCGGAGGGGCTGCCCGCGATCCTCAGCCTGGTGCTCTCGATCGGGGTGCAGCGCATGGCGCAGCGCAACGCCATCGTCAAGAACCTCAACTCCGTCGAGACCCTCGGCTCGGCCTCGGTGATCTGCTCGGACAAGACCGGCACCCTGACCAACAACGAGATGACCCTCCAGGTGGTGCTCACCGACTCCGGCGCCGCGGACGTCACCGGGGTCGGCTACCGGCCCGACGGCGACGTCCTCGCCGACGGGGTCGTGCTGGGCGGCGCCGCGCTCGACGACGAGGCGCTGGACGCCCAGCGGGCCGAGGACGTCGTCGTCCTGGCCGGCGGCGCCCTCGCCTCCAACTCCGAGCTGCGCGAGGAGGACGGCGAGTGGCAGGTCCTGGGCGACCCGACCGAGGGCGCCTTCCTCGTCGCCGAGCGCAAGATGGGGCTGACCGCTCGCCGCCAGGCACGGTTCACCCGCCTGGGCGAGGTGCCCTTCACCTCCGAGCGCAAGCGCATGTCCACGGTCCACCTGGACCACGAGCACGACGACGCGCCGGTGCTGATCAGCAAGGGTGCGCCGGACGTGCTGCTTCAGCGCTGCACCAGCGTCCGGACCGGCCTGGGGACACGCCCACTGGACGACGCGACCCGAGCCCGGGTGCTGGCGGAGGTTGAGGACCTCTCGGGGCGGGCGCTGCGCACCCTGGGTGTCGCCTACCGCCCGCTGCGTGCCGAGGAGGTCGGCGCGGACGCCATCGCCGCGGGACAGATCGCCGCCGAGGTGGCCGAGCGGTGCGAGCACGACCTGGTCTACGTCGGCACGGTCGGCATGATCGACCCCCCGCGCGACACCGCCGGTGAGGCGGTCCGCGAGGCCCGGCGCGCCGGCATACGGATCATCATGATCACCGGCGACCACCCCTCCACCGCGCTGCGGATCGCCCAGGACCTCGGCATCGCGCGGGAGGGCGACGCGGCGGTCACCGGCACCGAGCTGGACACCCTCGACGAGGCGGGCTTCGCGGAGGTCGTCGCCGGGGTCAACGTCTTCGCCCGCGTCGCCCCCGAGCACAAGCTGCGCATCGTCGACGCGCTGCAGGCCGAGGGCGCGATCGTGGCGATGACCGGTGACGGCGTCAACGACGCCCCGGCGCTGAAGTCGGCCGACATCGGCGTCGCCATGGGGATCACCGGGACCGAGGTGACCAAGGAGGCCGGGTCGATGATCCTGGCCGACGACAACTTCGCCACGATCGTCGCGGCCGTCCGGCAGGGCCGGGTGATCTTCGACAACATCAAGAAGTTCCTGCGCTACCTGCTCTCCTCCAACATGGGCGAGGTCCTCACCGTCTTCCTCGGCGTGGTGCTCGCCGGCGTCATCGGGCTGACCGCGGCCAGCCAGGACACGATCGTGCTGCCGCTGCTGGCCACCCAGATCCTGTGGATCAACCTGGTCACCGACTCCGCGCCCGCCCTGGCGCTGGGCGTCGACCCCGAGACCGACGACGTGATGGCACGCCGGCCCCGCGGGATCGGGGAACGGGTCATCGACGGGCGCATGTGGGGCGGCATCATCGCGGTGGGTGCGGTCATGGCGGTGGCGACCCTGCTGACCATCGACATCTTCCTGCCCGGCGGCCTCGTCGAGGGCTCGGACTCCCTCGAGGTCGCCCGCACGGCCGGCTTCACCACCCTGGTGCTAGCCCAGCTCTACAACGTCTTCAACTCGCGCTCGCAGACCAGCAGCGCGTTCCGCGGCCTGCTCAGCAACCGGTGGCTGCTGGCGGCTGTCGCCCTCGGTGTGCTCTCCCAGGTCGCGGTGGTGCACGTCCCGTTCCTGCAGGAGGCCTTCGGCACGCGGCCGCTGGACCTGTGGCACTGGCTCGTGTGCGCCCTCATGGCCAGCGCCGTGCTGTGGTTCGACGAGCTGCTCAAGCTCGTCGAGCGCCAGCTCGACGCGCGGAGGGGCACCATCGCCTGACGCGCCCGTCGTCGGGGTGCGCCGCCCGCCGCGCCCCGCCGCCGGGTGCGCCGCCCGCCGCTCAGCTCGTCGCCTGGCTGGCCCACAGGTGCGCGGTCGCCCACGCACGACGGGGCCGCCACGACTCTGCGGCGCGCTCCGCATCCCTGGCCGGTGCCCCACCCAGTGCGCGCCGCACCACGGCGTCGGACGACGGGAAGGCGTCGGGGTCGCCGAGCGCGCGCAGCGCCAGGTACTCCACCGTCCACGCGCCGATGCCCGTGACCCCCAGCAGCGCCGCACGGGCCATCGCCGGATCGGTGTCGGGACCGAGCCGGAAACCGTCGGCGAACAGGGCGGCCACGGCGTGCACGGTCCTGGCCCGGGCGGTGGTGAGCCCGACCGCGGCCCGCAGCTCCTCCAGCGGCGCGGCCAGGAGGGTGGTAGCCGTCGGGAACACGCGCAGGCCACCGACCTCGCCGGGGGAGTATGCCGTGCGCAGGCGTTCCCCGAACAGCCGCGCCGAGGCGAGGGTCACCTGCTGTCCGAGCACGGTGTCGACGGGGGCCTCGAAGCCCGCCGGGTGGCGCAGCGGGCGCAGCGCCGGGCGGGCCCGGACGAGGGGGCCCAGGACCGGGTCGTCGGTGAGCGCGCGCGTGGCCTCCCGGGGGTCCTCCTCCAGCGCGAACCACCAGGTGACCACCTCTGCCGCCGCGTGCAGGACCGCTCCGGGCGCCCGGAGCGTGACCCCGGCGGCGTGCAGGTCGAGGGTGACCGGCGTCGGTGCGCCGTCCAGTTCCAGCAGGCGGCGGTAGCGTCCACGCACCCCGCCCGCGCCGTCCTGCTCGACGCGCACCTGCTCGCTGCCCGGGGTCGCGTGGGCAGCCAGCGTCGCCAGCAGCGGGGCCACCTCCAGCCCGCCCACGGCCTGCAGCTCCACCTGGTCCACGGGCCCATGCCTATCACCGGACCCTGACTCGCCGGACACCTCCTCCACACCCGCCCGGGCCGTGCGACCAGATGGGCGCCGTGCGACGTCCAGGCACGCACCTGGCGCCCATCTGGTCGCACGGCGGTGGCGGCGGTGGCGGCGGTGGCGGCGGTGGGCGGCGACTCCGACCAGGGGAGGAACCACCGGCCCCGACCGTGGTCGGAGGCCCTGGTGCAACGTCCGGCGGTAGGGTCCGAGCATGTCCGGCACGGTGCAGGCAGGTGACCGCGGGTCGGACCTGGCGCGCACCGGGATCGGGGTCCTCGCCCCCTGCGTCGTGGTGCTCGCCGCGTTCGGCGAGCCTGGCCGGTGGTGGCTGGTGGCGCTCCTGGCGGGAGCGAGCGTGCTGCTCGTGGCGTGGGCCTTCCGCGACGTCCCGGTCGAGGTCGTCGCGCCGGGCGTCCTGCTCCTCACCGCAGCCTCGCAGTGGGAGTCCACGCTCGAGCCGGGGATGTTCCTGCTCACCCTCCTGGCGATCGCCCTCACCGGGTGGGCCGACCTCACCTGGGCCACGGGGCTGCTGCTCGCCGCGACAGCCGCGACCACCGTGGTCGTGGCCACGCTGCAGGACGGCTCCGGGATCTCCGGCGGCATCTGGTTGCTGGGCGTGATCTTCCCCGCGCTGATGGGCTGGGCCTTCCACCGCCAGGAGAAGATGACCGCCGAGCTCGAGGCGGCCAGGCTGGCGCTGGCGGAGGCCGCGGTGCTCGAGGAGCGTCGGCGCATCGCCCGGGACGTCCATGACCTCGTCGGCCACGGGCTGGCCGCGATGATGCTGCAGGTGACGAGCGCGCGGCACGTGCTGGACCGCGACACCGATCAGGTGCGGGAGGCGCTGTCGTCGGCGGAGGACGTCGGGCGGCGCACCCTGAGGGACTTACGGCGGACCGTCGGGATCCTGCGGGACGACGAGGCGAGCGTCCAGGCTCCGCTGGAGGGGTTGGAGCAGATCGCCGACATCGTGGCCGACGCCCGGTCCAGCGGCCTCAGCGCGGACTTCGTGGCGCGGGGCCCGCAGGACGAGGTGGACCAGACGGTCGGGCTGACCCTGTTCCGGATCGCCCAGGCGTCCCTGGCCAACGCGGCGATCCACGCCCCGGCGGCCCGGACCGTCGTGACCTCCACGGTCGACGGCGACGGTGCGACCCTGGAGGTGCTCAGCTCCGGCCCCCTGCGGGCGCGCGACCCGAAGGAGAAGCGTGGGCACTACGGGGTGCGCGGGATGCGGGAGCGCGCCGAGTCCATCGGTGCGGAGTTCACCGCCGGCCCCGTCCCGGGCGGGTGGCTGGTGCGGTGCAGGGTGGGCCGATGAGTGGCCAGGGTGGGCCGATGAGTGGCCGAGTGATCCGCGTGGTGCTGGTCGACGACCAGGAGATCGTGCGGGCCGGGATCGGGCGGATCCTCGGCCCACCGGACGGCTTCGAGGTCGTCGCCGAGTGCGGTGACGGGCAGGAGGCGGTCGCCGCCGTCGCGGCCACCGCGCCTGACGTGGTGCTGATGGACATCCGGATGCCCCGGGTCGACGGCCTCGAGGCCACCGCCCTGATCCGGCAGGTGGATGACCCACCGCCGGTCCTCGTCCTCACCACCTTCGACGAGGACAGGGTGCTCTGGGGTGCGATCGAGGCGGGCGTCAGCGGCTTCCTCCTCAAGGACGCCTCGGCCGAGGACCTCATCGCGGCCACACGTGCCGTGGCCGCCGGCGGTGCGTGGTTCGACCCCTCGGTCGCCCCGCGGGTGCTGGAGGCCTACCGCGACCGCGTCGCCCCCGCCAACCGGGAGCGGCAGCGCCTCGACCAGCTCACCGAGCGGGAGAACGCGGTGCTGCGGCTGATGGCCCGCGGGGCCGCCAACCAGGAGATCGGGGAGACCCTGTTCGTCAGCGAGGCCACCGTGAAGTCGCACGTCGGGTCGATCTTCGCCAAGCTCGGGGTGCGCGACCGTGCCGCCGCCATCGTCTTCGCCTTCGACCACGGCATCGTCCGGGCCGGTGACCGCGACTCGTCACCGTCTCCGCACGACCCGGTGGCCACGGACCACGACGCTCCGACCCGAGGCGGAGAGCAGGTCTAGCCCGTCGTCGGATGTCCCGGCCGCCGCCCGGCAGGACAGTGGAGACATGGAACCCACGACACTCTCACGACCAGCTCGCCAGACCGACGAGCCCGGGGCCCTGGCGCACGACGACGGCGCCGCCCCTCCGCCGAGCCCCGCCGTCATCGAGGTCCGGGGGCTGCGGAAGTCCTACGGGCAGCAGGCGGTGCTCCGCGGCATCGACCTGACCGTCCGCCGGGGCGAGATCTTCGCCCTCCTCGGCCTCAACGGGGCCGGCAAGACCTCCGCGGTCGAGACCGTCCAGGGGCTGCGACGGGCCGACGCGGGCGACATCCGGGTGCTCGGGCTCGACCCGCACCGGCAGCGCCGACGGCTGCGGTCCGTCGTCGGTGCCCAGCTGCAGTCGTCGTCGCTGCCCGAACGGCTCCGCGTGGGGGAGGCGCTGCGCACCTTCGCCCGCCTCGCCGGCGACGTCGTCGACTGGCGCGAGCTGCAGGACGTCTGGGGTCTGACCACGCTGCGGCGCACCGCCTTCGGGGCGCTCTCCGGCGGTGAGCGGCAGCGTCTCTTCATCGCCCTGGCGCTGGTCAACGACCCCCGGGTGGTCTTCCTCGACGAGCTCACGCAGGGGCTCGACCCCACCGCCCGCCGGGAGACCTGGGAGCTGGTGCGCCGGGTCCGGGACCGCGGGGCGACCGTGGTGCTGGTCAGCCACTCGATGGAGGAGGTCGAGCACCTCGCCGACCGGGTCGCCGTGCTGCACGAGGGCCGGATCGTCGCGTGCGACACGCCGGCGCGACTCGTCACCCGGGCCGACGGCTCGGTCCGGACCTGCTTCACGCTGCCCGCCGCTGCCGGTCGGGTCCGGCTCGACCACCTGCCCGGGGTCGACGCGGTCACCCGGGCGGGCCCCGCCGTGGAGGTCGTCGGTGACGGGACCACACCGCTGCTGGTGGCGGCGGAGCTGGTGCGTGCCGGCATACTTCCCGATGACCTGACCGTCCGGCGACCGTCCCTGGAGGACGTTTTCGTCCGGCTCGTCCAGAGAACGACCTCGGGGGAGGTGGCGGCATGACCACCGCGACCCCCGCCCGGACCTCGTCCGTGCCGGCGCGGACGACCCTCGCGGCGCTGACCGGGCTGGAGGCCAGGCTGCTGGTCCGGGAGTGGGCGCCGATGCTCTTCGCCTTCGTCTTCCCGCCGATGATGATGCTCGTCCTGGCCGGCGTCTTCGCGAACGACGGCGGCGCGGCCTACGGCGGCGCCGACGCCACCGACTACTACATCGCCGCCTACCTCGGGGTGCCGCTGGCGGCGCTCGCGCTCATGGGGCTGCCGACGGCCCTGGCGGGCTACCGCGAGCGCGGGGTCCTGCGCAGGTTCGAGGCCTCCGGGCTCTCCCTCACGGCCGTCGTCTGCGCCCAGGCGCTGGTGACCGCGGGGCTGATCGTGCTCGCCGCAGGGCTGGTGCTCGCGGTCGCCGCCCCCGTCTACGGCCTGCCCGAGCTGCACGACCCCGTGGGCGTCGCGCTGGGCTTCGCGCTGGGGACCGCCGCGATGCTCAGCCTCGGGGTCGTGCTCGGGCTCCTGGCCCGCACGGCCCGCTCCGCGCAGGCGCTGGGGCTGCTGGTGTTCCTGCCGATGTGGCTGCTGGGCGGCGGCGGACCGCCGCCCAGCGTGATGACCGACGTGATGCAGCAGATCGCCGGGGCGCTCCCGATGACGCACGTCACCGACGTCGTGCGGGACGCCTGGCTGGGCACCGGCGAGATCGGTCGCCCGCTGGCGCTGACCGCGGTGTGGCTGGTGGTGGGGCTGGTGCTGTGCGCGTGGCTGCTGCGCCGTCGGCCGGACCGCGTCTGAGCATCGCCCGCCCAGCCTCCGGGAGGCAGTGCGCAGTCCCCGGCCGGAACAGTGCGAGGATTGCGGGAGCGATCACCGCACGCGCGACCGGCACAGGAGGACGAGAATGGCAGTGGATCTGCGGGGCAGGAGCCTGCTGAGCCTGGTCGAGGAGACCCCGGAGGAGATCCGCCACCTGCTGGACCTCTCCGCCGAGCTCAAGGCGGCTAAGAAGGCCGGTGCCGAGGAGCGCCGACTGGTCGGCAAGAACGTCGCGCTGATCTTCGAGAAGACCTCCACCCGCACCCGCAGCTCCTTCGAGGTGGCCGCCCACGACCAGGGTGCCTCGACCACCTTCCTGGAACCGAAGTCCACCCAGATCGGGCACAAGGAGTCGATCAAGGACACCGCGCGCGTGCTGGGCAGGATGTTCGACGCGATCCAGTACCGCGGGTCCGAGCAGTCCGTCGTGCAGGAGCTGGCGGAGTATGCCGGGGTGCCGGTCTACAACGGCCTCACCGACGACTGGCACCCCACCCAGATGCTCGCCGACGTCCTCACCATGGTCGAGCACGTCGACAAGCCGCTGGAGCAGATCGCCTACGCCTACGTCGGCGACGCCCGCAACAACATGGGTAACTCGCTGCTGCTCATCGGGGCCAAGCTCGGGATGGACGTGCGGATCGGCGCCCCCAAGGCCCTGCAGCCGACCGACGAGCTCGTCGCACAGTGCCGGGAGATCGCGGCGCAGACCGGTGCGCGCCTCACCCTCACCGAGGACCCGGTCGAGGCCGTCCGCGGCGTCGACTTCGTGCACACCGACATCTGGGTGTCGATGGGCGAGCCGGCCGCGGCGTGGGCCGAGCGGATCGACATCCTGATGCCCTACCAGGTCAACGCCGCCCTCATGGAGGCCACCGGCAACCCGGCCGCCAAGTTCATGCACTGCCTGCCGGCCTTCCACGACACCGGGACCGACATCGCCCGGGAGCTCGTGGAGCGCTACCCGCACCTGGCCGCGGGCGCGGAGGTCACCGACGAGGTCTTCGAGTCGGCGGCCAGCATCGTCTTCGACCAGGCGGAGAACCGGATGCACACGATCAAGGCGCTGATGGTCGCGACCATCGCCGGGACCGCATGAGCACGCTCACCGGTGACCCGGCCCTGCGCGACCCCGCGCGCAAGGTGTCCTCCCGCGCCATCGCCTACTGGACGACCACGGCCCTCGTCTGGGAGGCGGTCCTGCTGGCGGGGCTCGGCGTCGTCTACTTCGTGGTGCTGCCCGAGCGCTGGTGGTGGGCGACCGCGATCCTCGTGCTGGCCGTCATCGGGGCGCTCGTCGAGATCCTTGTCGTGCCACGCTTCAAGTACGCCGTGCACCGCTGGGAGGTCACCGACACCGCGATCTACACGCGCTCGGGGTGGCTGAACGTCGAGCAGCGGATCGCGCCGCTGTCCCGCGTGCAGACCGTGGACTCCGAGCAGGGCGCGATCCAGCGGATGTTCCGGCTCGCCTCGATCACGGTGACCACCGCCTCGGCCGCCGGCGCCATCGAGATCAACTGCCTGGACCAGGACGAGGCCAAGCGGGTGGTCGCCGACCTGACCGCGATCACCGGCCGCGACGAGGGCGACGCCACGTGACCCTGCCCGGCGACCCGCCGCCCGAGGGCCCGGTCCACGACCTGCCGGCCCCGGGGGGTCAGGCCCACCCGACCCCCGGCGGCCCGGCAGCCGCACCGCCGCCGGAGGGCCCGGCATACGACCTCCCGGCGCCGCAGGCGGTCCGGGATCGGGAGTGGCACCGGCAGTCGCCGAAGATGCTCTTCATCCACCCGGTCCGGGTGCTGTGGTCGATGGCCGTGCCGATCGTCATCGCGTTCATCGGGATCAACCAGTCCGACAGCACCTGGTCGGTCCGGTTGCTGCCGGTGCTGGTCGTCGGGGCGCTCGCGATCGGTGTGATCCCGTGGTTCACCACGCACTACCGCTTCACCGACACCCAGTTGCAGGTCCGCAAGGGCCTGCTCAACAAGTCGGAGACGACCGCGCCCCTGGACCGGGTCCGCAGCGTCGACCTCGAGTCGCCGCCGCTGCACCGGGTGCTCGGCCTGGCCCGCGCCAAGATCGGCACCGGCGTCGACGAGTCCCGGGTGGAGCTGGACGGGCTGGCCCAGGAGGACGCCGCCCAGCTGCGCGAGTACCTCCTGCTGCGCGGTGCCCGGGGCAGGGGAGCGACCTCGAGCGGACCGGCCGCGGTGCCCGGCCACGACGTCGGTATGCCGGGGGGCCAGGTTGTGCCCGACGGCCACCCGGGCGCGTCGGTCGGGGAGAGTGGCCCGGCCGCGCCGGGTGTCGGGCCGGCCGGCGTCCTGCGGCCGGACGAGGTGCTCGCCGAGATCGACTGGTCCTGGCTGCGGTTCGCGCCGTTCAGCCTGTCCAGCCTGGTCATCGTGGCGACCGCCCTCGGTGTGCTCTTCCAGTTCGGCGACGACTTCGGCATCCTCAGCCAGGACCGCGTGGAGGGCACCTACGAGTGGCTCCTCGCGCAGGCGATCCTCGCGCTGGTCCTCGGCGGCCTGCTGGTGCTCCTCGTCGGCTGGCTGCTGGTCTCGACCGCGAACTACGTCCTGCAGTGGTGGAACCTGCGGCTCGTGCGCGAGCCGGGCGGCACCATCCGGCTCACCCGCGGCCTGCTGACCACGACGTCCACCACGGTCGAGGAGGCCCGGATCCGCGGCGTCCAGCTCACCGAGCCGCTGCTGCTGCGTGCCGTCGGTGGCGGTGAGCTCACGTCCCTGGCGACAGGTGTCGGGTCGGGGGGCACCACCAAGCTGCTGCCGCCGTGCCCGCGACCGGTGGCCGAGTCGGTCGGCCACAGCGTGCTCGGCACGGGGGAACGGCTGGGGGACCCGACCGGCGACACCCCGCACGACCCCGGCACCGGGGGCGACGGCACCCTCGACGGACCGCTGACCGTGCCGGTGCGCAGCCACGGCCCGGCCGCCCACCGGCGGCTCCTGGTCCAGAGCCTGTGGCCCACCCTCTTCCTGACCGCGGCCGCCGCGGGAGCGGCCTGGTGGTTGTCCTGGGACTGGTGGATCGTGGCCGCCGTGGCGGTGGCGGCCGGGCTGGTCAACCTCGGCCTGGCCGAGCTCTCCTACCGCAACCTCGGGCACCACCTGACCGCGGAGCACCTGGTGAGCCGGTCGGGGGCGCTGCAGCGGCAGCGGGTCGTGCTCGAGCGTGCCGGGGTCATCGGCTGGGTGGTGCGGCAGTCCTTCTTCCAGCGCCGTCGTGGTCTGGCGGACCTGCTCGCCACGACGGCCGCGGGCCCGGAGGTCGTGACCGTGTCCAACATCCCGCTGCCGTGGGCGGTCGAGCTCGCCCGCGAGGTCAACCCGACCGTGGTCGACCAGTTCCGGTCGGCCGGAGAGGAACCGTGATGTCGCAGGACCTGACCCGGACCTATGACCGGGCGACCTTCCTGTTCGAGAACAAGGAGTACGGCAAGGCGGCCGAGCTGTTCGCCGAGCTGGTCGAGGAGGAGCCTGACCAGCTGGGCGTGCGGATGTGGCTGGCCCGCTCCTACTACCACTCGGCCCAGCTCCGCAGGGCCGAGGAGACCCTCACGACCGTGGTCGGTCGCTGGCCGAGCGAGGCCTACGCGCACCTGCTGCTGGCCCGCACGCTGCAGCGCGCCGGGCGGGCCGAGGAGGGCAAACAGCACCTGAAGATCGCCGAGGCGATGGGACTGACCGAATAGGTCAGGTTCCGCAGAGGCGCGCCGTCACGGCGGTGGGAACCCGCCGATCGAGGTGGCCTGCTCCCACACCACCTGCCAGTCGCCGTCGATCTGCTCGTAGACGACCGTATGGCGTGACTCGTGCTCCAGCTCGCCGGTGCCCGACACGTCGATCTCGATCCGGGCGCGGTAGGTCAGGACGGCCCCGTCGCCGTAGTCGCGTACCTCGATCTCCGAGACCGGCTCCAGCGCCAGGTAGTCGATCTCCCCGGTCTCGACGTAGCCCAGGAGCTCGCCGCGGTCCAGGGATGAGCCGGGCGGTGAGACGAGCTCGAACTCCTCCGCGTGGAGCTCCTCCATGGTGGGCAGGTCGGCGTCGACCAGCGCCCGCAGCCGACTGACCTCCAGGTCGCGCAGCACCTGCGCCGTGTCCGGTGGCGGACCCGAGGGAATGGGGCTCGAATCGTCCACCGACCCCGCGCTGGACTCACACCCGACCAGGACCGTCGCCAGCCCGAGCACGACGAGCACACCGCCGGGCCGGCGCCGTGCGACGCGACCTCCACCTCGTGGGTCCATGGCTCCTCCGATCCGTCCTGCGGCGGTGGCACTCCCCGCCAGGATGGGCCCTTCGCAGGCCGCGGGACCATCCCAGAACTCTGGGATCTGCTCTACGCTGAGAGGCGTGGCGACCGACCGGGTGCGGACGCGGAGCCGCGAACGGCTCGAACGACTGGCCGCGTCCCACGTGAGCGGTGAGGAATTGCAGCGCGAGGTCGTCCGGGAGTTGAGCCGGGTGGTCGGCTTCGACCGGTGGTGCTGGCCCTCCGCAGACCCGGTTTCTCTCCTTCCCGGCCCCGGCCTGGCGGAGCACAACTACGGTCCGCACCTGCCCCGGGCGCTCGAGCAGGAGTACTCCGGCGCCGACGTCGCGACCAAGGAGCAGGCCGCCCGGGGGTCCTCCCCGGCGATCTGCCTGAGCGGGGAGTCCGGTGGTGACCTGGCGCGCTCGCCGCGGTGGGACGAGACGCTGAGCACGGCCGGCATCGGTGACGTCGCCGTGCTCGCCTGCCGCGACCAGTTCGGCTGCTGGGCCTGGCTGGAGATGTACCGCGACCATGCCGACCGGCCCTTCAGCGGGCTCGACCTGCAGTTGCTGGCCCACCTGGCTCCGGTGCTGGGCGGGGCTCTGCGTCACCGGGTCACAGCCGGGCCCGTCGACCTGGCCGGTGCCCCGGAGGTCTCCGGGGTCCTGCTGATGGACGACCAGCTGGCGCCGCTTGCGGAGACACCCGCGACCGCCGCCTGGTTCGCGCTGCTGCCGGCGGCAGCGATGTTCGCGTCCTGGGGCATCCTTCCGCCGGGCGTCTACGCCGCGGCGACTCGCGTGCGGTAGGGGCGGGGGCCGGCGGCGCGGCTGATGGGTCGGTCCGCCGCGGGCGGCTGGGTGCAGATCGAGGCTGCCCGGTTCGGGCCGACAGAGCCCGCCGACACCGCGGGCATGGGCGAGGGCATCGCGGTGACCGTGCGGGCAGCGACCCCCCGCGAGGTCTTCGACCTGGCGGCGCGGGCGCACGGCCTCACCGCCCGCGAACGACAGGTGGTCGCGCGGCTCGTCCGGGGCGAGGACACCGACGACATCGCCCGGGCCCTGGTGATCTCACCGTGGACGGTGCAGGACCACCTCAAGTCGGTCTTCGACAAGGTGGGGGTGCACCGCCGGGGCGAGGTCAGGGCCCGGTTCGGTGGTTCGGCCTCCGACGCAGACACCTGACCGGAGCGCCGTCACGCGGCTGTCACGCGACTCAGTTCCAGAAGTCGAACCAGAGGCGCAGGCGCCACTCCGGCCGGGGGATGGTCACGGCGGTGTGCACCGGGTAGAACCAGACGAACAGCGCGACGGCGGCGGTGACGTAGAGGATCACGATGACCGCCCCCCACCGGCGCCGCTCGAGCGGGTCGTCGGCCCGGCCGTAGAGCAGCGACAGGCAGTAGGTCACGATCAGCACCAGCCACGGCACGAAGGCCACGGCGTAGAAGCTGTAGATGGTACGCGTCTGGTACATGAACCACGGCAGCCAGCCCGCGATCAGACCGGACAGCGCCGCACCGGCACGCCAGTCCCGCCCGACCAGCCACATGAACGCCACGACCAGCAGCCCCGCCGTCGCCCCCCACCACACGAACAGGTTGCCCAGCGAGGCGATGTAGGTGACGCAGTCGTTCACCTCGCACCCGCTCTCGCCGAGCTTCGGCCAGCGTGAGTAGAACAGCGTCGGCCGCCCCTGCACGATCCACGACCACGGGTTGGAGGACCAGGCGTGCTCGTTGGCCAGCCCGACGTGGAAGGCCATGACCTCCTGGTGGTAGGCCCACAGCGAGCGCAACGGGTCCGGCACCAGCGACCCGAGCCCCGTCGCCGGGTTGTCGGCCGCCCACTGCCGCTTGTAGCCGTGGTCGGTGAGGAACCAGCCGGACCAGCTGACCAGGTAGGTCACCAGGGCGACCGGCACCATCTGCAGGAACGCCGGTATGCCGTCACGCACCAGAGAGCCCACGAACCAGTCCCGCGCGCCGGCGGCGCGCCGCGCGCCCATGTCCCACCAGACGGTCATCAGGCCGAAGGCGGCCAGGAAGAACAACCCCGACCACTTGGTGCCGACGCACAGCCCCAGGCTCACCCCGGCGGCCACCCGCCACCAGCGGATCCCGAGGCCCGGGCCCCACGACATACTGCCCGGGGTGGGGGCCAGGTCGCCGACCAGCTGGGCGAGGCGACGCCGGCCCTGGTCCCGGTCGATGAGCAGCAGGCAGAACGCGGCCAGCGCCCAGAACATCACGAAGATGTCGAGCAGGCCGGTCCGGGAGTGGACGAAATGGTGCCCGTCGACCGCGAGCAGCGTGGAGGCGGCCGTGGCCAGCAGCGGGTTGTGGAACATCCGCCAGGCGGCGCGGCCCACCATGAGGATCGACAGGGTGCCCACGACGGCGGCGGCGACCCGCCAGCTGAACGGGTGCTCGACGCCGAAGAGCCACTGGCCGGCGCCGATCATCCACTTGCCGACCGGCGGGTGCACCACCAGGTCGGGCGTGGTCCCGAAGACGTCCGGGTTGCCGGCGTTCCACAGGACGTCCGGCTCCTCCAGGCCGTCCTTGATCTCCATCTCGACGCCGAACCGGATCAGCGACCAGGCCTGCTTGACGTAGTAGGTCTCGTCGAAGACGAGCGTGCGGGGGTGACCCAGCCGCACGAACCGGACGATCCCCCCGAGGACCATGACGATGAGCGGCCCCCACCAGGCCCACGCGGCCGCCCGCGACCCCGGCACCGGCCCGAGGAGCCGAGCGCGCAGGCGGGCCACGCCCCCGGTCGGTTCGGTCACCGCGCCATCGTAAGCGCGGAAGGTGTGAGAACTTCCCAGGTCACCCCGTCCGGGCGGCCGCGCGCCGGGTATCCGACACGGGCCTGTGGACGAGTAGTACAGTCCTGACCGTGGCCACCTCAACAATCGACGCGGGCAAGCGGCCCAAGACGGGGAGCATCCTGCTCAAGACGGTGATGGCCGTCTCCGGGCTGATCTTCGTCGGGTTCATCCTCGCGCACATGTACGGCAACCTGATGATCTTCGCCGGGCGCGAGACGTTCAACGAGTACGCCCACCACCTGCGCGAGTTCGGCTCCCCGATGCTGCCCGAGAAGGGCTTCCTGTGGGTCATGCGGATCACCCTGATCGTCGCACTCGTGGCGCACGCGGGCTCGGCGTTCGCACTGTGGTCCCGGGCGGGCAAGGCGCGGACCACCCGCTACGTCCAGCGGAAGGGGCAGTGGGCCACGTTCGTCAAGCGATCCATGCGCTGGGGCGGCGCCGCGCTGCTGATCTTCGTGGTCTTCCACATCCTGCACTTCACGACCAACACCATCCAGATCGGCGGCGACTACGACAACCCCGCCGACCGGCTGCTCAACAGCTTCGGTGTCTGGTGGGCCGTGCTGATCTACCTGTTCGCGGTCGCCTGCCTGGGGATGCACCTGCTGCACGGCATCTGGTCGGCCGGCATGACGCTCGGCCTCAACCGGAGCCTCGACGCCGCGGAGCGGCTGCGCCTCACCGCGATCCTCGTCGCCGTGGTGGTCGTCGTCGGCTTCGCGCTGCCGCCGCTGGCCATCTTCCTCGGACTGATCCCATGACCGCACACCGCTTGACCGGGCGCACCAGGACGGAGCAGACACGATGACCGCACCTCTCATCGAGGGCCTCTACCGCGAGGGCGACGCGATCGCCGACACGGCGGCCCCCGACGGGCCGATCGCCGAGAAGTGGACGAAGCACAAGTTCGACAACAAGCTCGTCAACCCGGCCAACCGGCGCAAGCTGGACGTGATCATCGTCGGCACCGGCCTGGCGGGGGCCTCCGCGGGGGCCACGCTCGGTGAAGCGGGCTACAACGTCAAGTCGTTCTGCTACCAGGACAGCCCGCGCCGGGCCCACTCGATCGCCGCCCAGGGCGGCATCAACGCCGCGAAGAACTACAAGGGCGACGGCGACTCGATCTACCGGCTCTTCTACGACACGGTCAAGGGCGGCGACTACCGCTCCCGCGAGGACAACACCTACCGGCTGGCCGAGGTCAGCGCGGACATCATCGACCAGTGCGTCGCGCAGGGGGTGCCCTTCGCGCGCGAGTACGGCGGACTGCTGGACAACCGCTCCTTCGGTGGCGTGCAGGTCTCGCGGACCTTCTACGCCCGTGGCCAGACGGGCCAGCAGCTGCTGATCGGGGCCTACCAGGCGCTGGAGCGCCAGATCGCGGCCGGCGCGGTCAAGATGTACTCCCGCCACGAGATGCTCGAGCTGATCGTGGTCGACGGGAAGGCGCGCGGGATCATCGCCCGCGACATGGTCAGCGGTGAGATCCAGACCCACCTGGCCGACGCGGTCGTGCTCGCCTCCGGCGGTTACGGCAACGTCTACTTCCTGTCCACCAACGCGATGGGCTGCAACGTCACCGCGTCGTGGCGCGCCCACCGCAAGGGCGCCTACTTCGCCAACCCCTGCTACACCCAGATCCACCCGACCTGCATCCCGGTCTCCGGCGACCACCAGTCCAAGCTGACGCTGATGTCCGAGTCGCTGCGCAACGACGGCCGCATCTGGGTGCCCAAGCGGCGCGAGGACTGCGAGAAGGACCCCCGCCAGATCCCGGACGAGGACCGCGACTACTACCTGGAGCGCCTCTACCCCTCCTTCGGCAACCTCGTCCCCCGGGACATCGCCTCCCGGCAGGCCAAGAACATGTGCGACGAGGGTCGCGGCGTGGGCCCGAAGGTCGGCGACTTCCGCCGCGGTGTCTACCTGGACTTCAAGGACGCCATCGGCCGCCTGGGCGAGGACGCGGTCCGCGCCAAGTACGGCAACCTCTTCGACATGTACAAGCAGATCACCGGTGAGGACCCCTACCAGGTGCCGATGCGCATCTACCCGGCGGTCCATTACACGATGGGCGGGCTCTGGGTCGACTACGACCTGCAGGCCACCATCCCGGGTCTGTTCGTCGCCGGCGAGGCCAACTTCTCCGACCACGGCGCCAACCGACTCGGTGCCTCGGCGCTCATGCAGGGCCTGGCCGACGGCTACTTCGTGCTCCCCAACACCATCCGCAACTACCTGGCGGACGGCCCGTTCGAGGCGATCGACGCCAAGCACCCGGCCGTCATCGAGGCGCAGGACTCGGTCGAGAACCGGATCCAGACCCTCCTGGGCATCAACGGCGACCGCAGCGTGGACTCCTTCCACAAGGAGCTCGGCCACATCATGTGGGAGTACTGCGGCATGGAGCGCACCGACGAGGGGCTGCGCAAGGCGATCGACCTGATCAGGTCGCTGCGCGACGAGTTCTGGCGCAACGTGCGCGTGCTCGGCGCCGCCGACACCCTGAACCAGTCGCTGGAGAAGGCCGGCCGGGTCGCCGACTTCCTCGAGCTCGGCGAGCTGATGTGCATCGACGCCCTGCACCGGCGCGAGTCCTGCGGCGGTCACTTCCGGGCGGAGAGCCAGACCGAGGACGGCGAGGCGCTGCGCCACGACGACGAGTTCCTCTACGTCGGCGCGTGGGAGTGGGGCGGCGAGGACGGCAACCCGGTCCTGCACAAGGAAGCACTCGAGTACGAGTTCATCGAGCTGAAGCAACGGAGCTACAAGTGACCACTCCCCGTCCGATGTTCGTTCCTCACCCCGACACTCGTGGAGGGTCCCGATGAAGCTCACCCTGAAGATCTGGCGGCAGTCCGGCCCGGAGGACAAGGGCGGCGTGGTCACCTACCCCATCGAGGGCGTGTCCGAGGACATGTCCTTCCTGGAGATGCTCGACGTCCTCAACGAGGGCCTGATCGCCGAGGGCGAGGAGCCGGTGGCCTTCGACAGCGACTGTCGTGAGGGCATCTGCGGCATGTGCGGCGTGATGATCAACGGCGAGGCGCACGGCCCCGAGCGCACGACCACCTGCCAGCTGCACATGCGCAGCTTCCGCGACGGCGACGAGATCGTCATCGAGCCGTGGCGGGCCGACGCCTTCCCGGTCATCAAGGACCTGTGCGTCGACCGCAGTGCCTTCGACCGGATCATCCAGGCCGGTGGCTACATCTCGGCCAACACCGGCTCGGCCCCCGACGCGCACGCGACGCCGGTGCCCAAGGAGAACGCCGACCGGGCCTTCATGGCCGCGGAGTGCATCGGCTGCGGCGCCTGCGTGGCCGCCTGCCCCAACGCCTCCGGCATGCTCTTCATGGGGTCGAAGATCACCCACCTCGGCGAGTTCCCCCAGGGCCAGCCCGAGCGCGACGCGCGCGTCGTGTCGATGACGGCCCAGCACGACCACGAGGGTTTCGGCGGCTGCACCAACCTCGGCGAGTGCTCCCGCGCCTGCCCGAAGGGCATCCCGCTGAACGTGATCTCCCAGATGAACGGCGACCTGCTCCGCGCCCAGCGGCACCGGTCCTAACAATTTTGATAGGGGTTTCGTACGCCTCCCACACATTTTCGTAGGGGTTTCGTAGGTGGCCCACCAATTTTCGTAGTGGTTTTGCACGCCGACCACGCATTTTCGTAGCGGTTTTGTTCATCCGTCCGGCCGTCCGCGCTGACGGTCGGGTGCCGGCCTGCGGGAGGGACCACCGGTGACCCAGGACCTGCCAGCCGACCGGGCCGCGCTGGTCCTGGCGGCCACGCCCATCGGCGACTCCCGCGACGCCTCGCCCCGCCTCCTCGAGGAACTGGCCAGCGCAGACGTGGTGGCCGCCGAGGACACCCGCAGGCTGCGCCGGCTGACCGAGCGGCTCGGCGTGACCGTGTCCGGTGACGTGATCAGCTACCACGAGCACAACGAGGCGTCCCGCACCCCGGACCTCGTCGCCCGGATCGCGGCGGGGGACCGGCTCCTGCTCGTGACCGACGCCGGGATGCCGTCCGTCTCCGATCCCGGCTACCGGCTCGTCTCCGCCTGCGTCGCCGCGGACCTCCCGGTCACCTGCGTCCCCGGCCCGTCGGCCGTGTTGATGGCCCTGGCGGTGAGCGGCCTGCCGGTCGACCGGTTCTGCTTCGAGGGCTTCCTCCCCCGCAAGACTGGCGAGCGGGAGCGGGCTCTTGCCCAGCTGGTCGCAGAGCCGCGCACGATGGTCTTCTTCGAGGCACCGCACCGGCTGGCCGCGACGCTGACCTCGATGGCGTCAGTCCTCGGGGAGGACCGTCCCGGGGCCGTATGTCGTGAGCTCACCAAGACCTACGAGGAGGTCCGCCGTGGTGGGCTGGCTGAGCTGGCCGCCTGGGCGGACGAGGGCGTCAGGGGCGAGATCACGATCGTGGTGTCCGGAGCAGGTGCGGCCGGCGGGGATGCCACGATCGACGACGTGCTGCCCGAGATTCTGGAGCGCGTCGCGGACGGGGAGCGGCTCAAGGACGTGTGCCGCGAGGTTGCCGGGCGGAGCGGCCTGTCGACCAAGGAGCTCTACGAGGCGGCCATCGCCGCGCGTGGCTGAGGGTCTGGCGTGGCTCGTGGCCAGGCCAGACCCTCCGCGTGTGTCATGAGTCAGTGTGTGGGTGCGTGCCGGAGATGCAGGTGCACCAGGGTGTCCTGCAACCAGTGGCGACCGGCGGTCGCCGGACGCGCCGGCGGGGGCAGCGCGACGGCTGTGCGGTGGCGCAGCGTCCGCGTGAGGTCGCGCTCCCGCTCGGCGGCGATGGATTGTGCGGCCAGGTAGTCCAGCTGGGAAGTCATCATCTGTTCCTCTCGAGTGGTTCACTCGGCGTACTTGATGCGGTCGGACGTGCCCCCACCGGTGGAAGGGGCGGACTTCAGAGGCGGCTGGTGGCAGATCCGGCTGTGGACGTCGTCGATGCACTGCCGTCCCGTCGGGCCGTAGGGATACGTGAACCCGCCGTCCGGGCTGTCCTCGCGTCGGTCGTCCGGCGGTTGAACCGGCTGGGGCGCCTGCTGCCCGCGCGGCACGTAGTTGCCGTAGCCGATGGTCTTGACGGGAGCCGAGGGCTCGGCGTCGTCGACGGACGTCGTCCCGCACGCGCTGAGCGCGAGAACGGAGACGAGGGCGGCCACCGTGGCGGTGGTGAATCGTGTGTTCATCGCCAGTCCTTCTTCCTGGGTGGGGCTCCCGTTGGAGCCGGTCACACCACCGTGGGACGGCCAGGTATCGCACCGGTGCTCAGCCGGTATCAGCCTGGTATCAGTGCTGAATTCGGGTCTTGTGGTGGGGGTTGACGGGGAGGACCATCCGAACTATGGCCACCATCACCGTGCTGGGGCCCGTCACCGTCGCAGACGCAGGGCCGGCACTCTCGCCGCGAGACCGAAAGATCCTCGCGGTCCTGGTGGCTCGCCGGGCCGAGGAGGTGTCATCCGAGATGCTCGCTGAGGCCCTCTGGGGTGAGGATCTGCCAGCGAGCTGGGCCAAGGTGGTCCAGGGCTGCATCGCCCGGCTGCGGCGGCGCCTGGGAGCGGACGCGATCATCACGGGGCACAGCGGCTACCGCCTGGCAGTGCCCACTGAGGACGTTGATGCCGGACGGTTCGAACGGCTGGTCTCCCGGGCCCGCGAGCTCGCGGCGCTCGGGCACAGCGACCAGGCCGCGTATGCCGCCGACGAGGCATTGGCCCTCTGGCACGGCCGCGCCCTGGCAGATCTCGAGGATTGGGAGCCGGGCCGCGGGGAGGCCATCCGGTTGGACGAGCTGCGGCTGCTCGCGCAGGAGCTGCGGATGACAGCCTTGCTCGCCTCGGGTCGCCACCGTGAGGTGCTAGCAGAAGCCGCACTCCGGGTGCGCGAGCAGCCGCTACGCGAGAACCGGTGGGCGCTACTCGCCAGAGCGCAGTACCAGGACGGCCGACAGGCAGAGGCCCTCGGCACGCTGCGCCGGGCCAGGGAGGTCCTCGCCGAGGAGCTGGGCCTGGACCCGGGCAGTGAACTGGTCGAGCTCGAGCGGGCCGTCCTGCAGCAGGATCCCGACCTGACCGTGGCTGAGGCAACGCTCACCTCGGCAGCGTGCCCCTGGCCGGGTCTGGCGGCGTACGACGTCGATGACGCCGATGCGTTCTTCGGCCGCGGCGACGAGCTCGAGCAGTGCCTGCAACGTCTCGCTCGCCACGGCTTCCTCGCCGTCGTCGGACCATCCGGATCAGGAAAGTCATCCCTGGTTCGAGCGGGTCTGGCGGCTCACCTCCGGGCGGAGGGCCACAGTGTCTCGGTGATCGTGCCGGCGGTGCGACCTCTGGACGAACTTGCGGCCGTGGTACGCAGCCGCGTGATCCCGACCCTCGTTGTCGACCAGTTCGAGGAGCTGTTCACCTCGGGGGTCGCCGAGGAGACCCGGGCCGAGTTCATCGCCGGGGTCGCCGAGCAGGTCGGACTCCGCCCCGTGGTCGTCACCCTGAGGGCGGACCGTCTCGGTGAGCTGGCGGCCTACCCGGCCATCGCGCGCCTGGTCGAGGACGGGCTCTACCTGCTCAAGGCCATGGGTCGGGAGAGCCTGTGCGC
>JAAYYA010000195.1 GCA_012515595.1 Actinomycetales bacterium
CGGCGGACCGCCGCGGGGAGCCTCCCCGCGGGTCCTGCTGGCCTCGGCGGCCGAGTCCCTCGGCGAGCAGGTCGTGGTCGACTGGTGCGTGCGGCTCGTGCTGGGGCAGGAACGCCCTGATGACCCGGACCTGGCGTGGCTGGGTGGCACGGAGGACTGGCTGCCCTACTGGCGGCGGGTGTGGGGAGCGCGCGGGCTGCTCTATGTGTGGGACGACGGTGCGGTCGGAGCGGTGGCCGCAGCGCTGAGCGACGAGCACTGGCGGGTTCGTGAGATGGGGCTGAAAGTGGTCCGCGCCCACGGGCTGTCCCAGCTCACCGGTGAGGTCGCTGACCTGCGGGCCGACGAGAACGGCCGGGTCCGGGCCGCTGCGGAGCGCGCTCTGCGCTCGGGGTAGCTAGCGTGGCGGCATGGACGGTGACCTGCCCGACGAGACCCACCGCACCCCGCCGGACGTCGATGAGCTGACGGTCGAGGCGCTGGGCAAGCTCAGCGAGGCGCTGGAGAAGGTGGAGATCGCCCGGGGCGACCTCTACCGCTTCCACCAGATGACGGGGTCGGCGGACTTCGCGCTCGGTGACGCCGTGGACCTGCTCCGGCGGGCCGGGCACGAGGAGCTCGCCGACCGGATCGACACCGAGCTGGTGGGCCGCAACGTGCTGCCCGGGCGCTGGACCTTCCAGATCGTGGAGGACTACGACGACACCTACTGGTCGGTCTTCCGGGACCTGGAGCGGGAGGCGCGCGAGTCGCTGGTCGGCGGCACCCGGCACCTGCACGAGGCCCGGCTCAAGGAGCGGCGTCGCTCAGCCGGCCGACCCGGCCACGAGGCGACACCCGAGGAGCCGGCCGCACGGCATACTGCCTCACCACCCGAGGATCGCGACGGCTTGAAGGACGGGCGAGGCCACCTCGGGTGATGCGAACCCGCGGGCCCGTCGTTATGGGGGTTGCACTGACCACTCGGCTCCGATTACTCTGACTAAAGTAATCGAATCAGAGCACAGGGAGCAGCATGTCCAGGCGCAGGCCGTCGAACCCCCTCGCACTCGCGGTTCTCGCCTGCCTGTACGAGCGGCCGATGTACCCGTACGAGATCACCACCACGCTGCGCGAGCGCGGCAAGGAGGACTCGATCCGGCTGAACTTCGGATCCCTCTACTCGATCATCAAGTCGCTGGAGAAGAACGGCTACATCGCCGAGGCACGGGCCGAGCGCGAAGGGAACCGGCCCGAACGGCAGGTCTACGAGATCACGCTCACCGGACGCGCGGAGGCGGAGCGCTGGCTCCGCGAGATCCTCGCCGTGCCGACGAAGGAGTACCCCGACATCGAGGCCGGGCTCTCGCTCATCGGGCTGCTCTCCCCCGCCGAGGTGACCGCCCTGCTGCGGTCCCGCGTGGCGGCGCTGCAGGCGGAGGTCGACCAGCGCCGCCTCACCCTCACCCAGGTGACCGAGCTCGGCCTCCCCGAGGTCTTCTCGGTCGAGTCCGACTACCGCATCGCGATGCTGACGGCCGAGCTCGCCTGGGTCAGTGCCCTGGTCGAGCGGCTCGAGCGCGGTGCGCTGGGTGGTCAGGACATGTGGGACGAGCTGCACGCCCGGCGCGTCGCAGGCGCCTCTGCCGAGGAGATCGCGGCCGCCGTCACCGAGGCGATGCCGGCTGAGTTCGGCCCGGGCGTCGCGGGGGGTGGTCGCGCCGACAGCTGACGCCGAGGCCTATCGGCCCACCGAGACGAGCGGCGGCCCGGATGCGCGAACATCCGAGCCGCCTGGTACCCGAGTCGTTCCCTGAGGAACCTGCTTTCCAACAGTCCGGGTCCGCGCCATGCTACGCGCGACCCGCAGGTCTCAGGTGGCGACTCCCCTGAACAAGGAGAACGCCATGCCCGCACCACCCACCATCGAGGCGCACGACCTCGTCAAGACCTACGCCGCCCGCGGCCGCCCGCCCGTCCGTGCGCTCGACGGCGTCACCTTCGCCGCCGCCCCGGGCGCGGTGCTCGGCCTGCTGGGCCCGAACGGCGCCGGCAAGTCCACCACGCTGAAGATCCTCACCACCCTCGCACGCCCCGACTCCGGCTCCGCCACGGTGGCGGGTGCTGACGTCGCCCGCCGTCCCGAGGAGGTCCGACGGCGCATCGGGTACGTCGCCCAGCGACCGGTCACGGACCCGATGGACACCGGCCGGGAGAACCTCGTGCTCGCCGCCCGGCTGCACGGGTTGCGCCCGGCCACCGCACGGTCCCGGGCCACCGAGCTGCTCGAGCGGTTCGACCTCACCGAGGCGGCCGACCGCCAGGTCCGCACCTACTCGGGCGGCATGGCACGCAAGCTGGACGTCGCCGTCGGGCTCGTGCACACGCC
>JAAYYA010000196.1 GCA_012515595.1 Actinomycetales bacterium
AGAGCTCGATGACGGGCACCGCGTCGACACCGGTGACCTGGTGCCGGAAGGCATAGCGGACCAGCGCCCCGCCGGCGCCGTCGTCCACCCTGACCAGGAACGTCGGGTGCATCTCGCGCAGGTCCATTGGCACCGCCTGCACGCCGGCGAACCAGTCCCGCTGCTGCTGCTCGGCGCTCTCGTCGAGGTCGGTCCGCTCCAGCCAGGCCTCGACGTCGCCGGAGGCCAGGGCCTCGGTGAGGTGTTCGCCCAGGGCGAGTGCGTCCTCGGGAGTGATCGGCCCGCTCGCCGTTGCCTCGGCGTCCTGGGTCACGACCACGGCCTCGTCGACGGCCGGAGGGGTTGCGGCGGGGGCACCAGTGCACGCGGTGAGAGCGGCCGCCAGGCAGACGGCGAGAGCGGCCGCTGTTCTGGAGCGGCCTCGGGTCTCGGTCACTCCGGCAGACTAGGTGCACCTTGCGGTCCGGTGGCTGCGGCGCGACGGCGGAACCCGCAGGTCTGCCCATGACGACACGAGCGACACTCACCGACCGAGAAGCGCTGCGCAGGATCGAGGAGATCGATCCGCAGACGGCCGTGGTGCGCTGGGTGTGACGCACCAGGGAGCCCGGCAGCGGTACGGGAGCCTCTGAGGCCCGGGCGACCACGCGGGAACCGGCGCGAGCAGGCCGACGGGAGCGCACGACATACTGCCGATTGCATAGTTATGCGGCTGAGCGTATACACTCACAGTCGTGAGCAAAGTAATGACCAGCCTTCCCGCCGGCGAGCGCGTCGGCATCGCCTTCTCCGGAGGCCTTGACACCTCCGTGGCCGTCGCCTGGATGCGCGACAAGGGCGCCGTGCCCTGCACCTACACGGCCGACATCGGCCAGTACGACGAGCCCGACATCGCCTCGGTGCCCGGCCGCGCGCTGGAGTACGGCGCGGAGCTGGCGCGGCACGTGGACTGCAAGGGCCCGCTCGTCGAGGAGGGGCTGGCAGCCCTGGCCTGCGGTGCCTTCCACATCCGCTCGGGCGGCCGTCCCTACTTCAACACCACGCCGATCGGCCGCGCCGTCACCGGCACGATGCTGGTCCAGGCGATGCGCGAGGACGACGTCAACATCTGGGGCGACGGGTCCACCTTCAAGGGCAACGACATCGAGCGGTTCTACCGCTACGGGCTGCTGTCCAACCCGGACCTGCGGATCTACAAGCCCTGGCTGGACGCTGAGTTCGTCGAGGAGCTGGGCGGTCGCGACGAGATGAGCCAGTGGCTGACCGAGCACAACCTGCCCTACCGCGACAGCAAGGAGAAGGCCTACTCAACTGACGCCAACATCTGGGGGGCGACGCACGAGGCCAAGACGCTGGAGCACCTGGACGTCTCGCTCGAGACCGTCGAGCCGATCATGGGCGTGAAGTTCTGGGACCCGTCGGTCGAGATCGAGACCGAGGACGTCACGGTGGGCTTCGAGCGCGGCCGGCCCGTCACGATCAACGGCGTGCGGTATGACGACCCCGTCGCCCTGGTGCACGAGGTCAACGCGATCGGTGGTCGCCACGGCCTGGGCATGTCGGACCAGATCGAGAACCGGATCATCGAGGCGAAGTCGCGGGGCATCTACGAGGCGCCGGGCATGGCGCTGCTGTTCCTGACCTACGAGCGGCTGGTCAACGCCATCCACAACGAGGACACCATCGAGCACTACCACGCCGAGGGGCGGCGGCTCGGCCGGCTGCTCTACGAAGGCCGGTGGCTGGAGCCGCAGGCGCTCATGGCGCGGGAGGCCATCCAGCGCTGGATCGCCTCGCTGGTGACCGGTGAGGTGACCGTCCGGCTGCGGCGCGGGGACGACTACACGATCCTCAACACCACGGGACCGTCGTTCTCCTACCACCCGGACAAGCTGTCGATGGAGCGGACCGACAACGCGGTCTTCGGCCCGAAGGACCGGATCGGGCAGCTCACGATGCGCAACCTGGACATCGCCGACTCGCGCAGCAAGCTGGAGCTGTATGCCGCCCAGCCGCTGGACGAGGGGACCGTGCTCGTGGAGAACGGCATCCTGCTCGGCGCGATCGAGGCCGGCGGCGCCGACCGGATCGCTTCACGGGACGGGGTGCCGACCAACGGCTCGGAGGAGGCGCTGGACTACGCGGCCATGGAGTTCGGCACCGACTAACCAAAAAATGTAGTGGTTTCGTACGCCCTCCGCACAAGTTCGTAGCGGTTCCGTCCGCCTCGCACGCATCCTTCGGAGGCGTTTCGTTCGCCCTTCTGCGCCCGGGCTGCAGGACGTCGGCGCCGAGTGGTTATCGGTGCCGCAGGTCCAGCGCGAGCACGAGTTCGAGTGCGTCGTCCACGGCGGCGCGATCGTCCCGGTCCAGATGGCCCACCAGGCGCCCCAGCCGGTTCACGTCGATGCTGCGCAACTGCTCGACCAGGACGCACGTCGTCTCGCCTGCCACGCTGACCAGGGGTCGGAAGAACCGCGGCGGGGCGGATCGCGAGGTGGGGGCGAGCAGCACGGTCGAGAGAGGCAGGTCGTCGGACTGCACGACCACGCCGAGGCGGGGTCCGAGGTGCTCGTTCCCCGCCGAACGACGCCGGCCGGGCACCTCGAAGACGTCACCACGGATCAACATCGGCCCACTCCCGCATGGCCTCGCGGATCGCCTCACGGTCAGCGGGGTCGGCCATCGCGAGCCTCGCGTCGTCCAGCATCGCCCGGCGGCGTCGCAGCCCCACAGCCTCGATCAGGGCCTGGCGCACAGCATCTGACGTGCTCGTGCCGTCGGCGGTCAACACCTGCAGGGCGCGCTCTGCATCACCTGAGATCCGGACGTTCACGATGGCCATGATGCAACGGTAACGGCCCTGTCACACAGACGTCATACGGCTTCTGTGGATAACCGAGGGTTCAACTCCAACCGGGCGTGGATCCCGACTCGCCCAGTGCCCGACCCTGGCGCAGGGCAACGGCATCCAGGAGTGCCTGCTGCACGGCGTCGGAGCGGCTCGTGCCGTCTGCCGTCAACTCCTGCAGCGCGCGCTCGGCCTCGTCGGAGATCCGGACTGTGCCGGGGCCGCCTGACGACACCACCCTGGAGCCGATCTGGACCCGGATGTTCATGAAGGCCATGGGGACAACCTAGCTACGGCGGCACGAGGCGCGCACGTGCCAGGAATGGTGCTGTCCTGCCCGACCCCTCGAGGGGCGTGCGAAACCGCTACGAAGACGTGCGGAGGCTGTACGAAACCGCTACCAAATTGGTGGGGTCACCAGAGGCCGGTGCCGTTGAGCACCGGCCGGCCCGGGGTGCTGAAGGGCACGGCGGGGCGCACCTCCGCGCGGTACTCCGACGTCGGCGGCAGGTGGCCCTCCTCCGCCGCAACGGGGATCCGCCCCCGCACGGGCCGGTCCTCCAGAGCGTCACCGATCGCGGCGAAGACCTGGTCGGTCTCGATGAGGAAGCCGTCGTGGCCGAACCGGGAGGACACCGTCACCAGGCCGCGGCACGCGGGGGAGGCCGCGATGCGCTCTCCCTCGGCCGGTGTGAACAGCCGGTCGCTGTCCACCACGACCACGGTCAGGTCCGCCGTGATCCGCCGCAGCGCCGACTCCACCCCGCCGCGGTCGCGGCCGATGTCGTGGGTGTTCATCGACTCGGTGAGGGCCACATAGCTGTTGGCGTCGAACCGGCGGGCCAGCTTCTGCCCGTGGTGCTCCAGGTAGGACTGCACCGCGAAGCGCCCACCGGCCAGCGGGTCCTCGCCCTTCTGCGGCTCGGTCCCGAAGCGGTCGTCGAGCTCGTCCGCGGTCCGGTAGGTCGCGTGCGCGATCTGCCGGGCGACCTGGAGCCCGGTGCGCGGCCCGGGGCCGGGGTAGTAGTCCCCGCCGTGGTAGCCCGGGTCCTGCCGGATCGCGAACAGCTGCGGCGTGGCCCACCCGATCTGGTCGGCGGAGGCGACGGCCGAGGTGGCGATCGGCAGGCAGCGCCGCACCCGGCCGGGGAAGGTGACGGCCCACTCCAGGACCCGCATCCCTCCCATCGAACCGCCGACCACCGCCGCGAAGGCGTGGATCCCGAGCCGGTCGGCGAGCAGCGCCTCGGCGCGGACCTGGTCCCGGACGGTCACCCGGGGAAACAGTGATCCCCAGGGTCGACCGTCCGGGCCGGGTGAGGAGGGCCCGGTCGTGCCGCGGCACCCGCCGAGCACGTTGGGTGCCACGACGAAGTAGCGGTCGGTGTCCAGGACCCTCCCCGGACCGATCAACCCGGGCCACCACCCGGGCGTCGGACTGTCCGGTCCGGCAGGACCCTCCACGTGGGAGTCTCCGGTGAGTGCGTGGAGCACCAGCACGGCGTTGTCCCTGGCCTCGTTGAGCCGTCCCCACGTCTCGTAGGCCATTCGCACGCCGGGCAGGGTCTCCCCGGACTCCAGGAGCAGGTCACCGACGGGGAGCGTATGCCGTCGGCTGCCGGACCGGACAGTGTCTGCGGTCATCGCGGATCAGGTCTCCTCAGAGACCCTTGGCGGCCCGGAAGCCGGTCTCCAGATCCGCGATGATGTCATCGATGTGCTCCAGTCCCACGGCCAGGCGGACCAGGCCAGGGGTGACGCCGGCCGCGGCCTGCGCCTGCTCGCTGAGCTGGCGGTGCGTGGTCGAGGCGGGGTGGATCACCAGGGACCGCACGTCACCGATGTTGGCGACGTTGGAGTGCAGCTCCAGCGCCGAGACGAAGGCCTTGCCGGCCTCCAGGCCGCCGGCGATCTCGAAGGCGAGAACGGCGCCGGCACCCTCGGGCAGATACTTCTGAGCCAGCTCGTATGACGGGTGGCCGGGCAGTCCTGCGTAGCTCACCGAGACCACCTGCTCCTGGTCGAGCAGCCAGTTGGCGACCTTCTTGGTGTTGGCCACGTGGCGCTCCAGGCGCAGCGACAGCGTCTCGACGCCCTGGGAGATCAGGAAGGCGTTGAACGGCGAGATGGCCGGGCCGAGGTCGCGCAGCAGGTTGACCCGCGCGCGCAGGATGTAGGACAGGTTGACGCCGCCGAAGATCTCGTTGCCGACGCCGAGGTCCTTGCCGAAGGTCAGGCCGTGGTAACCCTCGTCCGGCTCGTTGAACCCGGGGAACTTCTCCGGGGACTGGGTGTAGTCGAAGTTGCCGCTGTCGATCAGGACGCCGCCGATCGCGGTGCCGTGGCCGCCGAGGTACTTGGTGGCCGAGTGCACGACGATGTCCGCGCCGTGCTCGATCGGGCGGGTGAGGTACGGCGTGGCGATGGTGTTGTCGATGATCAGCGGCACGCCGACCTCGTGCGCCACGTCCGCGATCGCGCTGATGTCCAGCACCAGCCCGCTCGGGTTGGCGATGCTCTCACCGAAGAACGCGCGGGTGCGCTCGTTGGCGGCGGCGCGCCAGGACTCCGGGTCGGTCGGGTCCTCGACGAAGGTGACGTCGATGCCGAGCCGCGGCAGGGTCTGGGCGAAGAGGTTCTGGGTCCCGCCGTACAGGCTGGGGGAGGTGACCAGGTGGTCGCCGGCCTGGGCGACGTTGAGGATCGCGAAGGTCGAGGCGGCCTGCCCGCTGGCCAGCAGCAGGGCGCCCACACCGCCCTCGAGGTCGGCCAGGCGGTTCTCGACGACCTCGGTGGTCGGGTTGCCGATGCGGGTGTAGATCGGGCCGAGGTCCTCGAGGTTGAAGCGTGCCGCGGCGACGTCGGCGTTGTCGAAGACGAAGGAGGTGGTCTGGTAGATCGGCAGCGCGCGGGCGCCGGTGGCGGCGTCCGGCGTCTGGCCGGCGTGGATCTGTCGGGTGGCAAAGGACCAGGACATGCTGTGCTCCAAGTGATTCAGGGTGCGCGGACGCGCAGGGGGACAGGGTGGTGGTTCTGGTGGCGCGGCGTGGTGGCGCCGGCTGAGTCGCGCAGACTCGGGCCCGGGTCGGGCGTGCTGGTCTCCGGGGGCGGACTCAGCGGTTGGGCATTCGACAACAGGTCACAGCAGCGCTCCTTCGTGCGTCACTGGGCCCACCGGTCGACGGGCCCGCGCTTGCGGAGACGGCTCCAGTGCCGTGTCCGCCGGGTCATCACCCGGGGCACCCCACCGCGAGTGGAGGGTTGCCGCCCGACGAGCCGGGGCTTGGCGTCGGGACTCATGACCTGCAGTAGTTGTAGCAGACACGAAATGTGGCCGTCAACTCGCTTTCGCCGAAATCACTTCGGCTCAGGATCGAGCTGACGGCCACATGCCGCAGGATCTGCATCTCGTATGCCGTTTCTCGCCTCTTCGTGCGGGAAACCGGCCGCGGATGCTGGGTTAGTCCGGGTTCGTCAACGGTCCAGATCGTCGTCGTTGCGCCGCAGCAGGGCGGCCAGGCCGACCAGCACCAGCACCAGCCCGACGCCGACGACGGCCAGCGGGCCCGAGCGGGTCCAGTCGAGGTTGACGTCGGTCCACTCCACCCACAGGGCGGCGCCCGCGACGAGGAGGCAGATCAGCCCGAGGGCGACGGTGCCCCACGAGGGGCCCTTCGGCCGGGACAGGGTGCGCGGGGCGTCCCCGGTCAACCCGACGCCGTCGTAGGTGCTCTCGTCGTAGGTGCTCTCGCCGGAGGTGCCCTCGTCGGTCGTGCCGCTGTCGTAGGACCCGTCGCCGAAGATCGTGTCGCCGGAGGTGCGGCTGTCCTCGAAGGTGTTGTCGTCGTTGCTGGTCATCGTCCGTTTCCTTCCACCAGAACCTGGCCGAAGCCCACGTTGGCCTCGACGTCCATGTCGATCGGTCCGTCGCCGACCACGACCACCTCGTCGACGCCGACCCCGCCGACGTCCTGGCCGTTCTTGTTGACGGTGCCCATGCCGGCCCCGGCCTCGATGCGCACCGTGAGGTCGTCGGGGACCACGACGGTGAGGTTGCCGAACGAGACGCTGGCCACGATCGGCTCGGTGAAGTCGGCCGGGTCGACGTCGCGCAGATCCAGGGTGCCGGTGCCCGCGCCGAGCCGGAACGGACCGGTGTCGCCGATGCTCGCGTCCGGTCGCCACGTGACGTCACCCATCCGCCCCGACGGGACGAAGTTGTGGCCCACGGGCACGGCGACCATCGTCAGGAACAGGGCGCAGACGGCCAGGAAGCCGGGGAACCCGGAGGTGCGGCCGACCAGGCCAAGCACCAGGATCACCAGGCCCAGCGCGGCCAGCGCGCCGGTCAGGCCGACCACGACCGGGCTCACGGACCAGTCGTACTCTGCGGCAGCCCAGGCCAGCCCGCCGCCGACGGCGAGCGCGAGGCCGGTGCCGAGCAGCGTGCCGGCAATGCCCGCCGAGCGGCGCGTGGGACGCCGCGGCGCCTTCGGCGGCTTGGGTGCCTTCGGTCGGGGCGCGGGTGCGGGGGAGTCACCGGTGAAGCCCTGCTGACCGGTGAAGCCCTGCTGGCCGGTGACCCCCTGGCCACCCGACTGCCAGTCCGGGGTCCAGGCCGTCGCGCCGGAGGCGCCGGTGCTCCCGAAGCCGGCGCTCGCGGACCCCAGGTCCGAGGCGCCGAAGGGCTGGGTGTTCTCGGGGGCACTCTCCGGTGCACCCTCGTGGGCGCTCTCCGGGGCGCTCCCCGACAGGTCCTGCGTGGCCGAGGACTCGAACCCCTGGGACGACGCGGTGTAGGGCGGTGCAGGGTGCTGCGAGGCCCACCCGTGCAGGCCGGAACCCGGCTGCTGGGCGGCTCCGCCCGCGGCTGTTCCGCCCGCAGCAGCTCCACCCGCTGGGGGTGCCGCCTGCGTGGCGCGGCTGCTGTAGAACCCGGGCTGCTCGCGGCGGGTCCACTCGGACCACAGCCACCAGCCGCCCAGCGCCAGCAGTGCCAGCGAGACCACCGTCCAGAAGCCACCCATCCACCAGTCGGTGCCCCACCAGCCGAACGATCCGAACACGCCGAGCAGCGCGACGACGAGCAGGACCACCGAGGCCGCCTCCCCGTCGCGCAGCGCCCGCTCGATGTGGGTGCTCTCGTTGGTGTCGGGAATCAGCAGCCAGGCCACCAGGTAAACCAGGACACCGATCCCCATGCCGAGGCTGAGCACCACGAAGAGGGCGCGCACCACGATGGGGTCGATCCCCAGCCGCTCGGCGAGCCCGGAGCACACGCCGCCGATCCAGCTGTCGCCGGAGCGCCGCATGTCGATCCTGCGCAACCCCATGAAGAAGTTGTCCGAGCCCCGCGGGCCCGGCTGCCCGCCATACTGTCCGCCGGGTGGTGTCTGTGTCATGGCTCCAGCGTCTCCCGCACCCGGGGGTGCGCGCTATGAGGGTCGACCCTGAACGGACCCTGAGCGCACCCCGAGAACCGGGGGTCGGCCACCCGAAGTGGGAGAGTATGGCGTGGTGACCAGTCCGCAGACCGCCCGGGGCCCGCAGGGTGCCGCTCCCCGCCGGGAGCGGCCGCCGCTGCGGCGCGCGAGCGAGGGCCGGGTGCTGGCGGGAGTATGCCGTGGGCTGGCCGACCACCTCGGCCTCCACCCGCTCGCGCTGCGGGTCGGTGTCGTCATCCTGACGATGGTGGGCGGGGCCGGCGCGCTGATGTACGCCTTCCTGTGGGCGACGATGGAGCCGGAGGAACACGGTCCGGAGGCCCGGTCGGGCCGGCGCCGGTGGGTCGAGCCGGGGGCGCTGCTCGTGGCCGGTGGCGGCCTCGTGATGCTGCTCGGGATCGCCGCCCTGGTCCAGGGGTTGGGGATCAACCTGCGCCTGGACATCACCCTGCCGGTGCTGGTGCTCACGGCCGGCGCGGTCTTCGTCTGGTCGCAGCTGGACACAACCCGGCGCGACCGGCTCCTGGCCCAGCAGGGCACGGATCGGCGGCAGGCGCTGGGGCGGCTCGTCCTCGGCCTCGGCCTGGCGGTCGCCGGGCTCGTGGCGCTCGGCGTCCAGGGCGGGAGCCTGTCCCAGCTGCGCGACGTGGGCGGAGCAGTCCTGCTCACCATGGCCGGGGTGGGTCTGCTGGCCGCCCCCTATGTCGCCCGCCTCTGGCGCGACCTGCGCGAGGAGCAGGCCGGGCGCATCCGGGAGACCGAGCGGGCCGACATCGCCGCCCACCTGCACGACTCCGTCCTGCAGACCCTGGCACTGATCCAGCGGCGGGCCGACGACCCGGTCCAGGTGGCCCGGCTGGCTCGCGCGCAGGAGCGGGAGCTGCGCAGCTGGCTCTACACCGGCCCGGTCGGGCACGCCGCCACCCTCGCCGGTGCGGTCGCGGCGGTCGGCCACGAGGTGGAGGACCTGCACGGGGTCCCGATCGAGCTGATCGTCACCGGCGACCGGCCCCTGGACGCGGACGGCCAGGCCCTGGTCAACGCGCTGCGCGAGGCGCTGCTCAACGCGGTGCGGCACGGGGCGCCGCCGGTCTCGGCCTATGTCGAGGTGGGCCG
>JAAYYA010000197.1 GCA_012515595.1 Actinomycetales bacterium
CTCGTCCTCAGCCTGCTGGGGGTGGCGCCGTCCTCCGCGCTCGGGGCTCCACCATCCGCCGCCGCCCTCGCGGCGGCGGAGCTGGGGCAGGGTGTCGGCGCACGGGCCACGGTCGCCCCTGACGGGTCGACACCTGACGACGTGGCGCTGGAGGGGGAGTCCACGTCGGTGCTCGAGGGGCTCGACGTGGCGGTGGCGGACATCGACCCGGACGCGGTCACCACGACCGGCCCGAACGCGGAGGCGGGTACGCACGGTGCGGATGCCGAGGCGGACACCGACGCAGGGGCCGAGGAGTCACCGGCCGTCACTGACCTCGCGGCCGCACTGGAGCGGCACCCCGCGGCCGGCGACGAGCCGAAGATCGACCCGGCCGTCACCGAGGCGCTGGCCGAGAACGAGCAGGTCACGGTCATCATCGAGATGACCGGATCCGCCGACCTCGAGGCGCTGGCGGCGCAGGCGCACACCGCGGGGCTCGAGGCCTCCCGCAACGTGCGCGGCTCGGCCCGGTCCTATGACGAGGACACCGCCGCGGAGGCGGGCCAGGCGGCCGACGCCGCCCGTGGGCAGGTGGTCGTGGAGACCCTCCGCGAGACCGGTGCGCAGCAGCGCGCCGACCTGATCGCCGACCTGGGTGGCGCTGACATCGACGGTGCCGACGCAGAAGGTGCCGACGCAGAAGGTGCCACCGGCTCCGAGACGCCGGCCGGGGGTCCGGGCAACCCCGTCGACCTCTGGGTCGTCAACAGCGTCGGCGCGACGATCGACGCCGCCACCCTGGCCGAGCTCGAGGCCCGCGAGGACGTCGCCCACGTGCGCCTCGAGCAGGAGGTCCAGGTCGACCCGGTGGAGGCCGGCGAGCCGGCCCTGCCCACGTGGAGCCTGGAGAAGGTCAATGCCCCGCAGACCTGGGGGGAGTACGGCCACCGCGGCGAGGGCGTCACCGTCGCCGTGCTGGACACCGGCGTCGACGGCGGCCACCCCGCGCTCGCGGGGCAGTACCGGGGCAGCGACGGCGACCACTCCGACGCGTGGTTCGTCACCACGGGTGAGAACTACCCGGCGCCGGGCGACGGCAACGGCCACGGCACCCACGTCACGGGCTCGATCGCCGGTGGGCCTCCCGGTGAGGTCATCGGCGTGGCCCCGGACGCCGAGTGGATCGGCGTCAAGATCCTCACCGACGCCGGCCGCGGCGGCGAGGTCGGCATCCTCAACGGCATGCAGTGGGTGCTGGCGCCGGGTGGCGACCCGGCCAAGGCCCCCGACATCGCCAGCAACTCGTGGGGCAGCGGCCCCGGCAGCAGCCGCATCTTCTGGGACGCGGTGGCCGCCTGGCGCGCGGCGGGCATCGTCCCGATGTTCGCCAACGGCAACGACGGCCCGGCCGGTGGCACCGTCGGCCTGCCCGGTGGCTACCCGCACTCCATCGGGGTCGGCGCCACGGACATCAACGACACGATCGCGGCCTTCTCCAGCCGCGGCCCGATCACCTGGGACGGCGTGGAGTACGTCAAGCCCCAGGTCAGCGCGCCCGGCGCCGCGATCTACTCCGCCTGGCCGCGGGACTCGGGCCAGGACTACCACACGATCTCGGGCACCTCGATGGCCACGCCGCACGTCAGCGGGGTCGCCGCCCTGATCCTGTCGGCCAACCCCGCGCTCAGCGTGGACGAGGTCCAGGAGATCCTCGAGGAGACTGCGCGCACCGAGCCGTTCATGGGCCAGACCCCCAACAACGCCTACGGCCACGGCATCGTCGACTCCTACGCCGCGACCACCCGCGCCGCCCACTCCGGCCTGGTCGCCGGCCAGGTCACCGGCCCCGACGGACCGGTCGCCGCGAGCGTGAGCATCGCCGACGGCCCGTCCACGACCGCGGACCCCGCCACCGGCGACTACGAGCTCTACGCTCCGCCCGGCACCCAGACGATCCGGGTCAGCGCCTACGGCTACCAGACCCAGGAGCACCCGGTCGAGGTGACCCAGGGCGGCTTCGTCGAGCTGGACGTCACCCTGACCCCGCAGACCACCGCCACCCTGACCGGCACCATCACCGCCGCCGGCGCCCCGGTGACCGGCGCGGCGGTCTCCGTGGCCGGCCAGCCCGGCACCACGACATACTCCGACGAGACCGGCGCCTATGCGCTGACCCTGCCCCACGGCACCCACGAGCTGCGCGTGCAGGCCACCGGCTACAGCCCCTGGACCGGAGAGGTCACCGTCGACGGCGACGCGGTGCGCGACGTGGAGCTGGAGCCGCTGGCCCTGCCCGGCACCGACACCTGGCCCCAGCTGAAGGGCAACGCGGCCGGTCACGGGCTGGCCGCCACCGGCCTGAACGCCAGCAGCCTGCAGCAGCAGTGGACCGCGAAGGTCGGCAGCGTCATGTTCGGCTCGCCCGCCTCGGACGGGGAGAGCGTCTACCAGCTCTCGGTCAACGGCACCCTCACGGCCCTCGACCTGGCCACGGGGGCGACCCGCTGGTCGATCCCCACCGGCAGCGACCAGCGCGGGACGCCCGCGATCTCCGCCGACGGGGCCACCGTCTACGTCACCACCGGCAACAACGGCACCCTGCTCGCGCTGAACGCGGCCGACGGCTCGGTGCGGTGGACCTACGACTTCGACGGCGACATCCCCACCTACGGGTCGCCGAACGTCGCCGACGGCACCGTCTACGTGGCCGTCGGGTCCGGCGCGACCGGCTCGATGCACGCCATCGACGGCGCCACGGGGGAGCGGGTGTGGCGCACCGCGATCGGCGGCGGCGTCTTCTTCGGCCCGACGGTCGCCGACGGGGTGGCGGTGACCTCCAGCGTGGGGGATGGCACGGTCGTCGCGCTCGACGCCGCGACCGGCGCGCTCCTGTGGGAGCGCAGCGAGACCATCGCGATCACCATGCCGGCGGTCGACGCGGGCAAGGTCTACCTGGGCACCACCAACGCGGACTTCACCAGCGGCTCGCTGCTCGCCCTCGACCTGGCCACCGGCGCGACCCTGTGGGAGACCGGCGGCCACGGCGACACCCAGGGCAGCAGCCCCGTGCTCTACGACGACCTGGTCATCCTGGGCTCGCACACGGCCGGCTCGGTGGCGGCGTATGACGCCACGACCGGTGAGCGGCAGTGGACCCACTTCGTGGGCAGCGCGGTCACCTCCTCGGTCGCCGTCACCACCAGCGGCGTCGTGCTCGGCGGCTCGCAGAGCTGGGACGCCTTCGCGCTCGACGCGACCACCGGCGAGCTCCTCTGGGAGGAGCAGCTGCCGGCCGCGATCCTCTCCTCGACCGCCGTGGCGGACGACGCGGCGCTGTTCGTCTCGCGGGACGGCACCGTCGCCTCCTACCGGTCCACCGGTGGGGTCGTCGGCACGGTGACCGGCCCGGAGGGACCGGTCGAGGCCAGCGTCCGGCTGGTCGGCACCGGCCACAGCACCACGACCGACCCGGCCACGGGGACCTACGAGCTGCGCGCCCCGGTGGGTGACTACACGCTGCGGATCAGTGCCTACGGCCTGTCCACCCACACCCAGGACATCACCCTGTCGCCCACCGCCGACCTGACCGTCGACGCGACGCTCACCGCGGTCGGCTCGGGCTCGGTCGCCGGCACCGTCACCGACGCGGACGGGCAGCCGCTCGAGGGGGCCACCGTCACGCTGACCGGCGTGCCGGTCGACCCGGCCACCACCGGTGCGGACGGCAGCTTCACCTTCGCCGACGTCGCCGAGGGCGAGTGGGTGCTGGTCGCCGAGCTGCCCGGCTACGCCACCGCGGAGCAGGCCGTGACGGTCACCGCGGGCGAGACGACGACCGTGGACGTCACCCTCGGCGGCTTCGACCTGGCGGTCGTCTCCGACTACCGCAGCCGGCTGTCCACGATCCTGCGCGGGCACGGCTGGTCGGTCGACGAGCTGAGCTTCGCCGAGGCTGCGCTGGCCCCGGAGCGCTACGACGCGATGATCCTCAACGGGGTCAGCGGCGACTACGCCCGCGACAACGTCGAGGCGATCGAGACCATCCTGACCGGCGCCGACGCGGCCGGCACCAGCATCATCGCCCTGGACAGCTGGGGCGCGGTCGGCGGCAGCGTCGACGAGGTGCTGGAGCTGCGCGGCAGCGAGGGACACCTGGAGTCCGTCTACGGCCGCCACGGACCGGTCTGGCTGACCGACCCCGTCGAGCACCCGATCACGGCGCCGATCGACCAGGACCGCTACCAGATCCTCAGCAACGACTCGCACGCCTGGCTGGTCGGCTACGAGGGCGGCAACCTGGCCACCCTCGGCAGCGACGAGCAGGGCGAGCGCGGCTCGGGTATCGGCTACGAACGCACCTCGACCGGCTCCGTGCAGGTGCTGCTGCCCAGCCACGGCTCCAGCGTGCTCGTCGGGCCGGAGGAGAGCTGGACCGCCGGGGCCGAGGCGATCTTCGTGGCCGCCGTCGAGCACGCGGTCGCCGCCGAGTTCGGCACCGTCGCGCTCACCGTGACCGGCCCGGACGGCGCGCCGCTGGACGCCGAGGTCTCTGTCGTCGGGTCCTTCGAGCACGAGGAGCTGCCCGGCGGGACCGGTGAGCTGCTGCTGCCGGAGGGCACCCACACGGTCCTCGTGTCCGCACCCGGTATGACGGACAGCGAGCACGAGGTGACCGTCACCCTCGGCGAGACCACGCCGCTGGCGGTTGGCCTGGTGGCCTCCGACGCCGGCGCGATCGGTGGCACCGTCAGCGACGTCACGGGCGCCCCCGTCGCGGGGGCCCAGGTCGCCGTCGAGGGCGGCGAGCCGGTCACCACCGGTAGCGACGGCAGCTACCTGATCAGCGACCTGGAGGTCGGCAACTACGCCGTGACCGCCTCCGCCGACGGCTTCATCGCCGACACCGTCGCGGACGTGGCCGTCACCGCCGGCACGGTCACCGAGGTGGACTTCTCGCTGGTCAGCGCGCCGAACGTGGCCGTCGTCGGCGACTACTCCGACCGGCTGACCGACTTCCTCACCGCGGCCCAGATCCCGGCCACCTCACTGGGCTGGGAGGTGATGGGCGACCTCGCGTCATACGACGTGGTGATCCTCAACGACCCGGCGTCGATCCCGGACCAGCAGTGGCTGGACAACCTGGCGGCGTTCGACGAGGCCGGTGTCAGCGTGATCTTCCCCGCGGCCAACAGCGCGACCTCCACCTCCGCGATCTACGAGCTGTCCGACCTCACCGGCAACCCGGCGGACGTCGAGCGGCACGGCGGCTTCAACAGCGCCCCGAAGGAGCTCACCGGCGTCGCGGACCACCCGATCACCGCTGGGCTCGGCGAGGAGCCGGTGATCTACCTCAACGCCGACAGCGACGCGCCCTACCTCGTCGACTACCAGGGCGTCACCCTGGCCACCGTCGGCATGGAGGGCACCCCGGCCGGGCCGGGCATCGCGTATGACGTGCGCACGCCGGACAGCGTGCACGTCCTGCTGAGCGGGTTGTTCGTCAGCGCCGGCACCGAGACCGACGTGGAGTGGGCGCCGGAGGGCCGCCAGCTCTTCCTCAACGCGGTCCGCTACGCCGGCTCGCCCGGCCTCGCGCAGGTCAGCGGCTCGGTCACCGACCCCGACGGGGTGCCGGTGCCCAACGCCGAGGTCGCCGTGTGGGGCCAGACGTGGGGCACCACCACCGGCGAGGACGGCCAGTTCCTCATCGGCCTGCCGGACGGTGACTACACGGTCCAGGTCAGCGCCTTCGGCTACGTCACCCGGACCCAGGAGATCACCGTCGTCGACGGCGCCGCGCAGGACCTCACCTTCGTCCTGGAGGTCGCCGACGTCGGGACGCTGACCGGCACCGTCACCGGCACCACGCTGCCCGGCACCGGGCTGCCCGGATCTCCTGGGGACACCGAGCTCGGCACCGAGCCGAGCGCCGACGGCGTGCCCCTCGACGGGGCCGTGGTCCGGGTCGTGGGCACCCCGGTCGAGACGGTCACCGAGGCCGACGGCAGCTTCACCCTGCCGCGGGTCGAGGCCGGCGAGCAGGAGCTGGAGATCGAGGCGGACGGCTACATCCGCACCCTGCACGCCTTCACGATGCCCTCGGGCGACCACGCCGAGGACGTCGAGGTCGTGGAGTCGGCGACCGTCGGCGTCGTCGCGGACTCGACCTCCGGGGTGCACGCGGGCCGGCTCAGCGCCTTCCTCACCGACTGGGGCTATCTCCCGGTCGACGTGGACTGGACCGACGGCGCGGCCCTGGCCGAGGTCGACATGGTGCTGGTCAACGACCCGTCGCAGGCCTCGGCGAACCTGCCGACCTTCCTGGACCACGCCAACCGCAACGACCTGCCGGTCGTGTGGACGGGCAACTACAACCGCGGCGCGATCGAGGACATGGTCGAGCTCTATGGCGACCCGGCGGCCTGGGAGGACGGCACCATGGACGGCACGGTGACCACCACGGTCACCGCCGACCACCCGCTGACCCAGGGGCTGCCGAACACCTTCGCCACGACCGACCACAACCGGATGTACGGCACCTTCACCGGCTACTCCGGCACCACGGTCGCCACGATCGCCAGCGAGGCCGGTCCCGCCGGTGACGCGATCGCCTTCGACGGCCGCACCGTCGGGTCGGTCGACGTGCTGCTCTCCACCAACGGCGCCTCCTCCTACGGCGCGGTCGGGACCCGGGAGCTGCCCGAGTTCTACTTCTCGCCGGAGACCTCCCGCTCACTGACCAACGCCCTGCAGTGGGCGCTGACCGCCGACGGGCTCGGCTCGGACACCCGGGGCACCGTGGTCACCGCCGCCGGTGCGCCGATCGAGGCCACCGTGACCGTCGCGGAGACGGGTCGCACCTACCCGGCGCGCGAGGGGGACGGGAGCTACGTCATACCCCTCGATCCCGGCACCTGGACGCTGACCGCGTCCACCTTCGGCTACGACGACGCCAGCACCACGGTGACCGTCGCCGAGGGCGAGTCGGTCACCTCCCAGATCACCCTCCCGCAGTCCGCGGGGGCCGCGATCACGGGCACCGTGCTCTCTCCCGAGGGCGCCCCCGTGGCCGGGGCCTCGGTGGTCGTGGAGGGCACGGAGTATGCCGTCACGACCGGTGCCGACGGGACGTTCACCTTCGCGCACCTCCCCTCGGGCGACTGGGTCGTCGTGGCCAGCGCCGAGGGGCTGGTCACCGACTTCGTCGACGTCACGGTGGGCGACGGCGTCCCGGCGACGGCCGAGGCCAGGCTGGGCGCGACCGCGCACCTGGCCCTGGTCGGGGACATCTCCAACGGGTCGATGGGCGAGTTCCTGGAGGCCAACGGCTACACCATCGACCGGTTCACCTACCGGGAGCTGCCGCTGGTGGACGTGACCACGGGAACCTACGACCTGGTCTTCCTCAACGGTGCCAGCCTGGAGCCGACGGAGGAGGAGTTCGAGGGCTTCCTGGCCCAGGCGGCCGCGCACGACGTGCCGGTGGTGCTGCCCTCGCAGTACAACTCGGGCTCCATCCGCACGCTGTCGAAGTACACCGGCGACCCGGTGTCGGTCGACAACGACTTCGAGCCCGACTCGACGGGGCTGCTGGTCAACGTCGCCCACCCGGTCTTCGACGGCTACGACGTCGGCGAGACGGTGACGATCCTCAGCGACCCCGGGACGAACCAGCAGTTCCAGTCCTTCGCCGGCTACACCGGCACGATCCTGGCCGACACGGTGCACCCGGAGACGGGCACGCCGTTCGACCAGGGCGTGGGCTACCGGTTCGCCTCGCCCGGGTCCGTGCACCTGCTGCTCGGCAGCCTCGGCGCCAGCTCCTACGCGTCACCGGTCAACGCCTGGACGTTCGACGCCGAGCGGGTCACCCTCAACGGCGTCGGCTGGGCCCTGGTCGCCCAGCAGCGCTCGGTGCACGGCACGGTCACCGGCAACGGCGCGCCCGTCGAGGGCGCCGAGGTCACCGTGGCCGGCACCACCGGCCGCGACGTCACCGACGCGGACGGTGCCTACGAGGTCGGCGTCGCCTCCGGCGAGGTCACCCTCGAGGTCACGGCGGACGGGTTCGAGCCCTACAGCGCGACGGTCACCGTCGCGCCGGAGGAGAACCTGCTGCACGACATCGAGCTCACGCCGCTGGCCGAGTCGAGCCTGACCGTCACCGTGGTCGACGACGTAACCCGCCAGCCGGTCCCCGGCGCGCAGGTCACCGTCGAGGGTCCGACCGACGGGACCGGCGAGACCGGTGCCGACGGCACGGCCGTCCTCGAGCCGGTGCTGGTCGGTGACTACGCGGTCACCGTCGAAGGGCCGAACCACGTCGTGGCCACGGCGGAGATCACGGTCGGTGAGGAACCGGCCGCGCTGACTGTCGAGGTGTCGCCGATCCAGGTCGGCGTGATCGGCGACGTGCGCGGCGACCTCACCGAGTTCCTCATCGCCGAGGGCGTGGCCTCCGAGGAGGTCTCGTGGGCCGACGTCGCCGGGTCGATCGACGACTACGGCGCCGTCGTGGTCAACGGCGGCGACCCGAGCGCTGCCGAGTTCGACGCGCTCGTGCAGGCCGCGGACGACGCGCAGGTCGACCTGGTCTTCACCGGCACCTACGGCGTGACCGAGGGCGGCATCCGGCTGCTCGAGGAGCACGGCGACGGGGTCACCGTCGGTGGCCAGGGCTACCGGGACGGCGCGGTCGGGCTGACCGACGTGGCGGACCACCCGATCTTCGCCGACGTCGCGGACCCGGCCCACATCCTGGCCGACGACAGCTACTACAGCTGGCTCTCGGCATACTCCGGAGATGCTCTGGCGACCCTTACGGTCGGTGGCGCGGGCACGGGCACGGCCGTGGCGTTCGAGCAGCGCACCGACCTCAGCGGTCACCTGCTGCTGAGCTTCGCGGCGGTCTCGGACTACATGGGCCCGGACCGCGGCTGGACCGAGGGCACCGAGCAGGTCATGGTCGACTCGCTGGAGTGGCTGCTGCTCGTGCCGCCGCCGGTGCCGACGCTCACGACCGAGGAGACCCTGGTGGGCGCGAGCCCGGTCGAGGTCTCGGGCCTGGCCTGGGACGCCGACGAGGTGCAGGTGCTGCGCGGCGAGGAGGTGCTGGCCACGGTCGTGCCGGCCGAGGACGGCAGTTACAGCGCCACGGTCGAGCTGGTCGAGGGCGAGAACGTGCTCGTCGCCTCGGCCGGCAACGAGACCGGCACCAGCGTGAGCGAGCCGCTCACCGTGGTGCTCGACACGACCGCGCCGGTCCTGGAGTGGACGCCCGCCGACGGCGCCGTGGTCACCGAGCCCGAGGTCACGGTCAGCGGCACCGTCGCCGACGAGCATGCCGAGCCCGTCACCGTCACGGTGCAGGGCGAGGAGGTGGAGGTCGCCGACGACGGGACGTTCTCGGTGGTCGTGCCGCTCGTCGAGGGCGCCCAGGAGCTGACCGTCGTGGCGACCGACGCCCTGGGCAACCAGGTGAGTGAGACCCGGGAGGTCGTCCACCACGATGTCCACGCCACGTGGCGCGTCCTCGGGGTCGGGCCGGTGGCGATCGTCCACCTGCAGCTGACCGACTCCGACGGGCGGCCGGTCGTGGCCGACGACGTCGACCTGCAGCTGCTGCAGGACGACGAGGTGAAGCGGACCGTCGGCACCCTGCCGGCCGGTCGCGGCCACTACGTGGGGCTGCTCTTCGGGGTGCCGCGCGGCACCTACGACCTGCGGGCCGTGGTCGACCTGGGCGGCGACGAGGTGCTGCTGGACGGGCCGGTGGTGCGCATCCGCTGATGGCGCGCTCCGGGCCCGGCCCCACACGGGCCCGGAGCAAACCCCTTACGCGACGGCCGGGGAGCCGCTAGCGTGGGGCGCCCGGGTCGGCCCGGGGGTGTGCCGAGGATGGGAGCGACATGGCGATCGTGAGAGCAGCAATCACCCAGACGACGTGGACCGGCGACAAGGACTCGATGCTGGACAAGCACGAGCAGTTCGCCCGGGACGCCGCCGCCCAGGGGGCGCAGGTGGTCTGCTTCCAGGAACTGTTCTACGGGCCCTACTTCGGGATCACCCAGGACCCGAAGTACTACCGCTTCGCCGAGCCTGCCGACGGCCCGGTCGTGCAGCGCTTCGCCGGCCTGGCCAAGGAGCTCGGCGTGGTGATGGTCCTGCCGATCTACGAGGAGGAGCAGACCGGCGTCTACTACAACACCGCCGTCGTGGTCGACGCCGACGGGACGGTCCTCGGCAAGTACCGCAAGCACCACCTGCCGCACCTGGACAAGTTCTGGGAGAAGTTCTACTTCCGCCCCGGCAACCTGGGCTACCCGGTCTTCGAGACCGCGGTCGGCAAGGTCGGCACCTACATCTGCTACGACCGGCACTTCCCCGAGGGCTGGCGCGAGCTCGGCCTGAACGGCGCGCACATCGTCTTCAACCCCAACGCCACCAAGCCCGGGCTGAGCAACCGGCTCTGGGAGGTCGAGGGCCCCTGCGCCGCCGTGGCCAACGGCTACTTCGTGCTGCAGCCCAACCGGGTCGGGCGCGAGGACAACGAGTACGGCGACGACGCGGTCACCTTCTACGGCACCAGCCAGGTGATCGACCCGCGCGGCAACTTCGTGGGGGAGCGCGGCTCGTCCGAGACCGAGGAGGTGCTGGTCCGGGACCTGGACCTGGACATGGTCCAGCAGATGCGCGACGACTGGCAGTTCTACCGCGACCGGCGCCCGGACTCCTACACCCGTATCGCCCAGCCCTGAGGCCACCCGACCCGCACCCCACGCGACCGCACCACCGAGGAGCTGACCCATGAGCACCACCCTCATCACCGGCGGGACCGTCGTCTCGTCCACCGGCCGCACCGAGGCCGACGTCCTCGTCGACGGCGAGAAGGTCGTGGCCGTCCTCGCACCGGGCTCCACCCTGCTCGGTCATGACCTGACCACCAGCGCAGGCGCGGTCATCGACGCCACCGGCAAGTACGTCATACCGGGTGGGATCGATGCCCACACCCACATGCAGATGCCGTTCGGGGGGACCGAGGCGTCCGACACCTTCGAGAGCGGCACCCGCGCCGCGGCCTGGGGCGGGACCACGACCATCATCGACTTCGCGATCCAGCGCTACGGCGAGCGGGTCGAGGACGGGCTGGCCGCCTGGCACGACAAGGCCGGCGGCAACTGCGCCATCGACTACGGCTTCCACCAGATCATCGGCGGCGTCGACGAGTTCTCGCTCAAGGCGATGGAGACGCTGCTCGACGAGGGGATCAGCAGCTACAAGCTGTTCATGGCCTACCCCGGCGTCTTCTACAGCGACGACGCGCAGGTCCTCCAGGCGATGCAGAAGGCCGCGGACCTCGGGTTGCTCACGATGATGCACGCGGAGAACGGCCCCGCGATCGACGTGCTCGCCGAGCAGCTCTACAACCAGGGCAAGACCGACCCCTACTACCACGGCATCGCCCGCGCCTGGCAGATGGAGGAGGAGGCCACCCACCGGGCGATCATGCTCGCCGACGTCACCAGCGCACCGCTGTATGTCGTGCACGTGAGCGCCAAGCAGGCGGTCGCCCAGCTCGCTGCCGCTCGCGACCGGGGGCGCAACGTCTTCGGCGAGACGTGCCCGCAGTACCTCTACCTGTCGCTGGAGGAGCAGCTCGGTGCGCCCGGTTTCGAGGGGGCCAAGTGGGTCTGCTCCACGCCGCTGCGCTCGCGGGAGGAGGGCCACCAGGACGCGATGTGGCAGGGGCTGCGCACCAACGACCTGCAGATGGTCTCCACCGACCACTGCCCGTTCTGCATGAAGGACCAGAAGGAGATGGGCAAGGGCGACTTCCGGGCCATCCCCAACGGCATCGGCTCGGTCGAGCACCGGCTGGACCTGTTGTACCAGGGCGTGGTCACCGGGCAGATCACCCTGGAGCGGTGGGTCGAGCTCACCTCGACGACGCCGGCCCGGATGTTCGGCCTCTACGGCACCAAGGGGGTCATCGCGCCGGGGGCCGACGCCGACATCGTGGTCTACGACCCGAAGGGGCACACCTCGATCGGGCTGGGCAAGACCCACCACATGAACATGGACTACTCGGCCTGGGAGGGCTTCGAGATCGACGGTCACGTCGACACCGTGCTCTCCCGGGGGCGGGTGCTGGTCGACGGCGGGGAGTACCACGGGTCGGCCGGCCACGGGCGCTACCTCAAGCGCGGCCTGAGCCAGTACCTGGTCTGAGGAGGCCTGCATGGACTTCGGAGTCGTCTTCCAGACCAACCCGCCCTCGAGCCGGGTCGTCCAGCTGGCGCAGCTGGCCGAGCACCACGGGTTCAGCCACGTGTGGACCTTCGACAGCCACCTGCTCTGGCAGGAGCCCTACGTCATCCACTCCGCGATCCTGGCGGCCACCCGCAAGGTGGTCGTCGGGCCGTTCGTGACCAACCCCTCCACCCGCGACTGGACGGTCACCGCCAGCGTCTTCGCCACGCTCAACGAGATGTACGGCAACCGCACCGTGTGCGGCCTGGGTCGCGGCGACTCGGCGGTGCGGGTGACCAACGGGGCGCCGGCGACCCTGCAGACGCTGCGGGACAGCGTCACCGTGATCCGCGAGCTGGCCAACTCCCGGCCGGTGGAGTACCACGGCGCCACCCTCCAGTTCCCGTGGTCACACGGGTCGTCCCTGGAGGTGTGGGTCGCGGCCTACGGCCCCAAGGCGCTGGAGGTGACCGGCCAGATCGCCGACGGCTACATCCTGCAGCTGGCCGACATCGACATCGCGAAGTGGATGATCCAGGCGGTCCGGGACGCGGCCGACAACGCCGGCCGGGACCCGATGTCGGTCAAGATCTGCGTGTCCGCCCCGGCCTACATCGGCGACGACGTGCCGCACCAGCGCGAGCAGAGCCGGTGGTTCGGCGGCATGGTCGGCAACCACATCGCCGACATCGTCGAGCGCTACGGCACCTCCGGGGCGGTCCCGGCCAGCCTGACCGACTACATCGCCGGGCGCACCGCCTACGACTACAACACCCACGGCAGCACCGACAACGACCACGTCGCCTTCGTCCCGGACGAGATCGTCGACCGGTTCTGCGTGCTCGGGCCGGCCGAGGCCCACATCGAGAAGCTCACCGCGCTCAAGGACCTCGGCGTCGACCAGTTCGCGGCCTACGTCATGCACGACCTGAAGGAGGAGACGCTGCGGCAGTACGGCGAGGTCGTCATCCCCGCCCTGCGAGAGCACGTCGTAGCCAAGTCCTGAGGGGGTTGGGCCTGCCTCTGCGTCCCCCGCCAGCAGCACCGCGCCCCCGCACCCCCGCCAGCACCGCGCCACCGTACCCCCGCCAGCACC
>JAAYYA010000198.1 GCA_012515595.1 Actinomycetales bacterium
GCGGCCATCTCTTCGTAGCGGGCCAGACGCGCCTTGTTCTTGGTCTGCTTGGCCTTGGGGTTGGAGCGGACCCACTCCAGCTCCTTCTCCAGGCGCTTGGCCAGCTTGGCGTCCTTCTTGCCCTGGACCGCAAGTCGCTCGCGCTTCTTCTCCAGGTAGGTCGAGTAGTTGCCCTCGTAGCCGATCAGGCGACCACGGTCGACCTCGGCAATCCACTCGGCGACGTTGTCCAGGAAGTACCGGTCGTGGGTGACGGCCAGGACGGCGCCGGCGTACTCCTTGAGGTGCTGCTCCAGCCACTGGACGGACTCGGCGTCCAGGTGGTTGGTGGGCTCGTCGAGCAGCAGCAGGTCGGGCTTGCTCAGCAGCAGCTTGCAGAGCGCGACCCGGCGACGCTCACCGCCGGAGAGGACGGTCACGTCGGCGTCCGGCGGGGGGCAGCGCAGCGCGTCCATCGCCTGCTCGAGCTGGGCGTCCAGGTCCCACGCGTCGGCGTGGTCGATCTCCTCCTGCAGCTGGCCCATCTCGGCCATCAGCGCGTCGAAGTCGGCGTCCGGGTTGGCCATCTCCTCGGAGATCGCGTTGTAGCGGTCGAGCTTGGCCTTGATCTCACCGACGCCCTCCTCGACGTTGCCGAGGACGGTCTTCTCCTCGTTCAGCGGGGGCTCCTGCAACAGGATCCCGACGCTGTAGCCCGGGGTCAGCCGCGCCTCGCCGTTGGAGGGCTGGTCCATCCCCGCCATGATCTTCAGGATCGTGGACTTGCCGGCGCCGTTGGGCCCGACGACGCCGATCTTGGCGCCGGGGTAGAAGGACATCGTGACGTCGTCGAGGATCAGCTTGTCGCCGACCGCCTTGCGGGCACGCGTCATGGTGTAGATGAATTCGGCCATGGTGCTCAGGCTAGCCCTCGCAGGTGGTCCGGCCCGAATCGGGCGACCCGGGCCGATCCCACCCGCGGGAGCAGACGGTGAGCTGCCGACATCCAGTCGCTCAGCGCACCCGCCGGCTCAGGCGCCGATGGCCGCCGGCGCGTCCTCGAACAACTCGTCGTCCACGTCTCCGTAGCCCGACTCCGGGGCGATCCCGGACCCCTCCCCGGGGATGTCCTGGTGGCTGGCTTCCTGGTCGGCGGACTCCTCAGCCAGGGCCGCCCGGACGTTCTCGTCGTCCGACGGGTCGTTGCCCGTGAAGTGCGGCCGCCGGACGTTGGTGAAGTCCGCCTGTCCGAAGCTCAGGTTCGGACCGACGGCCAGCGCCGTGATCTGGACCTCGGTGCCCTGCTTGTCGCCGTTCTCCCACTCGTTGACGCGCAGCTTGCCGTGGACCACCACCGGGGTGCCCTTGCGCAGCGACTCGACGACGTTGACGGCGAGCGCCCGGAAGGTCGAGACCTTGTAGAAGCTGGCGCCCGTCTCCAGCCACATCCCCTTCTCGCGGTCGAAGTAGCCGTGGTTGACGGCGACTCGGAAGGTGGCGAAAATGTCGCCGCCCTTCGTCTTGCCCATCGTGGGGTCGGCGGTCAGGTTGCCGGCCACCGTCACAAATGAATCTGTCATCAGACTCCCCTTCTGCTCGGTCCCACGGGTCCGTGGGTGGTCACCACCGTGCCGACGTCGTATGCCGTGGCGCAGGTGGGCGGGGAGATCTGTGGACAGCCGGTGGTCCCGCGAGACGCCTGTGGACAGGATCAGCAAAACCCCTGCGAAAATGCGGGCGGGACCGGCAAAACCACTACGAAAAGGCGGGAGTGACCAGCAAAACCCCTACCAAAATTGTTGTCAGCGGGCGGCGGCCTGGAGCTGCTGGCGGGTCACCTTGTGGCGCTCCAGGACGCGGCTCACCGGGGTGCTGACGTGCTCGCGGGCCACCTCGGCGACCGAGCCGGCGAGCCGGTCCTCGATCGCCTGGCGCCGGCGGCCGGCGCCGACCCGGGCGAGCGCGCGGGCCACGAGGGCCAGGAGCAGGCCGAACACGGCGCCACCGGCGAGCATGAGGACCGGGATCGGGAACGGACCCCAGGTCGGCACGTCCAGCGGCATCTGCAGGAAGCCGAACAGCCCGAGCACCACCAGCCACACCAGGCCGGCGATCGCGACGAGCGCCAGCAGCCACTGCAGCAGGTTGACCATCTGCCACCACATCGGGTTGCGCGCCCGCAGCGGGGTGTTCATCACCGCCTGGTCCAGGGCATCGGCCAGCTCCCCGGTGTGCGGGGTCGCGGCCTGCGCCACGGCGTCGGCCCACCTCGGGGGCAGCCCGGCACCGGCCGCCTCGCCGACCTGGCGGGTGGCCAGGTCGACCGCGGAGCGGGCCGCGGGGCTGGCGGGCGGCAGGGACGAGCGGCCCAGCGCGGTCTTGACGTCGACGGGCGTGATCGCGGCCGGGTTGTCCCCCAGCCGCAGCCGCTTGAGCGGGTCGGGCCGCAGCGCGGAGACCCACCGGGTGAACGGCCACCCGACGTGGTTGCCGGCCTGCCGCAGGTAGTCGCGCTGCACGGCGTCCAGCACGACTGGCACGCCGGCGGCCTGCTCCAGGGCCAGGACCAGCTGGCGGTCGGCCTCCGGGTCCAGCCGGGCCTCGTCGTCACCGACGTCCTCCAGCAGGTCCCGGGCGGTGCCCTTGACGTCCCCGACCAGGCGCTGCTCGGCGGCGTTGCGATGCGCGACGACCTCGCCGATGGCGCCCTTGAGATCGTCCAGCCCGTCGTGGGTCCGGGCCGAGGTGCCGATCACCTCGAAGTCCCCGGCACCGTCGGCCGCGACCAGCTTGCGCAGGTCGGCCTTGATCCGGTCGGCGCCGTCCTCCTCCTGGATCCGGTCGACCTGGTTGAGGACGACGAGCATCACGGTCTCGTGGTCCTGCAGCGGGGCGAGGTACTCGTTGTGCAGGCGGGCGTCGGCATACTTCTGCGGGTCGGTCACCCACACGAAGACGTCGGCGCGGGCCAGGATGCGGTCGGCCTCGACCCGGTGCGCCTCCTCGGTGGAGTCGAAGTCCGGCAGGTCGACCAGGATCAGCCCGTCGAGGTCCCCGGCGCCGGTCTCCGGGTCGCCGGCGACGTGGTGGCGCGCGTCGATCCCGAGCCAGGCGAGCAGCTCGCTCGGGTCCTCGCTCCCGCCCCAGATCGCCGCCGTCGCCGTGGAGGTGGTGGGCCGGCGGGCGCCGATGCGCGACACCTCCTCGCCGACCAGGGCGTTGAACAGCGTGGACTTGCCCGACCCCGTGGCCCCGGCGAGGGCGACGACGGTGCGGCCGCCCTTGAGAGCCCACCGCTCCCGCACCTTGGCGACCAGCTCGGTCGCGGTCTCGGAGCGCTCCGGGTCCAGCTCGGCGCCACCGGTCTCCAGGGCGTCGTCGAGCTGGTCGGTGCGCCACATCAGCGTCGCGCCGCGGCTGCCGGCGTCACGGCGGCTCATCGGGCCTCCTCCACCTGCTGGGCGGCCTCGGACACCTCGCGGACCGCCTCCCCGGACAGTCGCACCTCGTCCAGGACAGTCTCGTAGCGACCCAGCTCCGCGGCATACAGCTCGGACACCTTGGCGAGCAGGGACTTGCGGGCCCGGGCGGCCAGCTCGCGGACCGCCTGGTCGCCGAAGATCGCCTCGAGCAGCCGCTGCGCCAGGACCGCGGAGCCACCGGCGATGCCGACCTCGGCTCCCGTCAGCCCGGCCGTCGACGTGAAGACGATCAGCATGAGCATGACCGCGAGCGCGTTGACGCCGAAGGCGAGGTAGCGCGCCGTGGTGCGCTTCTGCCCGGCCTCGCTGCGGACCATCTCCAGCACCTCGCCCTGCCAGTCGCGGATCGTCCGCTCGACCCGCTCGGGGAAGCCGGGGGTGGCCTTGGCGAGCTCGGGGTGCGCCTCGATCAGCGCGGCGCCCCCGCCGGCGCCCTTCCAGTTGCGGGCGGCGGCGGCCGCCGCGACCTGGGCGTGGGAGGTGACCAGCGCGGCGGCACCGGACTGGATGGCCTCGCCCAGGTGCTCGGTCGAGACGCTCTTGCCGGTGAAGAAGGAGGTGAGCCGGTCGCGCAGCCGGCTGATGCCGGCCTCGATCTGCCGCATGAACTCGCCGGTGCCGACCAGCTCCTGCCAGCGGGCGAGCACCTCCCCGCGCAGCAGGGTGCCGTCCTCCATCCCGTCCTCGACACCCTGGGTGGCCTCGTTGTATGCCGTGCGCGCGGCCTGGCGCAGCGCGTCCCGGGCCGCGAGCTGGGCCTGGCCGGCCTCGCCGAGCTCGGCGGAGCGGGCGGAGAGGGAGCCGAGGGCTCCTTCCAGGGTGCGGCGGATCACGACGGAGCGGGCCTTGGCGTCGCCGGCCAGGGTGTGCAGCCAGCCGCGCAGCCGCTCGGTGTCCTGCGCGGGCAGCATGCCGTCCTCGCCGAGGCGGGACTCGGGGATGGTGAAGATGGGCGCCTTGGACAGCCCCTGCTCGCGCAGCATCTCCGAGAGGTGCACCCGGATGTCGTCCATCGCCTCGGGCGGCACGCGGTCCAGGATGATCGCGACGCTGGTGCCGCGCTCGGCGGCCTCGCGCAGCAGCGACCAGGGGACGGCGTCGGCGTAGCGCGCCGCCGTGGTGACGAACAGCCACAGGTCGGAGGCGGCCAGCAGCTGGCGGGCCAGGTCACGGTTGGAGGTGACGACCGAGTCGATGTCGGGGGCGTCGAGCAGGCCCAGTCCGGCGGGCAGCATGGTCGAGGGGGTCAACCGCACCGAGGCGGGGTCGTCCTCGTCGGTGACCGAGCCGGTCACCCGGGCCAGGCCGGGCAGGATCCGGTCACCGGTGAACCACTTCTTGTCGTCCGGGTGGTGGACCAGGACGGAGGCGCGGGTGGTGGGGCGCAGCACTCCCGCACGGGTCACGGTCTCCCCCACGAGCGAGTTGACCAGGGTGGACTTGCCCGCCCCCGTCGAGCCCCCGACGACGCAGAGCAGCGGGGCGTCCAGCGAGCGCAGCCGCGGCAGCACGTAGTCGTCGAGCTGCTTGACCAGATCGTCCTGCCGGACCCGTGCCTGGTCGACGCCGGGCAGGTCGAGGGTCAGCTCGACGCGCTCCGCCGCGCCGCGCAGTCGCTCGACGGCGCGCAGCAGCGCTGCCCCGGTATCGGTCGTTGTCACGACCCAAGATTGCCGTGCGCAGGGCGTTCGGCCAAACCTGACCCGCCGTAAGACCCGGTTTCCCTGGCGCCGATCGCTGCTGCGCCCCCGGCAGGACTCGAACCTGCAACCTACGGATTAGAAGGCCGTTGCTCTATCCATTGAGCTACGGGGGCCGTGGCTCCGCCGCGGCGGGCCGGTGGCCAGTCTAGTTGCGTCGGGCCGTCGTCTCGGTCGGGCCGAGCGCAGGCAGGACGGCGCGCGCGACTACGCTCAATCCCCATGGAACACCCCGACCCCTCGGCCGGCCCCGAGGCGCCGCTGGCCGGCCTGCGCGACCAGATCGACGCGGTCGACAAGCAGGTCATGGACCTGCTGGCCCGGCGCCTGGAGCTCGTGGCCGAGGTGGGTGAGGTCAAGGGGCAGCACGGGCTGCCGATCTACGCCCCCGACCGCGAGCGCTCGATGATCGCGGCGCGGCGCGCGGAGGCCGAGCGCCGCGGGCTGCCGCCGGACCTCATCGAGGACGTGCTGCGGCGGTGCATGCGGGAGGCCTACGCCCACGAGAAGAACCTCGGGTTCACCCGGCAGGCCCCGCACCTGGGACCGGTCGTCATCGTCGGGGGTCGCGGCCAGATGGGCCAGCTGTTCGGCCGCATGCTCCGGCTCTCGGGCTACGAGGTGCGCGAGCTGGACCGCGACGACTGGGACCGCGCCGACGAGCTGTTCGAGGGCGCCGGCATGGTGCTGGTCACCGTCCCCATCCACGACACGGTCGACATCATCCGCCAGCTGCCGCCCCTGCCGGAGGACTGCCTGCTGGCCGACCTGACCTCCACCAAGGCCACCCCGGTCGCGGCGATGCTCGAGGCCCACCCCGGCCCGGTCTTGGGACTGCACCCGATGTTCGGCCCCGACGTCGACAACCTGGCCAAGCAGGTCGTGGCCTACGTGCCCGGGCGCTTCCCGGACGCCAGCACCTGGCTGCTGGAGCAGATCCGCCTCTGGGGCGCCCGGCTGCACGAGGTCTCCGCCGAGGACCACGACCACGCGATGGGCCTCATCCAGGCCCAGCGCCACTTCGCCACCTTCGCCGACGGGCTCCACCTCGCCGGTGAGGACCGCGCGCTCGACGAGCTGCTGGCGCTCTCCTCCCCGATCTACCGCCTCGAGCTGATCATGATCGGCCGGCTCTTCGCGCAGGACCCCGAGCTGTACGCCGACATCATCATGGCGTCCGCGGACAACCTGGCCCTCATCGAGCGCTACCACGACCGGTTCGCCGAGGCCCTGGAGATCCTGCGCACCGGCGACCGCGAGGCGTTCATCGCGCGGTTCCGGGAGATTGGCGCCTGGTTCGGCTCCCACGCCGAGCGGTTCATGTCCGAGAGCCACTCGCTCCTGGCCCACGCCGACACCCAGCGCTGACTCCCGACCTCCCCGGAACGGCCCACCAGCCGTGCTGGACCGGTGCGACGCCCCCGGATCCCCCACTCATGAACGACCTGCGATTTTGGTCGCGCGAATCTCGTCGCATGCGACCATAACTACGCGACCATTTCCGCCTGACCTTTGCAGGCCGTCCCATCGCCGCGCCCCTGGTGCGCACCACGTGCGCGCGGGTGATGACAGGGTGATTACAGCTTGTGGGGAACGGGCACGATCCGCTGCGGCACGGCATACGACAGAGAGGCAGTCGGCGGGGCGGCGAAGGCGGCCCGGCGGGCCTGCACGGTGTGCAGCAGACCCTGCTCGCGGTGCCGCCACACGGGGTCGGGATCGCCGCGCTCCAGGTGGTGGCGGGCGATGGCGAGCTCGGTGGCCTCGTCCTGGAAGGCCTCCATCGCCTGCTCGGCGCGGGTGCCGCCGACGCCCTTGGCCCACGCCCGCGCCCGGCGGCGCTCCCGCGGCGAGGTGAGCATCGCGACCTCGGCTGGCGTGAACCAGCCGTTGATGCCGTAGCCGGTCAGGTGCTCGCGCAGCATCCGCGTCTCCGAGCGCCGGGAGTAGACCAGCAGCACCACGAAGCCGATGAACAGCGGCACCTGCACGAGGACGTAGGCCAGCAGGAAGCCGTCGATGGTGCTCAGCGCCGCGAAGTTCCACAGGAAGTGCAGGAAGACGGCCGCCACGAAGCCGAGCACGGGGATGAAGGCGAACTTCCACTGTCGACGGTGGGTGATCATCCCCAGCGCGATGCCGAAGCAGATGGTGAACATCGGGTGCGCGAACGGGCTGACCAGCACCCGCATCACGAAGATCCCCAGCAGGCCGGGGGTGCCGAACTCGTTGTAGGCGCCACCGAGATAGATGATGTTCTCGATAAAGGCGAAGCCGACCGCCACCATGCCGGCGTAGACGATGCCGTCGACCACCCCGTTGAACTCGCGCCGGGCGACCACGAAGATCACCAGCACGCCGAGGCACTTCAGGGCCTCCTCGACCAGGGGCGCCACGAAGACGGCGCCGGTGAACACGGGGTCCAGGTGCAGCCCGGCGAAGAAGGCCATCCCGATGTCGTTGAGGATCAGCGCGCCGGCGGTGCTGACCAGCGCGCCCCAGAGGAAGGCGAACCACATGATCCGGGCTGGCTCGGCCTCCAGCCGGTCCACCCAGAGCAGCACCGGCACCACGATGCCCAGGGCGATCGAGGCGGTGAGCAGGCCGAGCAGCGCGGCCGTCGCCCCGGTGCTCTCGGTGACCAGGACGGACATGAAGAGCCCGCACAGGCCGAACAGGGTGACCGCGGCGCTCCACAGGATGGCCCGACGCAGCGTGCGGCGGGGTGTGACGTTGGCGGGCTCACCCTGGAACCCGGCATACGGCCCGTGGGCGACGCCCAGCGGCGGCGCGGGCGGCGCGAGCTGCTGCTGCGCCGGACCCCACTCGTATCCCACGCGTTGCTGCGGAACCGGTCCCCCCGGCTGGGCGGGCCATGGTCCCCCCTGGAAGTCGCCGGGCGGCTGCTGAGGCTGGTGCGACATGGGCGTCACGCTACCGCCACCGCTGAGTAGGGTGGGGCCCGTGACGGAGACCATCACCAAGGCACAGGCCGACCGCATCGTGTGGATCGACTGCGAGATGACCGGGCTGGACATCGTCAACGACGCGCTCATCGAGGTCGCGACCCTGGTCACCGACTTCGAGCTCAACGTCCTCGGGGAGGGCGTCGACCTGGTGATCCGCCCGCCGGACGCCGCGCTGGCCATCATGGGCGACTTCGTCCGGCAGATGCACACCGACAGCGGGCTGCTGGACAAGCTGGCGGAGGGCACGACGATCGAGGACGCGCAGGCGCAGGTGCTGGAGTACGTCCGCCACTGGGTGCCCGAGTCCCGCAAGGCCCCCCTCGGGGGCAACACGGTCAGCACCGACCGCGCCTTCCTGGCCCGGGACATGCCCGAGCTGGAGTCGCACCTGCACTACCGGATCATCGACGTCTCCTCGATCAAGGAGCTGTCGCGGCGCTGGTTCCCCCGGGCCTACTTCGCGGCTCCGGCCAAGACGGGGGGCCACCGGGCGCTCGGTGACATCCGCGACTCGATCACCGAGCTGCGCTACTACCGCCAGGCGGTCTTCCTGGCCCAGCCCGGCCTCGACACCCCCGCGCTCAAGACGCTGGCCACGCAGGTCGCCGCCGAGCACGACAACTGACCGGAGCACACGGCATACTCCCTGCTCAGGCCGTATGCCGTGGGGCCGGGTCGGCCGTGTTCGGAACCACCCGCTGGAGCAGGTAAGATAGCCGCCGTTGCCTGAGCGCCCGGCGCCTCAGGTCGACATGGTGGGTGTAGCTCAGCTGGTAGAGCGCCGCGTTGTGGTCGCGGATGTCGCGGGTTCAAGTCCCGTCACTCACCCCATATGGGTCAGGTGTGAACCTCGCCCGAGCCTGACCCTGGTCAGGGGCGCTTTCTCGTGCCCATGCCCCGGGACCGCGGCTAGCCGGTGGTCGAGCCCCAGACCGACTGCGCGCCCGAGTCACCCACGCGGTAGACCTGCACCCCGGCAGCGAGCGCGGCGACCACGCTCAGCACGGCGACCACCGTGACCAGCCGGCGCCCCGCGGCCGAGGGCGCAGCACCTTCCCCGATGGCGGTGGTCTCGCGCTCGGCCCTGCGGGACAGCACCACGAGGGCGACCAGGAGGATCAGCAGCGGCAGGGCGAACCAGATGAGCTGCTCGCCGAGGTCCTCGTGGTCGCCCGGTGAGCCGACCCGGTCCTCCAGGGCGTCCCCGCTGGAGGTGGCGACCGGGATGAGGAGCGTGGCGACCGCGGCGATCCCCACGACCAGCGGGCCGTAGGTCCTGCGCCACCCCGGCCGCACCGCGATGGCGATCGTGCCGAGGACCGCCAGCGGCAGCAGGACGACGACGCCGTGCACGACGAGCGGGTGGAGCGGCAGGCCGTTGATGGCGTCGAACATGGGGCTCCTTCTGGTGTGGTGGA
>JAAYYA010000199.1 GCA_012515595.1 Actinomycetales bacterium
GCGGCGCTGACCCTCGAACCTCATGGCTGCAGGTCGGCCCAACCCGGACCAGCGGTCTCGCGGGTGACCTCCTGGCTCGAGGCCAGCAGGTAGAACTTGAACGCCGTCCGGCCGGCGGGGCCGCGCTCCGCGGGCAGCGGGTGCTCGGCCCACCACTCCTGGTAGCGGGCGAACGCCTCCTCGTCGGCGAAGTGCATCTCGGCGATGCGGTAGAAGTTGAGCCCCTCGGGGACCTGCGCGGTGCCGCCGGAGGTGGCGGTGATCGGGCGCAGCACCTTGTTGAAGACGATGCGGTCCAGGTGCGGGTTGGCCAGCAGGTCGGGGGCGTGCACGTCGAACAGCCACGCCTCGTACTCCTCGGGGCTGACCCCGTCCTCGATGTCGTAGCCCAGGATGGTCTTGTACAACGGTGCTCCTTGGTCGGTGGGTGCGGTCGGTGGTCCGTGGTCGCTGCTGGTCGGTGGTGGCCGCTGGTCTGCCGGTGGTGTCCGCGCTGCTAGGTGACGGTCCAGTCGAAGGACTGCGGGCCGTGGCCGAAGCCCTCGAGCCGCACGCGGACCGGCCGGATCAGGACGCCGACCAGCTCATCGCGGACCTGGTCGTCGGTCCGAACGGGCGCCTCGGTGTGCCCGGCGGCCCGCTGCTCGTCGAGGTGCTGCCGATAGGTGCGGACCGTCCAGTCGTCGTCCATGAACTCGGCGTCCCCGCGGACGGCCACCACCCGGGAGGGCAGGCGACCGAGGTCGAAGACGTGCGGCCGCTCGTTGGTCATGCCCGGGGCCGGGTCGCCGACCCAGGTGACGAGGGTCCGGGGGACCGCGCGCCACTGTGCGAGGCGCCGGTGCGTCGCGCGCTGCACCAGGGCGATGGTCCAGTCGGTCGCGGGGAAGACAGTCATCGAGCGCGTCACCGGATAGCCCTGGCGGTCGAGGGTGGTCACCTGCGCGAAGCCGGCCTCGGTGCGCAGGAACTCCAGGGCGCTGGCCTCGGCCTGGGCACGGGTCACCTCGGCGCTCGGGAGCACGGGGTCCGGGGCCGTGCTGCTCGTCGCCCCTGTCCGCGCGCTCATGGGGTCGCCTCCGCCGCCACGCGCAGAGCCAGCCCCAGGTCGCGGGCGGTCCCGTCGGTGGCCAGGTCGTCGATGGCCGTCAGCACCCCGGTGGCGTGCTCCCCGCCGAAACGATGGGTGAGCAGCCGCCGGGCTTTGGCGCGCAGCTCCTCCCGGGGCAGCGCGCGGTCGTCGTCGCCGCGCGGCCGGTCGCCGCGGGCGGTCAGCTCCCGTCCGTCCCGCAGACGCACCAGCACCCGGGCCGGTCGGCCCTGGGGGTATGCCGTGTCGAGGGTCTCGTCGTGCACCACCCGCACGCGGGAGGCCAGGTCTGTCACCGCGGGGGAGGTCACCGTCCCGGTGGTCACCGTGGTCTCGTCGAGCTGACCGGTGACCAGGGCGACCGCGACCGAGGTCGGGGCGCTGAACCGGGCGGTCAGCTCGTCGCGGGCCACGGCGTCGAAGGCCGCAGCCGCGTGGAACAGGCGGACCTCGACGTCGGCCACGTCCTCGGCCCGCAGCGGGCCTCCGTCCGGGGAGCCGGCGGCGAGCAGGTCGGCCACCGCGTCGTTGAGGCCGTGCAGGTGGGCGCACGTGGGGTGGGTCTTGACGTAGCCGCGCAGCACCTCGAGGTCGACCCAGGAGTCGCCGACCTCCAGCGCGGCCGGGTCGAAGCCCTTGGCAGCCACGGCGGCCAGGTGACGCTCGAGGGCTCCGGGCAGCGGCGCCAGCCCTGCGACGGCCGAGGTGCCCAGGCTCAGGCCGAGCTGGACCGACGCGCCGAGGAAGGCATGGCCGCCGGTGCGGCCGCCGAAGATCGTGGCGGCGTCGGTGAGCAGCACGGCCGAGGCGGCCAGGCCGATCGTCGCCTCACTGACGGCGACGTCGCCCGGCCGCAGCAGCCGCGCCACCGCGGCGGCCACCGCGACCGCGCCCCACGTGCCGATGTCGTGCACGCCCGGGGTGGTGCCCCCCATTGCCCGGCCGACCCGGGTGCCCACCTCGTAGCCGGCCAGCACCGCGGACAGGACCTCGTCCCCGGGCATGTCGCGCTCTTCGGCCAGCGCCAGCACGGCCGGCACGACGTGGGAGGCGGGGTGCCCGCGAGCCATCCGGTGCCCGTCCTGCAGCTGGTCGGCGGCGACCGCCGAGGCGTTGAGGAAGGCGGCCGTGCCCGCCGGCCAGCCGTGCACCGACCCGATGACGGTCGCGCCGCCTTCGGGGGCGCCGACCGCGCTCTCCTCGACCAGGGCCACCAGCTCCGGGCGGGCACTACCCAGGGCGGTCACCGCCACGGTGTCGGCGACCAGGTCGACGACACGGTCCCGCACCGCGACGGGCGACGTCGTGAACGACGTCGTCGCGCAGGCGCGGGCCAGGCTCATCGGCGCACCATCTCCATGACCGGCCCGAGGCCGTCGGCGCCGGGCAGGGCGAGGACGGCACGGGAGAGCTCCTGCGCGGCTGCGGGGTCCAGCACCGCCTCGGCGTTGAAGGTGAACTTCGTGGCGAGCTCCTCCGAGGTCAGCGGGTTGCCGGGGCCGCCGCGGTTCACGTCGACCCGGGCCTGCTGCTCGGTGCCGTCGGCCAGCCGGACGGTCAGCACGGCGGGGAACTGGTGGGGGAAGATCTCGTCGGCGCGGGCGTCGGCGACGCAGGTCACCTTCGCCGCGAGGGCGAGGCGCTCCTCGTCGGCGGCCGCGGCGTCGGTGAAGTCCTCGTGGCCCAGGCCCAGCCCGCCGCCGCCGGTGAGGGCGGCGGCCACGGTGTAGGGACCGCTGAACGCCGCGTGGTAGCCGGACTCCGGCCGGGCCTTGGCCTCCGCCGGCTGGGCGATGGTCCGCAGCACGGGGGAGGGGACGCCCAGCTCGATCGACTCGATGTCCGCCGGGTCGATGCCGCGGGACCGGATCTCCAGCGCCGCGTCGATGCCGGCGTGGGTGAAGTGGTTGCAGGGGTAGGGCTTGAAGAAGATGCCCGGCAGCTCCCAGTGCTCGCCCAGCCGGTCCACCACGGCGTCGGCGTCGGAGCGCTCCCCGCAGTGGGCGTAGAGGAAGCCGAAGCGGCCCTCGATCAC
>JAAYYA010000200.1 GCA_012515595.1 Actinomycetales bacterium
CCTCGAACCTCATCGCCTCCTGCGACGTGCTCGTCTGTCTGCGCCAGGACACCGCCCCCCTGGCCATGACCCGCGCAGCGATCGACCTCACCGACACCGAGGCCGCCCACATCGCCTCCTGGACCGGGGAGCAACTCGGCCGCAGCCTGTGGAAGATCGGGCGGGCCTCGTCCCACATCGTGCAGGTCGTCCTGCACCCCCTGGAACGGCAGCTGTACTGGACCAACCAGCGCATGACCACCGTCTCCCGTGGGTTCGCGGGAACCGAAGTGGCTACGACCGGGAACCGAAGCGGTGGAGTGCCTGCATGAGCAGTGTAGAGCGCTTGGGTTCAGGTTCCCGGGTATTGGTCGCCGCGCAGGTCGGGGTGTTCCAGGGCCCAGGCGTAGCGGGTGGCCCCGGCGATGCTCAGACCGAACAGGTCGCAGATGCGGCGGAGATCACCACCGGTGGCGTGGATCTCGGCCAGGATCCGGTCCTCGCGCAGGGCCTGCGGACGCACGCCGAGCTCGATCCACGGGTAGTTCGGTCCGACGGGGCAAGTCCGCGGGGCGGTGCGCCGGTTGATCAGCAGATACGGGTTGATCGTCTCCGGCCAGGTGCGTTCGCGGTGGTCGAGCCAGGCGCCCAGGCGGGTGCGGACCGGGGCGGCCAGCGGAAGGGAGCGTTCGCCCACCGACAGCCTCCCGTCGTGCGCGTCACTCAGCCGCAGGTCGCGGACCTGCCGTGCGGTCAGGGCGTGGAAGACGACCAGTGCCGTGGCCAGGGCAGCGGCCGGGTGGCGGCTGTCCAGGGCCTCGCGGATGACGGCGGTGTCCAGGGGCATCGGGACGGTCTGGCGGGTCGACCCCGTGCTGATGCCCTTGGTGGGGTCGACGAACAGTTTGCGCCGGCCCTTCAGGACGGCGAAGAGACCGTGCAACGCTGCGGTCAGGTTGACGACGTCGTCGCTGGCGGCGATGGCCGCGCGGACGTCGGCCTGGGTGACCTCGCTCAGGGAGGTGTAGCCGGCCTCGGCCCACAGGTGGGCCGTGCGGGTGACGAAGCGGACATGGTGGTGGACGGTGGCAGGGTGCCGGGGCAGGCGACGCGGCGGGCGGGTACTCCCGTCGATCATGATGTCCAGCCACAGGCGCAACTGCTCGCCCATCGGCTCGGGAAGCCCGGCGGCTCGCGTGAGGAAGTAGGCGCGCACCGGGCAGAGGCGGTCGTCCTCGAGCATCCCCGCGGCCCGCAGGACCTCCAGGGTGGACTCCACCGGCAGGTGCCGGCCGGTGAGGTCCTTGACCTGGGTCGCGGTGATCGGCGCGCCGGGGGTGTCTTGGGTTTCCTGCAACAGTCTCAGGCTCAGCCGGACCCGACGCAGATGCCGCGGATGCCAGCCATGGGCGGCCGCGTGGTCGGCGAGGACCCGTTCGAGATCGGCTGCCGCCCCCGTCGAGACAGCGCTCTTCCCGGTGACCTGGGTCAGGTCGCGGGCCATGGCGAACAACGCGAGTTGGA
>JAAYYA010000201.1 GCA_012515595.1 Actinomycetales bacterium
GCGGTGCGGTGGTGCCCACCAGCGGCCACGCGAGCGGGTTCACCCAGGCCAACCTGGTGATGCTGCCGCGCGACTGGGCCTGGGACATGCTCCTGTTCGGCCAGCGCAACCCCCAGCCAGTACCGCTGCTGGACGTGACCGAGCCGGGGTCGCCGCACACCGAGCTGGCGCCCGGCGCGGACCTGCGGACCGACCTGCCGCTCTACCGCGTATGGCGTGACGGCGAGCTGGTCGAGGAGGTGCCGGAGATCTCCGGGCTCTGGCAGGACGACCTGGTGTCGTTCCTCATCGGGTGCTCGTTCAGCTTCGAGCGGGCGCTGCTGGACGCGGGCGTGCCGGTGCGCAACATCGAACAGGGGCGCAACGTGGCGATGTACCGCACCAACCGGCAGTGCCGCCCGTCCGGGCGACTCTCCGGCGAGCTGGTCGTCTCGATGCGCCCGGTGCCGGCCGCGCTGGTGCCGACCGCGGTGCAGGTGACCGGTCGGATGCCCGCGGTGCACGGGGCGCCGGTGCACGTCGGCGACCCGGCCTCGCTCGGGATCGCCGACCTGGACGCCCCCGACTTCGGCGAGCCGATCGAGGCGCACGAGGGCGATGTGCCGGTCTTCTGGGCGTGTGGCGTGACGCCCCAGGCGGCGCTCATGGCCTCCAAGCCGCCGTTCGCGATCACCCACGCGCCCGGGCACATGTTCGTCACGGACGTCCCGGACGCGGTCTACCGACAGTCCTAAAAAGATAGGGGTCTTGCTGGTCCACCCCGTCTTTTCTCAGGGGTTTTGCGCCTACGCCCCGTCTTTTCTCAGGGGTCTTGCGGCTCGACCCCGTCTTTTCTCAGGGGTTCTGCAGCGCCACCTCGGCCAGGATCTCCGCGAACCGGCCTGGCTCGTCATACGGCGGCGTGTGGCCGGAGCGCTCCAGGGTGACCCACTCCTTCTCCGGCGCGTCCAGCATCCCGAACCACTCCCGCGCCAGCACCTCGCGCCCGTCGGCCTCGTGCTCGCCCTGCAGCAGATAGACCGGCACGTCCAGCTCCACAGCGTCCCGCCGCAGGTCGACCTCCGCCAGCTGCGGATAGAGCACCGCAAAGGTTTCCGCGAGCGCCGCCATGCCACGCAACTGCTCGATCAGGCTGTACTCGCGGACGAAGAAGGCCATCGGATACTCCGAGGCCGGGTCGTAGTCCGCGCCGTGCGGGAAACCCATCCACTCCGGGTTGCCCGCCAGCGCCTCGAGATAGTCCAGCGGGTCGTCATACGGCGGGGAACCCAGCTGCCGGAGCCGCTCGACGCGCGAGGTGTCGCCGGTGCGCTGCGCCTGGGCAAGGTTCTCGGCATACATCAGTTCGTCGGTCTCGAACGGGTCGACCATCTGGCCGGTGCCGATCAGCGCGTGGAAGACCTCGGGCCGCTGCCGCGCGGTGAGCACCCCGAGGATCGACCCCCAGGAGCTGCCGACGACATACACCCGGTCCTGGTCGAAGCGGTCGCGCAGGTGGTCGATGACCTCCAGGGTGTCGGCGGTCGCCCGCTCCACGGTCAGCGTGGCCGTCGGCTCCAGTGCGGCATAGGACTTGCCGGTCCCGCGCTGGTCCCAGGTGACGACCACGAACTGCTCCTCCAGCGGCCCGGCCGAGCGCCGCATGCGGCCCAGCGCCGAGCCTCCCGGACCGCCCTCGAGGAAGAGCAGCACGGGAGCCGTCGCGTCATGACCGCGGATCATCAGGTGCTGGTCAAGCCCGCCGACCCGCACGGTCACCAGCTCGGCGACCGACCCCGCCACCGGCTCCCCGTCCGCGCCGACGATCGGGTCGGTCCCGGCCGGCCGGAGCAGCCCGGCCACCAGGGCCAGCACGGCGAGACAACCGACGATGAGTATGCCGTGGCGCACGGGCCGCACCGCCCGTCCCGGGGGCCGTGGGTCCCGTCGGCGCGCCAGCTCCCGGCCGAGGCCGACGCCGACCAGCAACGGCAGGAGGGTCAGCAGCGCGTCGACCCCGCGGCCGACCACCAGCACGAGGAGGCCGTAGAGACCTTCGGGCCACCCGGCGTCGATGGTCGGCCCCGCCACCGGCAGGCGGGCGAGCTCATTGGCGGCGACGAACACCGCCGGCACGACCAGCAGCGACCAGCGGGACCGGATGAGCAGGCCGGTCGCGAGGCCGAGCAGCAGGCACCAGACCACGGTGAGCAGCGCCTGCGGTGTCGTGACGGCACCGCGCGGCAGGATCAGGCCTCCGGCCGCGCCCAGGATCACGGCGGCGACCAGCGGCACGGCCCAGGAGGCGGCCGCTGACCGCATGCCCGATGACCGCGGGGCGCCAGACACCCGCCGGACGCTGACCGGGGTGGCTATTCCGGCCCCCGGGTGCTGTTGAGCGCCACGGCCATCGCCGCGGCCCCGCTGAGCAGCAGGAGCAGCCCGAGCACGATCGCGGTGGCCGTGGCCTGCGGGAACCACGGCAGGGTGACGCCCACGTCGGCCGTGGCCACGAGTCCGGGGCCGTCCGCCGGCATGGCCACGACGACCCAGTCGCCGGGCTCCGCGGTCACCTCGACCGCCTGCCGTCCTGGCCCGATCGCGCTCCCCAGCCAGATGTCCGCGTCCTCCGGGGGCGTGCGCGGGGCATCTCCCGGGACGTGGCGGTCACCGCCCATCAGGCGTCCGGTGAGGACCGTGTGGTCGACCCCCGCCAGGTAGACCGCAGCATCCTCCGCCTCGGCGATCCCGATGAACAGCTCGCCCCCGTCCAGCGCCTCGGCCCGGACCCGGATCTCACCGACCCCCTGCTCCAGGGCGACGCCCCGGAGCTCCAGGCTCTCGGTCGCCACGGCATACCCGTCGGTCTGCACGGTCCTGGTTGGGCTGGTGAGATAGCCGTCCTCCCGCCAGGTCTGCAGGACGAGACCACCGGTCGCCAGGCCGAGGCCGGTGACGACCGCGAGCGCCCCGGCGACGACGGCGACCGTCCGGCCGGCGGACCACGGCGACGGGCGCACCGCCGGGGTGGTGCGCAGCGGGTCGGTGCCTGCGAGAGCGGCCGGTGCGCCGGAGCCGCCCTGGTCCAGGCGGAAGGGCGGGTAGGCGTCGGTCATCAGCGCGGCATAGCCCGCCACCCGCAGCACCCACCGGTTCAGGCCGAGCAGCAGGTCGTAGAGCCCCTGCGGGTAGCGCCCGGCGAACAGCAGGATGACTCCGGCGATCACCGCCAGAAGCGCGACCAGCCCGCCCTCCCAGGCCCACTCGACGCCCGTGGTCTCCCGCGCGGCCCGGGCAACGGCGCCGGTGAGCACCGCGACCACCAGGTAGTGCGGCAGCACCAGCAGCCACCACTTGACCAGCACCAGCCCGCGGGAGAGGCGCTGGGGATACTCCACCTCCAGGTGCGCCGGGTAGCCCGGGTCGTCCCGCAGCGTGAACGGCGGGTAGCGGTCGGTGCCCAGCACCCCGTAGGCGTAGTAGCCCACCCGCCAGGTCCACCGCAGCACCCCGACGTTGAAATCGAAGATCGCCCGCGGGTAACGGCCCGTCACCAGGATCGCGAAGAACGCGACCACGGTCAGCAGCAGGAACGCCGGCCACAACAGCATCAGGACCAGACCGTGCGGGATGACCAGCAGCCACTTGACCAGCCACAGCCAGCTTGAGGGCCGGTCCGCGACCGGGTCGGCGCTGACGTGGACCGGATAGCTGGCTGGTGCGCCATAGCTGGGTGGGCCCGAGGCGGTCATCTCAGCTCACCGCCTCGAGGCCACCGACCGGCGCAGCGGCCGGGCGGGCTCGACGGACCGGTTCAGGGTGATCGCCAGGTAGTTCACGACCAGACCGACGGCCGCGCACGCCGGCTGCAGCCAGAACACGGCGCCGATGAACGCCAGCTGCACGATGATCCAGCCGACCAGCACGGTCCCGGCCGCGGCTCCCGCGGCGGCGGCGTGGCGACTGCCGCGCCAGGCCAGCACGGCGGTGACCGCCATCGGCAGGACCACGGCGACCAGCAGGGCGGCGCCGGCGAACTGCGGGCTCTCGAACGGGAGCCGACTATAGATCTCGGCGGTGTCCGGACCGAAGAAGTCCGGGGCGCCGACGAACAGCCCGACGGCGCCACCTACCCCGCCGACCGCCATCAGGGCGGCCAGGAGCGCCAGGAGAGTATGCCGTGTGGTCCGGTGCCCGGACCCGCCCGGCTCGGTCTGGTCCGGCTTGGTCTGGTCCGGCTTGGTCTGGTCCGGCTGGGTGCCGCCGGTCACCCGTTCCCCGATGCGCTCGCCGAATCCGCGGGCCCGACCCAGCTCGCCCGCGGAGAGCGGGCCGGTCGTGCCCCGGACGCGGAACGTCTGCGCGGGGTGGGCGATCCGGCACCCCTTGCGCCGCAGCCGCTGCTCGATCGCCCGCGCGGCGGAGCCGGGGAGTCGGGGGCGCTCGACCTTGGTGTCGAAGGACGCCGCCCACGGCTGCCCCGGGGCGACCTCCAGCCGGTCCAGATACTCCCGGACGCCGGTGCCCCGGCTGACCACGGAGGCCGTGGCCTGTGCCGCGGCGTCCTGCCGCGTCCGTGCGCGGCTCATGCTGAAGGCGTGCGTCGGCCCGCCGACGACCAGGACCTGGTCGTCGGCCACGGTCACGGGGGCGTCGGACACCTCCACGGTCTCCACCGGCAGGTGGGCCGCCAGACCCTCGGCGACCGCTCGGGCCACCTCCTGGGTGTTGCCGAACATCGACTCGTAGACCACGACTGCCCGTGCCATGACGCACCTCCTGCGTCCGTAAAGTTCCTTGCCCTCCCATGCTTCTCGCGGCGGGCGCCGGACGGCAGGGTCGAAGGTCCCGGGCCCAGGACGTGCACGCGGTTATGCGCACGCGCTCACGGAGCCGCGGCTCAGTCGACGCGCACCCGCTCGCCGAGCCGGGGCACGATGACCAGCCAGCCCGTGGCGTTCCGGATGCGGGTGGCCAGCGCCTCCCGGGAGTCCTCCTCGCCGTGGACCAGGTAGACCTGCTCGGGAGCCTCGGGCAGGTCCTCCAGCCAGGAGAGGAGCTCGTCGGCGTCGGCGTGCACCGAGAACTCGTCGTCCATCACGACCTCCGCCCGGACCGGCACGTAGCGGCCGAACATCTTCAGCTGCCGCACACCGTCCACCAGGGCCCGCCCGCGGGTCCCGACCGCCTGGTAGCCGGTGAGCACCACCGCGTTGCGACCGTCCGGGAGCATCGACTGCAGGTGGTGCACGACCCGGCCGCCGGTGCCCATGCCGGAGGCCGACACCACGATGCAGGGGGAGGCGGGGTTGTTCAGCCGCATCGACTCCTGGGCGCTGTGGGCGTAGTGCAGGTCCAGGTTGTCCACCACCCGCGGCGGCAGGTCGGCGCGCAGCTCGTGCCGCAGGTCCGCCGCGCGGTAGATGTCCCACGCCTTCAGCGCCATCGGGCTGTCCACATGCACCGGCACGTCCGGGATCAGCCCGTCCCGCAGCAGCTCGCTGAGCGTGCGCAGCACCACCTCGGTTCGGTCAATGGCGAAGGCCGGCATGAGGACCGACCCGCCGCGCGCGACGGCGTCCCGGATCGTGGCGGCCATCGCGGCGTGCGGCTGCTCGGAGACGGGGTGGCTGCGGTCGCCGTAGGTGGACTCCAGGACGACGGTGCGCGCCGCCGGCGGCGGCTGCCGCGGGA
>JAAYYA010000202.1 GCA_012515595.1 Actinomycetales bacterium
CCGCGCGGGTCACAGCCCAGTAGTGATCGTGTCGCTGGCGGACTACGAGTCGCTGCGCGAGACGGCATACCTCACGCGCTCCCCTGCCAATACCCGCCGACTGCTGGACGCCATGGAGCGTCTGGAGACCGGCAGGGACCTGAAACCGCGAGCTGATTGAAGAGGACTAGAGCGTTTTCCTCGTGTGGGACCAGCGCTGAAGCACGACTTCGCGGGGTACTGGTCCCGCCGGATCACCGAGGAGCACCGGCTCGTGTACAAGATCGCAGGGAACGAGATCCGGGTCGCCGCGTGCCGCTACCACTACGGCTAGCCAGCCGGGTCAGCCAGTGGCCGACGTCTCTCCGGCCCCCAAAGCCCACTGCTGGAGTCAGGCCACCTCCACGAGCACTCCCTCTCCGAGACTCCCGGCGGCCACGGTCTCCCCGACCACCGGAGCCCCCGGGATCTCACCCACGACCAGCAGGCCGCCGGAGGTCTGCGCGTCGGCCAGCAGGATCAGCTCGTCCTCGGTGATGCCGGACGCCGTGGACAGGAAGGGGCGCACCCACTCCAGGTTGCGGCGGGACCCGCCCGGCACGTGACCGGCGGCCAGCGCCTCACGCGCCCCCACGACATACGGCACCGCGGCAGCGTCGACCCGGGCGGCGACACCGGAGGCGCGAGCCATCTTGTAGAGGTGACCCAGCAGCCCGAACCCTGTGACGTCGGTCGCCGCTCGGACCCCCGCGTCGAGGGCTGCGCGGGAAGCGTCCCGGTTGAGCGACGTCATACTCTCCACGGCCTGCCGGCTCACCTCACCGGTCGCCTTGTGGCGGTTGTTGAGCACGCCGACGCCGAGAGGCTTGGTCAGCGAGATCGGCAGACCGGGCTCCGCGGCGTCGTTGCGCATCAGCCGGTCGGCAGGCGCCGTGCCGGTGACGGCCATGCCATACATCGGCTCCGGCCCGTCGATACTGTGTCCCCCGATCACCGGGCAGCCCGCCTCCGCCGCGAGGTCCAGCCCGCCGCGCAGGACCTCACGGAGCAGCTCGGTCGGCAGCGCCTCCCGCGGCCAGGCCACCAGGTTGATGCCCATGACGGGCGTGCCACCCATGGCGTAGATGTCCGAGAGCGCGTTGGCCGCCGCGATCCGCCCCCAGTCGTAGGCGTCGTCGATCACCGGCGTGAAGAAGTCCGCCGTCGACAGCAGCGCCAGACCGCCCTCGATCCGCACGGCCGCGGCGTCGTCCCCGTCGTCGAGCCCGACGAGCACCTCGGCGCTCGGCTCCGGTGGAGTCCACGGCAGACCGGCCACCAGCTGCTCGAGCTCCCCCGCCGGGATCTTGCACGCGCAGCCCCCGCCGCGCGCGAACTGCGTCAGTCGTATGTCGTTCACGCACCTCACCCTGCCACTCCTGTCGTCGTTGGCGGCACCAGCCCTGGGTAGGCTGATCGGCGGAGGCGTCTGGGTTCCTGGTGGGCCCCCCGGTCTTCAACACCGGTGAGGCCGAGCATCTCGGTCTGGCGGGTTCGATTCCCGTCCGCCTCCGCCAGCTTCCCGGCCGCGGCCGGGTCACGAAGGGA
>JAAYYA010000203.1 GCA_012515595.1 Actinomycetales bacterium
ACACGACATACGGAGGACGCTCATGAGCACCCGGGGAGCGGTGCAGCCGGTGGACCGGACCGCACGCACGCCGCGCGGTGCCCGGACCCGCGCCAAGCTGCTGGAGGCCGCCGAGCACGTCTTCGCCACGGTCGGCTACCACGAGGCCTCGATCGTCAAGATCACCGAGGAAGCGGGGGTGGCGCTCGGCACCTTCTACACCCACTTCGAGGGCAAGAAGGAGATCTTCGACCAGGTCGTGGACGACCTTTCGCACCGCGTGCGGGCGGCGATGAGCGAGGCCTCGCGTGGCGTGACGGACCGGATCGAGGCCGAGCGGGCCGGGTTCGCCGCCTTCTTCGCCTTCACTGCGGAGCACCCGGCGCTGTACCGGATCATCCGGCAGGCGGAGTTCGTCTCGCCCGAGGCGATGCGCCGGCACTACGACAACATCGTCGACGGCTACGCCTCCGGGCTCTCCGCCGCGCGGGAGCGTGGCGAGATCCGCGACGTAGACCCGGTCATCGCCGCGTGGGCGCTGATGGGTGCCGGCGAGCTGATCGGGATGCGGTGGGTGCTGTGGGAGGACGCGAGCGCGATCCCCGCGCCCGTCTACGAGGGGCTGATGGCTCTCATCAAAGGGTCGCTGGCTCCTGTTCCGGACGCGCAGGGGGTGCCCGGCGAGACCCGAGTGGTGCCTGGCGGGGCGCCCGGCGAGGCTGCCGGAGAGGCTCCCGCTGACCGCGCCGGGCGAGGCGAGGGGCCAGCAAAACCCCTGAGAAAAGGCGGGGGAGAGCAGCAAAACCACTATGAAAATTCGGGGACGGACGAAGGGATGAAGGCATGAGTCGCAAGGCAGTGGTGACGGGCGGGGCCAGCGGCATCGGTGCCGCGATCGCCCGGCAGTTCGCCAAGGACGGGCTGCAGGTCGTCGTGGCGGACCGGGACACCGAGGGAGCCGAGGCGCTGGCCCGGGAGATCGGCGGGCAGGCGTGGACCGTCGACCTGTCCGACACCGCGGCGCTGGAGGACCTGACCCTCGACTGCGACGTGCTGGTCAACAACGCCGGCGTGCAGCGGGTGGCCCCGATCCACGAGTTCGCCCCGGAGGACTTCCGGCTCATCCAGCGGCTCATGCTCGAGTCGCCCTTCCTGCTGATCCGCGCGGCGCTGCCGCACATGTACGCCCAGGGCTGGGGCCGGATCATCAACGTCTCCTCGGCGCACGGGCTGCGCGCCTCGGCCTACAAGGTCGCCTATGTCACGGCCAAGCACGGGCTGGAGGGCCTGTCGAAGGTCACCGCCCTCGAGGGCGCGCCGCACGGGGTGACCTCCAACTGCATCAACCCCGGCTACGTCCGGACCCCGCTGGTGGAGAAGCAGATCGCCGACCAGGCCGCGACCCACGGGATCCCCGAGGACGAGGTCGTCGAGAAGATCATGCTGACCCGCTCGGCGATCAAGAAGCTCATCGAGCCCGACGACGTCGGCGCCCTCGCGGGCTTCCTGGCCAGCGACGCCGCCGGCATGGTCAGCGGCACCTCCTACACGATGGACGGCGGGTGGACGGCGCAGTGACCACGACAGACCTGCTCCCCTCGCTCGCCGCGGTCGTGGGGGACCGCTACCGCAGCCACGAGGTGCCGGTGCGCGGCGGCTCGATGCACGTCGGCGTGTGGGAGCCCGCCGGCGGCCCCGAGTCAGGAACCGCGGCGCCGACCGTGCTCGCCGTGCACGGCATCACCGCCTCGCACGTGGCCTGGCCGCTGCTGGCGGCGGCCCTGCCCGAGGCGCGCATCATCGCCCCCGACCTGCGGGGCCGCGGACGGTCCCGCGACCTGCCCCCGCCCTACGGCATGCCGAGCCACGGCGACGACGTCGCGGCGGTCCTGGACCACTTCGGGGTCGAGAGCGCGGTCGTGGTCGGCCACTCGATGGGTGCCTTCGTATCGCTGGTCCTGGCGGACCGCCACCCCGAGAAGGTGCGCGAGCTGGTCCTGGTCGACGGCGGCATGCCGCTGATCCCGCCGCCCGGGGTGGCCCCGGAGGACATGTCCATGGCGATCCTGGGCCCCGCGGCCGAGCGGCTGGCGATGACCTTCCCGGACCGCACGACATACCGCGAGATGTGGCGCAGCCACCCCGCCTTCCAGGACTGGACGGACCTGACCAGCGCCTACGTCGACTACGACCTGGTGCCCGAGGGGGCTGGTCTGCGGCCGGCGACCCGGGTCGAGGCGCTCAACGAGGACATCCGCGAGCTGGTCGACGGCGACTCGCTGGTGCACGCCCTGGCCAACCGTCGGCACCGGGCGGCCTGGCTGCTCGCGCCGCGCGGCCTGATGGACGAGGTGCCGCCGCTGTATCCCGACGCCGCCGTCGAGCGCTGGACCGGCGAGCACCCCGACCTCGAGGTCGCGATGATCGAGGACGTCAACCACTACACGATCGTCATGCTGCCCGAGGGGATCGACCAGGTCGTGCCCTTCGTCCGGGCCGCCCTGGCGCGCTGAGCCCCGGCTGGCCACGGGGACGGTAGGCTCCGTCAACGCCACCGGAGCGGTCCGGAACGCTCCGACATCCCGTGGGTGGCGGTGAGGAGTGGTCCCATGACGTCCACGGTGCCGTGGAAGGTCCTGATCGCGGGGGTGACGGGCACCGTCCTGCTCTCCGGCTGCACGGGTGAGACCCCTGCGGAGGAGAGGGCCAGCACGACCCCGCCGTCGGACGGGGAGGCGTCAGGGGAGGGCACGTCCGACGGGGTGGAGGCCGCGCCCGGAGAGAGCACCGGACCCGACCCGACCGAGCCGGTGGCGGCCCGCGCAGCGGGCCCGGAGCGGTCCGGGATCAGCCGGGAGGACCAGCTGGCCGCGCTGTGGCAGGAGTCCGGGCTCGGGGGTGAGGCCCTCGAGGTGGAGCTGGTCCGCGAGGTGGACGACCAGGAGTGGGGCACGGTCCACGCCGAGTGCCTGACGGCGGCCGGCTTCCCGCCCGAGGTCAGCGGCGGGTCCGTCACGGCGGTGGTCCCCGAGGGGCAGGAGGAGGAGCACGCGCTGGCGGACTACACGTGCCGGGCGCAGTACCCCCGGGCCCTGGAGCACGAGCAGCCGCTCACCCGCCAGCAACTGGCCCAGGTGCACGCGTGGTTCCTGGCGGAGACCATCCCCTGCTACACCGAGCACGGACACGTGGTGGACGACGTGCCCACGCTGGAGGAGTTCGTCAACGACTACCGGGGGCCGGGTTCCATGTGGCTGCCGGAGTATGCCGTCAAGGGCGACCCGGTGCCCGCCGAGCTCGACGAGACGTGCCCGAGGTTCCCGCCGGACGACGTGCTCTTCGGCGGATAGTGCCGCGGACTCTGTCTGGCCGCCAGGTGACGATCTGGTCACGACTGGACTCGGGGTGGCAGGATCCCGTGCCGCACGACATACCGTCGTCCTGCGATGTCGACACTCACCCGATGGACGGCCTGGGCCGGCGCCCTGGCCATGGGTGCCTACCTGGCCCTGACGGTGCTGCCCCCGCGGGGCGGCCCGCTCAGCGGTCTCGGTCGTACCTTCGACCCGCGCCTGGACCACCTGCTCTGGCCCTGGGCGTGGGGTCAGGCCGACCCCCGGCTGCTGCTCGTCGTGCCGATGGTCCTGGCCGGTGCCCTGCTGTGCCGGCGGGGCCGGTGGCTCGCCCTCGCCGCGGTGCTCCCGGTGCTGGTCGAGGTCTGGCAGTATGCCGTGCCCTGGGTCGGTCAGGTCGCCTCCGCCCGGGACGTGGCGCACGCCTGGATCGGGCTGGCCGTCGGTGCGCTCCTCGGGTGGTCGGGTGTTCTCCTGCGCGGGTTGCTGGCCAGGTGGAGCCGGCCCGTGCGGGTGCTGGCTCCGGGCGTCACCGTGACGGTCCTGGCCCTGGTGGTGGCGGTGGCGCTGCGGCCCTCGGGCGATCCCGAGGAGATCGCGGCGGCGACGCTGCCGGCGCCGCAGGGGGAGCTCCTCGGGACGGGCTTCCACGGGGCCGACGCTCCTGGCCCGGAGGTGCGCGCCTGGGTCGGTGAGGGGAGCGTCCCCGGCGAGGGCACGGCATACGAGGAGATGGCCCGGGTCGCGCTCTGGGACCTGCACCTGATGACAGCCGGGCTGGGCGACGGACTCCTGCCGGTGGCGGGACCCGCGCCCAACTGGGAGTACTTCTGGCCGCGCGACGGCGCGTTCGTGGCCGTGGCGCTGGCCAGGACCGGGCACGCGGCGGAGGCTGCTCGGCTGCTGGAGCTGACGTCCGGCCTCTACCTCGACCCGCTCTACGGCTTTGACGCGCGGTACCGGCCGGACGGTGAGCGCGTGGTCGTGGACGCCCGCGGGGCGCAGGTCGACGGATGCGGCTGGGTGCTGTGGGCCGTGCGGGAGACCGGGCTGGTCACCGACCTCCCGGTGTCGGTGGGCGACCTCCGGGACCGGTGCACGGACCAGGTGCTGCGCGCGACGGGTGGCGGATCGCGGCTGGCCGCGGCGAGCCCGGACTACTGGGAGCGGGCCACCTTCGACCGGCTGCTGGGGGCGAACGCACCGCTGGCGCTGGGGCTGCGGTCCGCGGCTGCGGACTACGAGGCCGCGGGGTCGGTGGACCGGGCAACCGCGGTCGGAGCGGCTGCGCGCGACTTCCGGGACGTGCTGGGGGAGTCGTTCGGCCCGGACTTCGAGCGGGGCGGTGACGGCGGTGGTCTCGACGCAGCGACCGCGATGCTGCTGCCGCCGTTCGACCCGGAACCGCTGCCGGGGGCGCGCGCGGCCTGGCTCGGCTATCAGGAGGGGGCTCTGCGCCCGGCCGGCGGTCTGGCGCCGGGGACCGCGTGGAAGCAGGACGGCGTGAGCTGGACGCCCGAGGTCGCGCTCGTGGCCTTCACCGCAGCCGCCGACGGTCAGGACGACATCGCGCGCCACTGGCTGGACTGGCTGGAGGCGCACCGCGCTCCAGGCGGCTCGCTGCCGGAGAAGGTCGGCCCGGACGGCCTGGCCGGCGGCCCGGCCCCGCTGGCCTGGACCAGTGCCCTCGTGCTGCTGACCCTCGACGAACTGTGACACTCGACCGGGCGCGTGGGGTGGCGGTCTCAGGGGCGACCGGGCGCGTGGGGTGGCGGTCTCAGGGGTGACCGGGCGCGTGGGGTGGCGGTCTCAGGGGTGACCGGGCGCCTGGGGTGGCGGTCTCAGGGGTGACCGGGCGCGTGGGGTGGCGGCCTCACGGGCATCCGGGCGCATGGGGGCCTCAGGAGGGCTGCCCGAGCAGCGCATAGCGCTTTTGGTCGCGTGGAAGATGGCGCATGCGACACGTTCCGCGCGACCATTTCTGCTCAACGCAGGGGAGCGCGCTTGGTGGGGTGTGGGAGCGCCACGCGGCGCGCTCGGTCGTCTAGTGGTCGCCGGCGTAGAGCACCGAGAACTCCTCGAGCAGGACGGGCATGTCGTCGGTGACCGGCTCGCCGCCGGCGGAGCGCTCGAAGAAGCGACGGTGGACGTCGCGCCAGTGGTCCAGGCTCAGGTCGCCCTCGCCCTCGGCGGCGGCGTGCTCGGCGTCAACCTCGCCGAAGGGGACCTCACGCACCTTGGTGGTCTGGATCAGGGCGCGGGGGTGCCCGGCGCCGTCGGTGATGATCGACAGGTCCCCCTCGGACGGCATGACCTCCTCGCCGTCCTCGTAGTCCCGGACCGCTGAGGACGTCGCGGTCTTGGTGCCGGCCAGCACCAGCGCCAGGAGCTCGTCCGCGTCGTCCGGGCCGGCGCCGAAGGACCACACCGGGGGAGCGAGGGACTCGCGGGCGTTGACCCCGAGATAGCCCGGCACGCGGTTGACCTTCGCGCGGAGCCGGGCGTCGTCCCAGAAGGACTGGATCTGGTCGTGGGCGCTGCTCTGCTCGTCGGTCATCAGGACTCCTTCGGTCGGTGGCGCGCCTCGTGGACGGCGTGGTTGAGGGCGAGCTGCCGGGCCAGGATGGTGTTCTGCTGCTCCAGCTGGCGCATCCGACGATAGCTGGCGGCAACGTAGCCCAGGAACGTGATCGTCAGCCCGTAGAGCAGCAGGTCGGCGCCGCGCCCGACCCCCACGAACCGGGCGACCTGGGTCAGCAGCGGCGGGAACAGGATGGCCATCGCCGCCAGGAGGACGAAGCCGACCAGCAGCAATCGCCGCACCGCCTGGTGCCGGGCGCCCGCGGTCGAGCGGGTCAGCAGCACGGTGACCCCGACGATGCCGACGAGCAGGATGACCTTGATCAGCGGTTGGTCCAGCATCGGCCCTTCCTTTCTTGGCGGGTCCTCACTTGATGATCGTGTCGATCAGGATGTTGACGGAGTTGATGAGGGACTGGCCCTTGGCGCGGGAGTAGTCGGTGTAGACGATGAGCACCGGGTGCTCCACCCACGGCAGCTTGGTCCGGGACAGTTGCAGCACGATCTCCGTGGCGTGGGCCATCCGGTTCTGCGCTAGGTGCAGGCCCTCGGCGGCGTCCCGCCGGATGACGCGCAGCCCGTTGTGCGCGTCGGAGAGCCGCAGGCCGGTCTGCTGGTTGGTGATCCAGACGGCACCCTTGAGGATGATGCGCCGCAGGAGGCCTGGCTTGGTCCGACCGTCCAGGAAGCGCGAGCCGAAGACGATCGCGACGTCCTCCTCCCGCGCCCGCCGGACCATCGCGGCCGCGTCCTCCACCCGGTGCTGGCCGTCGGCGTCGAAGGTCACGACATACTCCGCGTCGGTGGCCTCCAGGACGTAGTCGATGCCCGTCTGCAGCGCCGCGCCCTGGCCGAGGTTGAACGGGTGGGTCACCAGGGCGGCCCCCGCCCGCCGGGCCACCGCCCCGGACCCGTCGGTCGACGCATCGTCGACGCACACCACGTGCGGGAAGGTCTTGCGGGCCTCCGCGATCACCTCGCCGAGCACCGTGGACTCGTTGTACAGAGGTATGACGAGCCACGCGTCCTCGATCGGACCGGCGTCCGGTGGCGTTAGGCTCATGTGTGCATTGTCTCCCACGCCCGCACGCACATCCTGGAGGACATCGGTGGCGACGCGCATCGTCGACAGCGCAGAGGTCTCCGACGAGGCCACCGTCGGTGACGGCTCGTCGGTCTGGCACCTCGCCCAGGTCCGGGAGGGAGCCGTCCTCGGGAAGGGCTGCATCATCGGGCGTGGGGCCTACATCGGCACCGGGGTGCGGCTGGGCGACCACTGCAAGGTGCAGAACTACGCCCTGGTCTACGAGCCTGCCGTGCTCGAGGACGGGGTCTTCATCGGCCCCGCGGTGGTCCTGACCAACGACACCTTCCCCCGGGCGATCAACCCCGACGGCAGCCTGAAGAGCGCCTCCGACTGGGAGGCGGTCGGCGTCACCATCCGGCGCGGCGCCTCCGTCGGGGCCCGCGCGGTGTGCGTGGCCCCGGTGACGATCGGGCAGTGGGCGACCGTGGCGGCCGGGGCCGTGGTGACCAAGGACGTGCCCGACCACGCGCTCGTCGCGGGCGTCCCCGCCCGACGGATCGGGTGGGTCGGCGAGGCCGGGCACCCGCTGCAGGACGACGGTGGCGGCCGCTGGTCCTGCCTGGTGACCGGCACGACATACGAAGAGCACGAGCAGACCCTGCGGAAGGTGACGACATGAGTGAACCGGCCATGATCCCGGCGGCGAAGCCGATCATCGGGGAGGAGGAGCGTGCGGCGGTGGACCGGGTGATGCGCTCGGGGATGGTCGCCCAGGGTCCGGAGGTCGCGGCGTTCGAGACCGAGTTCGCGGAGGCGCTGGTCGGGGGGCGCACGTGCGTGGCGGTGAACTCGGGCACCTCGGGGCTGCACCTGGGGCTGCTCGCGGCGGGGATCGGGGCGGGGGATGAGGTGATCGTGCCCTCGTTCACGTTCGCGGCGACGGCGAACTCGGTGGCCCTGACCGGGGCGACGCCGGTCTTCGCCGATATCGAGCCGGACACGTTCAACCTGGCCCCGGAGAGCGTGCGGGCCGCGATCACGGATGCGACGGCGGCGATCATGCCGGTGCACCTGTACGGTCACCCGGCCGACATGCGGGGGCTGCAGGAGGTCGCGGACGAGGCCGGCGTGCAGCTGTTCGAGGACGCCGCGCAGGCGCACGGGGCGCAGTATGACGGGGCACCGGTGGGCAGTTTCGGCACCTTCGCGATGTTCAGCCTGTACCCGACGAAGAACATGACCTCGGGGGAGGGCGGGATGGTGGCCTGCGAGGACGAGGAGATCGCCCGCGGCATCCGGTTGCTGCGCAACCAGGGGATGGAGCAGCAGTACGCCAACGAGATCGTCGGCCTGAACAACCGGATGACCGACATCCACGCGGCGATCGGGCGGGTGCAGCTGACCAAGGTCGGGGCCTGGACGGCCAAGCGGCAGGCGAACGCGGCGTGGCTGGACGGGGCGCTGGGTGGTGTCGCGGGGGTGGTGGTGCCGCCGGTGCGGGAGGGCTGCACGCACGTCTACCACCAGTACACGATCCGGCTGGCCGGGGCCTCGGGTGCGGAGCGGGACGGCGTGGTGGCGGCGTTGCGGGAGGAGCACAAGGTGGGGTGCGGGGTGTACTACCCGATCCCGAACCACCAGCTGGTCTCGTTGCACCGGTTCGCCCCGGCCCACGAGCTGCCGGAGACGGCGCGGGCCGCGGCCGAGGTGATCAGCCTGCCGGTGCACCCGTCGTTGAGCGAGGGTGACCTGGAGCGCATCGCCGCGGCGGTGGCCGCCGTCGTGGGGGCGGGGTCCTGATGGGCGGGCAGGGGCAGGATGCGACCGGCCAGACGGTGACCAGTGGGGTGATCCCGGAGGGACAGCCGATCCGGATGGGGCTGATCGGCCTGGGCTCGATGGGCCGGCACCACGCGCGGGTGATCCGTGAGGTGGAGGGGATGGAGCTGGTCGCGGTCGCCGACGCGCACGGCGACGCGCACGGGGTGGCCCGGGAGCTGGAGGTGCTCCCCGACGTGGAGGCGCTGATCGCCGCGGGCATCGACGCGGCGATGGTGGCGGTGCCGACCTACCTGCACGAGCAGGTCGGGCTGGCCCTGGCGGCCGCGGGGGTCCACGCGATGATCGAGAAGCCGATCGCGGCCACGGTGGCCGAGGGGGAGGCCGTCGCGGCGGCCTTCGAGGAGGCCGGCCTGGTCGGGTGCGTGGGCTATGTGGAGCGGTGCAACCCGGC